>CANROF010000060.1 GCA_947632155.1 uncultured Oscillospiraceae bacterium
GGCGGTGAGCTCCGCCTTATCGCAGGAGGCGGTGAAGCGGACGGCCTTTCCCGCAAGGGCCTTCAGCGGCGCCGGGGCGGCGGTCCCGGTGAGGGCCTCCAGCCGCCCGATGAGCTCCACGCCGGAGCTCTCCGGCTCCTCGCCCAGGGCCGTGAGGACGCTGCCGCAGAACTTATAGGGTGAGGCGGTGGATACCACCACGGCGGGGGTATCGTCCCCCGTCTCCCGGCGGTATTTTTTCAGGACCCCGAAGGCCACGGCCGTGTGGGGGTCGATCAGATACCCGTGGGACCTGAAGGCTTCCGCGATGACGTCCATCGTCTCGCCGTCGCCGCAGCACCCGGCGGAGAAAAGCCCGTCGATGCCGGCCTTTATTTTCCCGGAGACTTCGTACCGGCCGCTGTCATGAAGGGCGCTCATATACCCCGCCGTCTCCCGGCCGTTCCCGCCCGAGAGGTCAAAGAGGAGCCTTTCAAGGTTGCTGGACACCAAAATATCCATGGACGGCGAGATGGTGGTGTGGAAAGGCCGGTTCCGGTCGTAGACGCCGGTCCTTATGAAGTCCGTCAGGACGTCGTTGGCGTTGGAGGCGCAAATGAGCCGTCCCACCGAAAGTCCCATCCTTTTGGCGTAGTACCCGGCCAGAATATCGCCAAAATTCCCGGTGGGGACGCAGAAGTTGACCTTCTCCCCCTCCCGGATGTCCCCGGCGTTCAGAAGGTCGCAGTACGCGGAGAAATAATAGACTATCTGCGGCAGCAGCCGGCCCCAGTTGATGGAGTTGGCGGAGGAGAGCGTCCAGCCCCGCCCCGCCAGCTCTTGACGGAGGGCGGGGTCGGAGAATATCTCCTTCACCGCGGTCTGGGCGTCGTCAAAATTGCCCCGCAGGGCCATGACGTTGACGTTCCCGCCCCGCTGGGTGGTCATCTGGAGCTTCTGTATATCCGATACGCCGTCCTGGGGGTAGATGACCATGATTCTCGTGCGCTCCACATCGGCAAAGCCCTCCAGCGCCGCCTTTCCGGTGTCGCCGGAGGTGGCCACTAAGATGCAGACGTCCTTATCCGAGCCCGTCTTTTCCATGGAGGCCGTCAGCAGATACGGCAGGATCTGCAGCGCCATGTCCTTGAAGGCGCAGGTGGGCCCGTGCCAGAGCTCCAAAAACGATGTTTTCTCATCCAGCCGCCTCACCGGCGCCACCCTGGGGGTGTCGAAGCCCTCCGGCCCGTAGGCCCGGCGGGTGAAGGCGTCCAGCTCCCCGGCGGTGAAGTCCTCAAGGAAGAGCTTCATGATATATACCGCCCGCTGGTTGTAGCCCATCCCCCGAAGCTCCCCTATGGCCCCCTCCGGGACTCTGGGCAGGACCTCGGGGACAAAGAGGCCCCCGTCGCGGCCGAGGCCCTGGACTATGGCCCGGGAGGCGCTGACGCGCGTGTCGCTTTGGCGTGTGCTTATATATTTCATGGCGGATTACCTCCCGGTAAATGCGTTTTCGATGTGGTTTATTACGGGGTCCTTGGTGCGTATGCCCTGCGGGGCGTAGACCTCGATGACGTCAAGGCGCGGCTGCTTTGACGTCTCATGGGTGGCGAGATAGTATTCCGCCGTGGCGACGAGCCTCCGGCGCTTGGCGGCGTTCACGGCCTCCATGGCGGGGGCGAAGCTGTCGTCCGTCCGGGTCTTGACCTCCACAAAGGCGATAAAGCGCCGGTCCTCGGCGATGAGGTCTATTTCCCCCAGCCTTGTGCGAAAGCCGGAGCCTATGATCCGATAGCCCTTTTTCCGCAGAAAGTCCGCGGCGGCCGCCTCGCCCCAGCGGCCCAGGAGCTTTTTATCCCCGCCGCTCAATGCATTTTCCTCAAAAACGTGACGCGGTGAACGGGGGACGGCCCCAAGGCGCGCAGGGCGGCGTAGTGCTCCTTCGTCCCGTAGCCCTTGTGCTTTTCAAAGCCGTAGCCGGGGTATTCCGCGCCCAGCTTCTCCATGTACCTGTCCCGGGTCACCTTGGCCAGGACCGACGCCGCCGCCACGTTGGCGCTGAGCCCGTCCCCGCCCACGACCGTCTTATTCGGATACTCTATCCCCGCGGACCTGTTGCCGTCGATGATACATATGTCCGGCGCGGGGCCCAGCGCCGCGATGGCCCTGTTCATGGCAAGGTACGTGGCGTTCAGGATATTGAGCTCGTCGATCTCCTTTTCCGAGGCGAATGCGACTCCATAGCGGAGCGCCTTTTCGGTTATACTATCAAAAAGCGCGTCCCGCTTTTTGGGGGTCAGCTTTTTTGAGTCGTCCAGTCCGGGAATCGCCAGCTCCGGCGGCAATATGACCGCGGCGGCGCACACCGGCCCCGCCAGCGGGCCGCGCCCGGCCTCGTCCACTCCGGCGATCACGGTAAAGCCCTCCGCCATAAGGCCGCGCTCGATGTCCCAAAGGTCAGTCATCTTCATCCTCCGGTCCTCCGTCCAGGGTGATCCGCCCCAACTTTCCGCCGCGGAGCTCGTCCAGCAGCACCTTCGCCATGCGCTCCGTGTCCAGCTCCCCGCCGGAGACGAGAAAGCCCCGCCGGCGGGCCGCCAGCTTCAGGAGCTCAAAGCCCGTCTTGTCCTCCGGCGAGGCGATGCCATAGCGCTCCGTCAGCGTCCGGGGGTATGTGTCCCGGAGCCGCAGGCACAGCCGCGCGCCCAGCGTCTCGGCGTCCAGGATCTCGTCCCGGACAGCGCCGGTGAAGGCCAAATTCTCCCCCACCGTCCGATCCTGGAATTTCGGCCACAGGAGCCCCGGCGTGTCCAGGAGCTCCACGCCCCCGCCGGCGCTTATCCACTGCTTTCCCCGGGTGACGCCGGGCCTGTCGGAGGCCTCCGCGGCGCGGCGTCCGGCCACGCGGTTGATAAAGGAGGACTTGCCCACGTTGGGTATCCCCACCACCATGACCCGGAGGGGCGCTCCCGCCTGGCCCCGGGCCCTGTATGCCTCTATCTTGTCACGCAAAAGGCTTTTCACGGCGCCGCTCACGGCGTTCGTGCCCTTTCCCGTTTTGCAGTCCGTCTCCAATACGCCGTACCCGAGGGCCCTGAAATGCGCCGCCCACTGGGCCGTGCGGCCGGGGTCGGCCTGATCCGTGCGGTTCAATATAAGGAGCCTGGGCTTGGCGCCCAGAAGCTCGGAGAGCTCCGGGTTGCGGCTGGAGCGGGGGACCCTGGCGTCCACCACCTCGCAGACCGCGTCCACGAGCTTTAGATTCTCCGTCACCATCCTGCGGGCCTTGGCCATGTGGCCGGGGAACCACTGGATGTTCATCTCCCCCTCCATCAGCCGTATACGCTCCCGAGCCTGCCCAGGTCCCTGGAGCCGTCAGGCCCCGCGGCGGGGAGTATCACGAAGAGGACCTTGCCGATGACGCACCGCTTATCCACCATGCCGATGGTGGCGCGGCGGCTGTCCGTGGATTCGTTCCTGTTGTCGCCCATGAGGAAGAGGCACCCCTCCGGCACCGTCACGGGCCCCTGGAAGTCCTCCCTGGTGGTGGTGGGCGCCGCCACATACGGCTCGTCCAGGGCCGCGCCGTCCACATAGACCACGCCCTTTTCAAAGTCGATGTCCACCGTCTGGCCGGCCGTGGCGATGATGCGCTTGACCAGCGGCTCCGGGCCGTAGGTGTCGGTCTGGAGGACCACGATGTCCCCGGCCTTGGGCGTGTAAAAGAGATCGGAGGTGACGATCCTGTCGGAATTGAGGAGCGTCGGCACCATGGAATGGCCCTTCACGTTCACTACGCGTATGCCGAACATGAAGATGACGATTCCCACCACAAGCGCGCCCACAAAGCACTGTATCCAGTCGTAGAGCTCCATCCTGCCGGATCTTTCCCTTTTGTCTCCGGGCTTTTTTTCACCCTCCCCGGCGGCCTCGGGGGCAGTATCCGCCGCGTCCTCCGTCCGGGCTTCCTCGTTTTTTATCTCGTCAGACATAGTTATCGCCGCCTCCCACGGAAATACAAAAGCCGATCTTCAGCCGGTAGCAAAAAAAGGGGGATGCGCTCCCCCTTTTTTGCCTGTCTTAGATTCTCTCCTTGACCTTGGCGTTCTTGCCAACGCGGTCCCTGAGGTAGTAGAGCTTGGCTCTCCTGACCTTGCCGCGGCGAACAGTCTCCACAGAAACGATGCTGGGAGAATGTACGGGGAAGACCTTCTCGCAGCCCACATTGTAGGAAATGCGGCGGACGGTGATCGTCTCATTGATGCCGCCGTGCTTCTTGGCGATGATGGTGCCCTCAAAGGCCTGTGTGCGCTCGCGGTTGCCCTCCTTGACGCGGACGGTGACACGGACGGTGTCGCCAACGTTCATGGCGGGAAGCTCCGGCTTCATATACTGCTGATTTAAAGTCTCAACCAGATTCACAGTGCTTTTCCTCCCCTCTTGATAGGCGTTCGTACCGAGTTCACGGCATAGGACCGCCCCGATGAAACGGGAAAAATCCCGCAAAAGCCTAAGTATCTTACCACAACATTTGAGAAATTGCAAGGATTATTTTCACAAAATATGCGGTTTTCACAAAAATTTCCCCGCGGAGGGCTCACATGCCGGAGTGGAGGGCCGCCAAAAGCCCGTAGCTGTGCTCGCTCAGGTCTTTCTTCATCTGAAGGGCGTCCACAATGTCCATGTCGAACATCTTCTGCCCGTCGTAACAGATGACCTTGTTGGTCTTGCCCTCGGCAAGGACGTGGACGGCGGTGTAGCCGAAGTCCGCGGCCAGGACCCGGTCGCGCACCGTGGGCCGGCCGCCGCGCTGGACGTGTCCGATGATGGTGGCGCGGGTGTCCATGCCCGTCTCGGTGTTGATGATCTTGGCCACCTCGGTGGCGTGGGCCGCGCCCTCCGCCACGATGACGGCGTAATTTGTGCGGCCGTGGAGCTGCCCCTCGCGGATGGGCTTTATGACGTCCTCCTTATAATCAATGGGGCGCTCGGGGACCAGGACCGCCGTGGCGCCCACGGCCAGGCCCACATACAGCGCCAGATGCCCGGCCCGGTTGCCCATGACCTCCACCACCGAGCAGCGCTCATGGGACTTCATGGTGTCGTTGAGCTTGTCGATGCACTCGATGGCCGTATTGCAGGCGGTGTCATAGCCGATGGTGTAGCTGGTGCAGGCTATGTCGTTGTCGATGGTGGCGGGTACGCCGCACACGCTTATGCCGTATTTCGAAAGCTCCAGCGCGCCCCGGAAGGTCCCGTCGCCGCCGACGCACACCAGCCCGTCGATGCCGCGGAAGCGGCAGATGTCGGCGGCCCGCTGGACCCCCTCGGGAGTGCGGAATTCGGCGCTGCGGGCGGTATAGAGGAGCGTCCCGCCGAGGCTCGTGATGCCGGAGACGTCCCGGGGCGTCAGCGGCTCCATATCGCCGGTTATGAGCCCGTGGTAGCCGCGCCGGATGCCGACGCACTCGATTCCCAGGCTGTGGGCCGTGCGTACAACGGCCCTTATGGCGGAGTTCATGCCCGGCGCGTCGCCGCCGGAGGTGAGGACGCCTATTCTGGTCACTTTTGATTCCATAAGTTTTTCCTCCATTTTTATCTGAATGGGCGGAGCTCGCTGTCTCTTACCTCCACCCTGCGATATGCCGCGAAATCCGGCCTGAGATCCGGCCGGAGCTGCTCTATGGCCGAAATGAGCTGCGCCGGAGAGAGCGCCGGCTCCTGGACCGGGAGCCTGGCCGCGATAAGGACGGCGCCGTCCTCCGCCTCAGTTATCTCCAGCCCGCCGTGAAGCGCGGCGATGTCAACCTGGGCCGACCCGCGCTTTGTGCGCTTCTCTATCACGATATGCTCCCCGGAATAAAGGTCCCGGAGGGCCTGCGTGGGGCTAACTTTATTATCGTAAAACAAACGGGCCTCCATGTCAAGCCATTTGATGTCCTTAAATTTTCTTTTTTCGTCCCAGCAGTCCAGCACACGGATCCCCTCCGGCATGGAGGCGTTGAGCCGCGCCGGGACCTCCCGGGCCTGCGCGCCGCCCAGGAGCACGAAATCCATGAGCTCGCACCGGCTCTCCGTCCCCACGGGCAGGGGCATGGCAAAATTCATGTACGGATGGGGGTTGAAGCCCTCGGTGTGCTTTATCTCGATACCGGAGCGGATAAAGACCCGCTGCATGGTGCGCATGAGATCCAGATGGGAGATGAATTTCGCCCGTCCCTCCTTTTTAAAGAGTATCCTACTCATCACAGGCCCTCCTCTCCAAAAGGCAGTTGGCGCCGCAGCCCATACATTTGACGCGGCAATCGGGGGTGATGACGCCCTCATAGGCCGCCCGGCGCTCCCGGGCGAGATACGCTTTGCGGACGCCCACGTCGATGACGTCCCAGGGGAAGAGCTCGCCGTCCCCGCGGACCCGCGCGGCGTAAAAGTCCGGGTCAAGTCCGGCCTTTTCAAAGGCCCCCATCCAGCGCTCGAAAGAGAAATAGTCGCTCCAGGAATCCAGCTTTCCCCCGTCGCGCCACACGTTTTCAATGACCGCGCCCAACCGTCTGTCGCCCCGGGACAGGGCCGCCTCGATGAGGCTCACGTCCGGCGCGTGCCAGTTGTAGGTGATGGACCGTGAGTTTATCGCCTCCCGCAGGAGCTTCACGCGCCGCAGGTACTCCTCCACGGAAACCTGCGCCTCCCACTGAAAGGGCGTGTGGGGCTTGGGGACGAACATGGAGGTGCTGACCGTTATCCGCACGCCCCGGGCCTTATTCGCGGCGTACTGCCGCCAGCAGTGGAGGACCCTTTCGGCCAGCTCCGCGATGGCCAGGACGTCCTCGTCCGTCTCCGTAGGCAGGCCCAGCATGAAATAGAGCTTCAAGGTGTTCCAGCCGCCCTCAAAGGCGATGCGGCAGGAGTTCATCAGCGCCTCCTCGGTGACGTTCTTGTTGATGACGTCCCGGAGCCGCTGGCTCCCGGCCTCGGGGGCGAAGGTGAGGCCCGATTTGCGGACCCGCTGGACCCTCTCCATAAGGCCCATGGAGAAGTTGTCCGCCCGGAGGGAGGGCAGCGACAGGCTTATTTTTCTGGGCTCACACCACTCCAAAAGCCCGTCCGTCAGCTCCGGCAGGCCCTTAAAGTCGCTGGTGGAGAGGCTGGAGAGGGTTATCTCCTCATACCCGGAGCTCTGGAGCAGCGATTTTGCCTTCTCCAGCAAAAACTCCGTGCTGTGCCGCCGCACCGGGCGGTAGACGAAGCCCGCCTGGCAGAATCGGCAGCCCCGGACGCATCCGCGAAAGAGCTCCAGCACCACCCGGTCGTGGACGATCTCCGTGGAGGGCACGATGGCGCGGGAGGGGTAGTAGGCGCTGTCCAGATCCTCGATGATCCGCTTTGTGACGGTCTTTGGCGCGCCGTCCAGGGCCGTGACGCCGCGGAGCGTGCCGTCGCCGTTGTATTCCGGCTCATAGAGGCTCGGGACGTAAACGCCCTCAATGTCCGCCGCCGCCCGGAGGAAGCGGCTCTTTGTCCAGCCCTCGCCCTTGGCCCGGCGAAGGAGCCGCAGGACCTCCAGGTCCAGCTCCTCCCCCTCGCCCAGGACGAAGAGGTCGATAAAATCCGCCATGGGCTCGGGATTTACGCAGCTTGTCCCCCCGGCAAAAACCAACGGCGTAAGGGCCGTTCTGTCGGCTCTGCGCACGGGGACGCCGGCCAGGTCCAGCATATTGAGGACCGACGTGTAGGCCATCTCATAGCCCAGGGAAAAGGCAATGGCGTCAAAATCCCCGATGGGGTCGCCGCTCTCCAGCGCGTAGAGGGGTATCTTTTCCCGGCGCAGCTCGTCCTCCATGTCCCCCCAGGGCGCGAAGCACCGCTCGCACCACATGCCGGGGTCCTCGTTTATGGCCCCGTAGAGGATCTGGAGCCCTAAGTTGGACATGCCGATCTCATAGGTGTCCGGGAAGCAGAAAGCCACCCGCAGGTCCACCGCGGAGAGGTCCTTCACGATCTCGTTATATTCCCCGCCGGTGTAGCGGGCGGGCTTCTGGACGCGCGTCAGAATGCGCTCAAGCTTTGGTGTCATAGCGTACCGCCTAAATAAAATTCAAATTATACCGTTATCATTTTACACCAAAGCGCGGCTTTTTGCAACAAGCATTCATGAGAAAAACGGCGCAAATGAGAGCCGTCGCGTTGCCGCGGCTCACCCAAAAAACGTAGAATCCGCCCGCCAAAACTGCCAGCGCGCAGAGAATGTCGGCCGCGCGGCATATTTTATCCGACGCCTCCGGCCCCAGCGCCAGGGCCGTCAGCGCCGAGAGGGCCCGCCCGCCGTCGGTGGCCGAGGCGGGGATGAGATTGAAAAACGTATAGAGCAGGCTCACGCCCGCCAGCTCATAGCAAAACGCCTGGCCCGTTATCTCCCCGGCACCCAGGGCTCCGGCGGCCAGAAGCGCCCCGGCAAAGGGCCCCGACAGCGCCGCCAGCGCCTCCCCGGTGAAAGAAAGGGTATTGGAATATTGTATTTCCCCTCCGCCGATGTCGAATCGAAGCCCGGTGACATGCGCCCCGCAAAGGGCCAGCGCCGCCAAGTGCCCCAGCTCGTGGACGGCCACGGCCGCGAGGGCCAGAAGGGCCCTCCCCGGCCCGGCCAGCACGGTAAAAGCGGCCGCAAGAAGCAGGAATCCAGGAGTTATGTCAACTTTGCGGTCGGCGGTTCCAAAAAATCTTTGATTTTCAGTTATGTAAACCATATCAATATTATGTTGACTGTTGATTTTATGTAAACTAATATGATTATGTAAACTTCAAACTTATGTCAACCATTCAAACGTATAGATAGAATCCGGGGTTTACATAATTTCCATTTACCAGCAGTTCAAGGTGCAGGCACGGCGCGGTGGCGTTCCCCGTCTCGCCCACGGTGCCTATCCTGTCCCCGGCCTTCACCGTGTCGCCGTTTTTTACGCACACCTCGGATAAGTGGGCGTAAAGCGACTCCACGCCGTTTTCATGCTTTACGATGACGTATAAGCCGTAGCTGGTGCTGTCCCCGACCGCCGCCACGGTCCCGTCGGCCACGCTCAGCGCCTCCGTGCCAGCCCCGGCGGCCACGTCGATGCCGTAGTGGAACCTGACTATGCCGTCCGACGGGTGCTCCCGGTAGCCAAAGCCCGAGGTCACCGTCCCGTCCACCGGCGTTTTCAGCTCCGCAAGGTCCGGCCTTTCAAACGACACGTTTCCGGGGAGGCCCAGCCCGGAAAAGCGCTCCTGGCTCTCCCGGAACGCCTCCACGGGGTCAGTTATGCCGCTCTCCCCGGTGTTTACGCCGTCCGCGTCACCCCCGGCGTCTCCTAATTTGTTTACGGCGGGCATATCCCCGTCCTTATTGGCGCCGACCTCCATGTCCTCGCCGCCGTCCGCCCGGAAGGCCCGCTCAAAGGCCCCCTTTGCGGCCTTCCATATGTTCTCCCCGGACCTCAGGCTCTCCCCGAAAGCCCCAACGGCCCCGCCAATGTCCAGGCCCAGCGCGTCCGAGGCCTTCTGCCGGAGGCTCTTCGCCGTCTTGGGAAATGCCAGGCAGAAGCCCAGCGCCAGCACCAGCAGCCACGCGCAGACGGAAAGCCAGCGCCCCCGCGCTCTGTTTCGATTTCCCTGCGTCCTCCTTGTCCTTCTCCTCCCGCGCTGACCCACATAGACCATCTTTAGCGCCTCCCGAAGCTGTAATACCAAAATATATTCGCCCCGTCCAAGCCCTATTCCGGCGGATTATTATTCAACACAAAAAAACGGGCAAATCCCGAAAAGAGATCTGCCCGTGGTCGGAGTGGCCGGATTCGAACCGGCGGCCTCTTGGTCCCGAACCAAGCGCGATACCAAACTTCGCCACACCCCGAGGTGCCTGTTTATTATAGTGTCATTGCCGGGGATTGTCAAGGCTTTTTTTGGCCCTCCGAAAAAAACGGAGGGCCAAAAATACTGTTTATACTAATATCCATTTAAAAGAAGACACCGAGCGGCGAGGATTTTTCGTGTCAGGCAAGGAAGACGCCGCAGGGAATACCCGTTGGTATTTCCAAGGCGGCTGACGCGGCATGACGCGAAAAAGACCGGCGCGAATGGCTTATTTTAATTGGATATTAGTATTACGCCTCATCTATCTCCCTGGTGACGAGAATATCGGCGCCGGTGTCAAGGACGTTGGGGATGAGGACCTGGCCCACTCTCACCGGTGCCCGGGCGGTGACGGAGGAGAGCGTCTCCATGAGGCGGGGTATCAGCTCCCTGGGTATCGGCGCGGAGGTCTTTACCGGGCAGCGACGGTATTCGCCGCCCTCAAGCCTCACGGTGGAGGTGACGACCCTGGTGGGGTGTGTGAGCTCCGCCCTGGCGTACTCCGCCCCCCGGGGGCAGAAGTTGCCGGTGACGTTCAGCTCGTCGTCCACCTTCATATGACAGCCCCGGGGGCAGACGATGCACACAAGCTCTCTCATTCCCGCACCTCCTCTATCGAGATCGTGATCTCCCCAGTCACGCCCTCAAGGAGCTTTTTGGGGATGGATATGTGCTCCATCTCGCCCGGCGCCAGGCGGTCGCGCTTGAAGGCGGCAAGCCGGCGTCCCCCCGCCGTTACGGCGATCTGGGAATTTCCGCAAATGCGGTTTACCCGGAAGAACACATTGGCGGACTTGTCCACATTTTGGGGCCTTATCCGCTGGGGCACGGTGTAGCTGACGGCGTTCCCGCTGCGAAGAGCGAGGCTCTCCCCCGCCGCCTCGCCCTCCCGGACGAATTTCGCGGCGGCGGCGCCGGCGCGCTGGCTCTCCTGAGTGACAAAATCCACCAAATCGTGGACGTGGGCCACGTTCCCGCAGACAAAGACGCCGGGAAGGCTCGTCTCCATATTCTCAAAAACCGCCGCGCCCTTGGTGCGCGGGTCGATCTCGATGCCCGCCCGGGTCGTCAGCTCGTTTTCCGGGATGAGCCCCACGGAGAGCAGGAGCGTGTCGCACGCAAAGACCATCTCCGTCCCCGGAACGGGGCGGCGGCGCTCGTCCACCCGGCAGACGGTCACCTCTTCCACCCTGTCCCGGCCCCTGATGTCCGTGACGGTGTGGGAGAGATAGAGCGGTATCCCGTAGTCCTCCAGACACTGGACGATATTGCGCGTAAGGCCGCCGGAATAGGGCATCACCTCCACGCAGGCCAGGACTCTGGCCCCCTCCAAGGTCATGCGGCGGGCCATGATGAGGCCGATGTCCCCGGAGCCTAAGATCACCACGCGCTTTCCCGGCAGATACCCCTCCACATTCACGTATCTCTGTGCCGCGCCGGCGGTCAGGACGCCTGCGGGGCGGGTCCCCGGCGTCCCGATGGCGCCCCGGGTCCGCTCCCGGCAGCCCATGGCCAGGATGACGGACCGGGCCTCCTCCACCCGGTAGCCGGTTTTGGGCCCCGTCATGTGGACCCGGCGGTCCGCGGTCACGTCCAGGACCATGGTGTCCGTCCGTACCTCAACGCCGGTCTTCCCCAGGAGCTCCACAAAGCGGTGGGCGTACTCCGGGCCCGTCAGCTCCTCTTTAAAGTAGGTAAGGCCGAAGCCGTTGTGGATGCACTGGTTGAGTATACCGCCGAGCTGTCTGTCGCGCTCCACGATGAGGATGCTCCGAAGGCCGGAGTCCCAGGCCGAGCAGGCCGCGGCAAGCCCCGCGGGGCCGCCGCCCACGACTATGAGGTCATACATTCTCCGGCACCTCCTTCGTCTCGCCCACAAGTATCCGGCTGCCGGTCCGGTCCTGGACCACCTCGTCCTGGGGGATGCCAAGCATACGCGAAAGGATTTCCACCACTCTGGGGCCGCAGAAGCCCCCCTGGCACCGGCCCATCCCGGCGTTGACCCGGCGCTTTACGCCGTCCACGCTCCGGGGCGGGATGGGAGAGCGGAAGGCCTCCAGTATCTCCCCCTCGGTGACAGTCTCACACCTGCAAACGACCCGCCCGTAGGCCGGGTCCCGGGCGATGAGAGCCGCCCGCTCAACATCGGAGAGCTCCTTAAAGCGCGTCCGCTTTCGCCCGTAGAGAAAAACGTCCTTTTTCTCAAGCGCAAGGCCCTCTCTGCCCAAAAGCTCCACGGCGTACTCGCCGATGGCCGCCGCGGAGGTGAGGCCCGGCGAGCAGATGGCCGCCAGGTCCAGAAAGCCCGGTGCCTTCATCCCTATGATGAAGTCGTCCCGCCCGGAGTTGGCCCGGACGCCGGAGAAATTCCGGATGGACTGGGAAAAGTCGATGCCGGGGACCGACAGCTTCGCCGTCTCCTTCACAAAATCAAGGCCGGAGGCGGTGGTGGCGGTGTCGTGCCGGGGCGCCGGCTCCGCGTTGGGCCCCACGATGAGATTCCCATGGACGGTGGGCGCGACAAGGACGCCCTTTCCCCGCTCCGAGGGGCACTGGAACACCACGGTGTTCACCCGCCCGCCCTCGGATTTGTCCAGGATATAGTATTCGCCCCGGCTGGGCTTTACGTCGAACTCGTGGGGCGCGGCCATGTCGTGGACGGTGTCCGAGTCCACGCCCGCGGCGTTTATAACGTACCGGGCCTCCGTTTCGCCGCGGTTCGTGTGAACGATCCAGCGGTCATCCCGGCGCTCCAGGCCCGTGACCTCAGTGCCCAGGCGCAGCTCGGCCCCGTTTTTGACGGCCGTCTCCGCCATGGCAAGGCACAGCTCCCAGGGCGAGCATATCGCCGCCGTGGGCGCCCACAAGGCCGCCGTGACGGCGCCGGAGAGATTGGGCTCCCGGCGCCTCGCCTCGTCGCCGGAGAGAATCTCAAGTCCCGGGACGCCGTTTTTTATTCCCCGGTCCAAAAGCTCCCGGAGCGTGCCGTTCTCCTTTTCCGAAAAGGCCAGCACCAGCGAGCCGCACTGGCGGCATGGCACGTCCAGGTCCGCGCAGAGCTTCCTCGTCAGCTCGTTCCCCCGGACGTTGAGGCGCGCCATCAGCGTCCCGGGCCTGGGGTCGTAGCCCGCGTGGACAATGGCGGAATTGGCGCGGCTGGAGCCCATGGAGACGTCGTTCTCCCGCTCCAGCACGGTGACGGAGAGCTTATAGCGCGAAAGCTCCATGGCCGCCGCCGCCCCGCTGACGCCGCAGCCGATAATCAATACATCTGTCAAGGGCCATTCCTCCGTTTCAAATAGAATCCCTTATTCCCCGTCCGCCTCTTTAAGGAACGTCTCGAAAAATACCGGGTTTTGCCGCTGGATGTTGACGATATGTCCGGACATGTCCAGATAGCAGTGCTCCGACGTGCCCGTGGCGCGCAATTCGCCGGTCTTTCCGTCCGCGACCTCGTAGCGGAAGGCGCAGCGGAATTTCGTCATGGAGACGAGGTAGACGCGGATATAAATGAGGTCGGGGTAGTGTACGGGCTTTTTGTACTGGCAGGCTATGGCGGTGACGGGGCTCATGACCCCCTCCTCCTCCATCCGGGCGTAGGGGTATCCGGCCTCCTCCATGAAGTGGGTCCGGGCCTCCTCAAAATAGCGGATGTAGTTGGAGTGATGCACCACGCCCATCCTGTCCGTCTCGTAGTAGTTTACCCGCCGCTCATACGTGTGCATTCTTACCGCCTCCCGGGGATTTTTACTTATGATAACATAAAAAATGGATAGGGGCAAGGATATTTCTATAAAAGCTCCAAATATTCCTTATTAAATAAAAAAAGAGGGGCTGTGAAAAAAGTCCCGTAAAAAAGGAAGAGAGTTACCAAGGGACCCTGGTAACTCTCTTCTTTTTTTGGTATAATTAATTTGTGACTAAAAACCATACCGACACACATTATAGTCCAACGCAGGGAAGATTTCCAGAGTTTTTTGATGAAAGTTTGGAGATCGGCGATGTGGTTTTTGAATTCGACCGGATCATGGAGGAGATCGGAATAGAGCGGTATCTGAA
>CANROF010000061.1 GCA_947632155.1 uncultured Oscillospiraceae bacterium
CCGCCAGCTTCACCCCGCAGTCCAGCGCCCCGGTGAAGTCATCGGCAATAATCAAAAGCCTGACCATAAGCACCTCCACTCAAAAAAGCCCCGGCATCCCTGCCGGGGCATATCAATACTAATTCCTTTTGACGCGTCGCCTTTTTTGGCGGCAAAGCTGTTAAAAGCCGCTCCGGGGAATGACGGAGCGGCTTTGCGGTGATTGGGTTACCTATTTCGCCGCGTCAACGAACGCCTTGAAGATCTTCCGGCTGTTGGCATCTGACTTATAGGAAAACTCCGGGTGCCACTGGACGGCCCAGAGGAATTTGACCGCGGGCATATAGAGAGCCTCCGTGAGGCCGTCGGGCGACGTGGCCATGCTTTCAAGGCCCGGCGCCAGTGCCTTTACCGCCTGGTGGTGGCAACTGTTTACGGCAAGGCGATCGACCCCCAGGCAGCCGGACAACGGCGTATTTTCCTTGAGCTCGACATCGTGTACGGGGACATCGTAAGGGGCGCGCTGGTGATGCTCCACACGGGACGGATGCTGTGAGGGCAGGTCCTGGTAGAGCGAACCACCGAGGGCCGCGTTGATGAATTGGATTCCCCGGCAGATCCCGAGAATGGGTCTGTCCAGCTCTATAGCCGCCCGGAGGACGATGGCTTCCATAACGTCCCTTTTTTCACAGCAGGAAACAAGCCCGGGCAGGGGCTCCTCGTGATAGAGCCCCGGCGACACGTCGTGCCCGCCCGTGAAAAGGATGCCGCCGCACAGCTCCACAAGCCCCGCGAGCTCCTCCGCGTCGCGTGAAAAGGGAAAAATGACAGGCGTGCCCCCGGCCTCGCTTATCCCGTCCATATATCCCGGCAGCATCCAAATGCTGTCTTTTCCGTTGTCCCACAGCGGCATGACCCCGATGATCGGCTTCAAACGAAACACCTCCATAAAAAAGACAAGAACGCCGTCAGGCGCCCTTGTCCGCTCAACTCATTATACGTCCAAAAGGCGGACATTTCAACACTTTTCCCGAAAAAAGCGCGAGAAATGCAAAAATGTGTGGAAGTCCTGGCGCTAATCTGGTATAATCAATTTATCATGTGCATGCTTATGCCGCATCGAAGCGGGCGGCGGGAGGTCAATATGGGAAATGAATACGAAAGCTTCTTTCTTCCGGCCCCGGTGGGCGGGCGCCAGCCGTGGGTGGGGGACGTGATGCCGTATTTTGAGGACGGCGTCTTTTACATATACTACCTCAAGGACGGCGGGGACTCCTATAACCACTCCATCTTCCTGGCCACCTCCAGGGACCTGGCTGCTTTCACCGAGTACCCCGGCCCTATTCTGGAGGCCACCCCGGGCGGGCGGGACTTCTGGATGGGCACCGGCTCCATCGTAAAGGTGGGGGAGAAGTACTACCTCTTTTACACGGCCCACAACGCATCGCCTGAGTTTCCGTGCGACGAGGTGGTCCGCGTGGCAGAGGGCACGTCGCTCACGTCCTTCAAAAAGCGGGAGGACTGGATGTTGATGCCCCCGGCGTTCCTGGGCCAGCGCATTGATTTCCGCGACCCCCAGGGCTATTATGACCCCGCCTCCGATACCATCGCTCTCACGGTCACCGCCAGCCACCGGAACACGGCGAAGGTGCTGAAATTCACCGTCAGCGGGGACCTCGGTAAGACGGTCTGCGACGGGTTCATCTTCACAAACGACAAGGAGCGATGTGGGGATTTCTGGAATTTAGAGTGTACCGACACCTTCCGCCTGGGCGATACATGCTACCTCACGTATTCGGCGCAAAACGACACGCTCTGGTACGCCATGTCCGACGGGCTCTACGGTCCCTATGGCGAGCCGCGGCGCTTAGACGGGAAGCTCTTTTACTCGGCAAAGCACGTGGAGAGCCCGGAGGGCGCCTGGATGGTGGGCTGGGCCCGCCGGAGCGCCGACAGTTGGGGAGGAAATTTGATGGCGAGGAAGCTCTGCCGTAAGGAAAACGGCGAGCTCTACCTCATGCCCGTGGACGCCGCGCTGGAGCGCTTCCGGACGAGCGCGCCCCTTGTCTGCGGCGAGAACGTGACGGTCCGCGGTGGGAACGCCAGAGCGTACCAGCCGGCCCTCCGGGTCCGTGGGAGCTTTATGATAAAGGGGACATTCCGATTTGACGGCCGCGGCTCCTTCGGACTCGCGTTTGACGCGGATGGGGAGCCGGGCGGCGCGCGCCTCTCCATCGACCACGCTGCCAACAAAATCAAGCTCACCCACGGCAGGAAGACCGTCGCCGAAGTGGCCGCGCCCCTCGAGCCCGGCCGGGAATACGACTTTTCCTACCTCCAGGAGGGCACCCTGGGCCTCTTCACCGTCAACGCCGCCGCGTCCCTGACCCTCCGCGTCCCCTCCGCCGAGGGGTTGAAGCTCAGCCTGTTCGCCCGCGCAGGAACGGCCGCCTTTTCAAACCTCCAGGCCATGACCCCTTCAAAGAATGATACTAATCCCTGATTAAAAACGCCAACCGAGCGGCGAGGATTTTTTGCGTCAGGCGAAGCATGGCGCAAAAAAGACCGTCGCGAATTGGAGTTTTTGATTAGGGATTAGTATGAGGCGCTGAATAGGGAAAGCGCTTTTCAGAGCGTGTAAGAAGCGAAATATTCCGCGATCTCCCGCATCCTGTCCTTCTGCTTCACGTGGAACGGACAGCGGCTCTCACAGTGGCCGCAGCGGAGGCAGGCGTCGGCGTGGAGGGGGAGGTTCAGGTAGTGGCTGCGGGCCAGCTCGTCGCCGGCGCGGGCCAGGTCGTAGTACTTGTTGATGAGGCCCACGTTCAGGCCGGCGGGGCAGGGTTGGCAGTGGTTGCAGTAGACGCACACGCCCTCGGCGTCCCGTGGCGTGAAGCGGCTTATCACCGAATAATCCAGCTCCTCCGGCGTGGCGTCCATATAGTGGAGCACGGTTTTAAGGTCCGCCATGTCCCGGACGCCGGGGAGCACCGTCAGCACAGCGGGGCGGTCCAGAGCGTACTGGAAGCACTGGGCGTGGGTGAGGGCGCGGCCAAACAGGGAGCGCTTTTCGTCCAGAAGCTGGCCTCCGGCGAAGGGCTTCATCACGGAGATGCCCACGCCCATCCGCTCGCAGTCCCGGTAAAGGGCGGCGCGCTGGGCATTTTCGCCGATGGCGTACTCGCCTTTCTGGTAGTCGTAGGCGGGGTTTATGCTGAACATGAATAAGTCGATGAGCCCGGTGTCCAGGACACGCCTCGCGATGGTGGGGTCGTGGGAGGAAAAGCCCAGGTGCCGGATGACGCCGTCCGCCTTGAGGCCCTTCATGTAGTCCCAGAGTCCGCCGTTCAGCACCTCATCCAGATCCTCCGCGTCGTCCACACAGTGGATGAAGCCAAAGTCCGTATAGTCCATCTTCAGCGTGCGGAAATTCCAGGCGATCTGCTCCTTGATCTCGTCAAGGCCGCGGGTCCAGCCGTACTTGCCGCCCTTGTAGATGGCGCCGAAGTGCATCTGGGTGAGGAGCCTATCCCGCCTCCCGGCGAAGGCCTCCGCGTAGGCGTACCAGGGCGCTTCGACGGACGGGGCCAGGTCAAAATAGTTGATTCCGTTGTCAATGGCGGCGTTCAGAACGGCGGCCATCTCGTCCTTCGTGCCGGAAAGGCTCCCGGCGCCGAGGCCGATGACGCTGATCTTTTCGCCCCCGTGGGGCAGTACGCGATATTCCATATGTACCTCACTCCTCCAGTGAAAGGGTGACGGCGACGTCGCCGTTTGAGAGCAGCTCGGCCATCTCCTCGTCCGATTTGTCCATAATATGTCCGAGCCGCGTATACGCCCAGGAGTTGGAGCCGTAGAACACAACGATCTGGTCGCCGGAGTAGAGCACGATGTCGCCGCTCCGCGTCACGGTCTGCGTGTCGTTCCGCGGTAAATCGGTGCCGAGGCAGCCCACCTGCTCAAAGCCGCCGTACATGGACATTTGCACGGTAACAGGCCCGTTCTGCGTGAGCTCCCGCAGCGCCTCAACGGACTCGTTGTCCTCCCATTCCACCGAAACGTCCATGTCGTTGATCTTCATTTTCAATGTCCCGTCCATTTGTTTTTCCTCCTTGTCCGTTGCGGATGCTTCACTCTGCGCCTCCCCGCCGGAACACGCCGCGAGCGCGATCAGCAGAGCGGGGAGAAGCAGTAAAATCGTGAGTTTTTTCATAGAACGCCTCTCAGATGGTTTTGATCACAAGTGTATTATACCCGCGCCGATCCCGGTTGTAAAGGCCGAATTGCGGGCAAAGCTGACGGCTTATAACGAAGCTTTTTTGCTTCCGCGGAAGAAAATGCTTGAAATTTACGAAAATAATAGTATAGTGTAATAGTGAAATATTTTCCGGTACGCCGGGAAAGGGGAGTTACATATGAACAACAGCGGGAAGAGCGCCGGCAGGACCGCCGTCACCGTTATCCTGAGCATCCTTCTGTGCGCGGCGCTTCTGGCCGGCACGGTCCTGACAGCGGCCAGGAACACCGTGAGCTCCGAGAACATCGCGAAGCTCCTGTCGCAAATCGACCTGGGCTCCATCCGCGTCCCCACGGCCTCCCACAGGACAGCCAGGACCCAGGCAAGCCAGAGCGCGGGCCGGGCGGTCACCATGACGCGCACGCCGGCGGCCTCCCCGGTGAGGACGGCCGAGGAGAGCGGCGACCAGTCCCTGGCGGACATGATTTTGGACGCCTTGAAGGATCAGGAGGGCATCGAGGGCCTGGAGGACGTCAGCTCCGACGCCATAAACGACGTTCTTGGTCAGGATTTTGTCCAGGACTTCCTGGGCGACGTCACCGAGGACTACGTTGACGCCATCGTCAGCGGCGAGGAGCCCCCGGAGGACGCCGGCCTCAGCGCCGACAAGGTCACGGACTTCCTCGTGGAGCACCAGGACGACCTGAACGCCGCCATGAGCGAGGCCGGCATCGACGCCCAGATCAAGATCGACGAGGACGTGGTCCGCCAGAGCCTGAGCGAGCAGCTCGACAAGGTGATGCCCAGCGTCTCCGAGATCCGGGAGCAGTATGCCGGGCCCCTGAGCGCCGTCCGGGCCGTCATGTCCTCTGCCGTACTTATTGCCGTCTGGGCCGTGGCCGCGGCGCTGGCTGTGCTTATCCTGCTTATAAACATAAAGCGCATCTCCGGGGGACTTCTGGGCCTGGGCATCCCCGCGCTCATCGTCGGGGCGCTGTTGCTGGCGCCCGTGGCGGTGTCGGGCCTTCTCACGGGGGACAACGCCGCTGTCGCGCTGGTCCGGGCGCTTTTGCGCGGGCCGCTGACGCTCATCGGAGCCGTCACAGGCGGCGCGGGGCTGGTCCTCACCGTCGCCGGCGCCGTCGCCGGGGCGGTGGGAAAGAGAAAGACCGCCGCCTGAGCGCCAATAATACAAGCAGTACCGCGGCCCTAAGAGCCGCGGCAGACTGTCGAAAAAGCCCTGACGGGCTTTTCCGACAAGGGGAACGTGCGGGAAATTTTCGCTGAATTTTGCGAAATTCAGCGAAAACTTCCCTGCTGTCGCCCTGCGCGCCGCCGTAGGCGGCACTTGTGCGACAAAAGGGATTTTTTCCGACGCGCATGTCGCCGGAAAAAATATTGAATTTGAGTTTTTTGACAAGCTGACCGCGGCCTTGGGGGCCGCGGTATTTTTTGGCTTTAAAAGTCCGCAAGAAACGCAAGGAAATCCTGAAAGTTAGTCTGGTAAAACGAAAAAAGGTATGGTATAATCAAAAGCCGTGGGCATGGAAATTCTTTTCGGCGTGTTGACAGGAGCGCAAAATGATATTCGGAAAGCACATAAACAGATATTACATAAGATTCGCCCCCATACTGCTGCTGGGACTGCTGTCCCTGGGGGTGGTGGACTACATGCAGCTTGTTGTCCCCAGGCTCTATCAGATGGTGGTCAACGGCATGAACGACGGCGTGGTCATGCTGGACGGGACGCAGCGCGTATTTGACATGACCTTCCTTTTGGACGAGATATGCCTGCCCATGCTGGTGGTGGTCCTATCCATGGTCTTCGGAAGGTTTTTGTGGCGTATCTGCTTCTTCGGCTCCGCCATTTTGGTGGAGACGGACCTGCGCAACAGGATGTTCGACCACTGCAAGGACCTCTCCCAGCAGTACTACCAGGTCAACAAGGTGGGCAACCTCATGAGCCTCTTCACCAACGACCTGGACACGGTGCAGGACTGCTACGGCAACGGCCTTCTCATGATGGCCGACGCCATGATGCTGGGCGTTCTGGCGATCTACAGGATGTGGCAGATGGACCACCTGCTGACGGGCCTGTCGCTCATTCCCATGATCTTCCTCTTCGGCGTCTCCACGGTGGTGGGGCGGTACATGGAGCGCAAGTGGGACATCCGCCAGGCGGCGTTTTCAAAGCTCTCGGACTTCTCCCAGGAGTCCTTCTCCGGTATCGCCGTCATCAAGGCCTTCGTCAAGGAGGCCAAGGAGCTCTGGGCCTTCAAAAAGCTCAACCAGGAGAACGAGAAGGCCAACGTGGACTTTACCCGGGCCTCCGTGCTGCTGCACATCTTAGTGACGCTCTTTGTGGAGTCCGTCATCTGTGTGGTGCTGGGCTACGGCGGGTATCTCGTCCACCGCGACGTCTTCAACGCCGGGCAGCTCGTGGAATACATCGGCTACTTCAACGCCATCGTCTGGCCCATCATGGCCGTTTCCGAGCTCATCGACATGACCAGCCGCGGCAAGGCGTCCTTAAAGCGCATCTCCGAGCTTCTGGACGCCAAGCAGGACGTGGTGGACCGGGAGGGCGTCCGGGAGCTGACGGGCGTCCGGGGCGACATCGAGTTCCGGGACCTCACCTTCCGCTATCCCGACGGGGAGTACGACGTTCTGAAGGACATCTCCTTTAAAATCAAGGCCGGGGAGAGCGTGGGCCTGGTGGGCCGCACGGGCTCGGGCAAGACGACGCTGGTGGACCTCATCCTGCGGACCTACAACGTCCCGGACGGCACTGTATTTGTGGACGGGAACGACGTGAACGACGTGGCCATCCACGACGTGCGGGCGGCCTGCGCCTACGTGCCCCAGGACAACTTCCTCTTCTCCGACACCATCGCCAAAAATATCGCCTTCACCAACGGAAAGCCGGATATGGAAAAGGTGAAGAACGCCGCGGTCCTCTCCGACGTGGACGAGAACATCATGGAATTCACCGAGGGGTACGAGACGGTCCTGGGCGAGCGGGGCGTCACCGTCTCCGGCGGCCAGAAGCAGCGCATCTCCATCGCGAGGGCCCTTTTGAAAGACGCGCCCATACTGATCCTGGACGACTCCGTCTCCGCCGTGGACACGGGCACGGAGAAGACGATCCTTGAAAACCTGGCCAGGACCCGGGCCGGGAAGACCACGATACTCATCGCCCACCGCATCTCCACCATCGAGCGGATGGACAAGATACTCTTTCTGGAGGACGGGAAGCTCGTGGCCGTGGGGCCCCATGCGGCCCTTTATGAGAGCTGCCCGGAGTACAGGCACATGGTGGACCTCCAGAAGCTTGAGGAGGAGGGAGGCGAGGGCAATGGCTGAGTTTACACCGCTCTACATAGTTGGCGCCATCGTCAGCTTTTTCACGGTCATTTTTGTGGCCGCGTATATCACCTTGAAGCGCCGGAAGGCCGTGGTCACCTTTGACCGTAACGTTCCGGACCGGGAGATCATGGCCCGGATGCTGCCCTACGCCAAGCCCTACTGGAAGAGCTTCCTTGCGGTGCTCTTCATGATGCTGGTGGCTACGGCCTACGACATCGCCGCCCCCATCATCGTGGGCGACATCGAAAAGCTCATCAAGGACGACTTTGAGCTCCGGGAGCTCTTCATAAAGGTGGGCGTCTATGCCAGCATCCTCATCATCTCCCTGGTGAGCAACTATTTCCAGTCCATCATCCTCCAGAAGACGGGCCAGAGGATCCTCTCCGCCCTCCGGCAGGACCTCTTCACCCACATCGAGAGCCTGAGCCACAACCAGCTCAATCAGATCCCCGTGGGGAAGCTGGTGACCCGCGTCACCAACGACACCAACGCCATCTCCATGATGTTCACCAACATCTTGGTGAACATGATACGGAACGTCTTTGTCATCGCCGGGGTCCTGGCGGCCATGCTCCTCCTCAACTATGAGCTGACGCTGATGATTCTCTGCTTCATCCCGTTCCTCGTCATCTTCACGGTGATCTTCCGCACCTTCACCCGCCGGGTGTTCCGGACGGTGAAGGACAGGACCACGGACATCAATACGTACCTCTCGGAAAATCTCTCCGGCATCAAGATCACCCAGATATTCAACCGCGAGGACGCCAAGATGGAGGAATTTTTGGAGAAGTCCAACGGCCTCAAGGCGGCCCGGCGGAACATGATCCTCGTCTTCGGCATCTTCCGACCCATGGTGTATATGCTCTACATCAGCTCCGTGCTGTGCCTCCTCTATCTGTGCGGACGGGGGTACATCCGGAACACCCATTTTTTGGGCCAGACCATCGCCAGCGAGACGCTGGTCACCTTCTACATGTATATCTCCAAGTTTTTCAACCCCATCCAGACCCTGGCCGAGCAGTTCAATCAGCTCCAGTCCGCTTTCGCCAGCGCCGAGAAGATCTTCACCATCTTCGACATGGAGCCGGAGCTTGTGGACGAGCCGGACGCCATCGAGCTTGACCACATCGAGGGCGAGATCGAGTTCCGCGACGTGTGGTTCTCCTACGTCCCCGGCGAGTGGGTCCTGAAGGGCGTGAGCTTCCACGTAAAGCCAAAGGAGACGGTGGCCTTCGTGGGCGCCACGGGCTCCGGGAAGACCACGATCCTGAGCCTTATCTGCCGCAATTACGACATCCAGAAGGGCCAGATCCTCATCGACGGCATCGACATCAAGCACATCAAGATCTCCTCCCTCCGCCGCCACTTCGGACAGATGCTCCAGGACGTGTTCCTCTTCTCCGGTACCATCCGCTCCAACATCGTCCTTCGGGAGGACAGCTTCACGGACGACGAAATCTGGCAGGCCTGCCGCTACGTCAACGCCGACCACTTTATCAATAAGCTGGACGGCGGCCTTGACGAGGTGGTCCGGGAGCGCGGCAACAACTTCTCCGCCGGGCAGCGGCAGCTCCTGTCCTTCGCCCGCACCATCCTCCACCGGCCCGAGGTGATGATTCTGGACGAGGCCACGGCGAACATCGACACGGAGACGGAGCTTCTTATCCAGGACTCCCTGGAGAAGATGAAGAACATCGGCACCATGCTGGTGGTGGCCCACCGCCTCTCCACCATCCAGCATTCGGACAACATCATCCTTTTGAGCCACGGCGTGATCCGCGAGCAGGGCACCCATCAGGAGCTCCTCCACAAAAAAGGCCGCTACTACCGCCTCTACACCCTCCAGTTCAACGAGCAGCAACGCGCCTTGGCCAAAAAGACCGCCCAATAAAACAGAACGCAACCCGCCGCCGGATCAAGCCCGGCGGCGGTTTTTTATAAGAAATTCTTAAATCCGTTTATTTTTTCCGAAAGCTGTGGTATGCTTTGGGGAGAGAAAAATTGGGAGGGGACGTATGTACAGGCTTATGATTGTGGAGGATGACCGGGGAATCGCCGGGGAGATATGCCGGCAGGGAGAGAGCTGGGGGATGGAGTGCCGGACGGTGGGGGATTTCCGGGACGTGCTTGCGGAGTTCCGGGCCTTTGAGCCCCATATCGTCCTCATGGACATCGGACTGCCCTTTTTCAACGGCTACCACTGGTGCGCGGAGATTCGACGCCTCTCCACCGCGCCCATCGTGTTCATATCCTCGGCCTCCGACGACATGAACATCGTCATGGCCATGAACATGGGGGCCGACGACTTCATCGCCAAGCCCTTTTCCATGGAGGTCCTGATGGCAAAGCTCCAGGCCCTGCTGCGCAGGACCTACGATTTCGCCTCCGCCCCGCCGGTTTTGGAGCACCGGGGCGCGGCGCTGAACACCGGGGACGAGTCCCTGAGCTTCAACGGCCGGAGCGTGGAGCTTACGAAAAACGAGTACCGCATCCTCCTGTGCCTCATGGAGAGCCGCGGGAGGGTGGTCAGCCGCCAGAAGCTCATGGAGAGGCTGTGGAAGACCTGCGAATTCGTGGACGAGAACACCCTGACCGTCAACATAAACCGCCTGCGCCGCAAGCTCGAGGGCGCGGGGCTGGAGGGCTTCATCGCCACACGCGTGGGCGAGGGGTATATCGTGGAGTGAGGCTATGGGATTTTTTAGACGGTATTTAAGGTCGCGCCTACCGGTCCTGGCGCTGTTTTTCCTGTTCGCGGGTGTTTTCGCCGCCGTGTTCTGGCTTGTCCGTATGCCGGCGCGGGCCGTTTACTATCCGGCGCTCATCTGCGCGGTGCTCGGCGCCGCCGCTCTGGCGGCGGACTTTTACGCGCAGAGGCAAAAGCATCTCGCCCTCACGCGCCTCCGGGGCGTGCCGGCGGCGGAGCTTCCGGAGCTTCCCGAGCCTGCGGCGCCGGCGGAGGCGGACCTTCAGGAGCTTGTGGCCGCCCTCCGGCGGGAGAACGCGGAAATCATGGCCGGGGCGGAGGAGAGATACCGGGACACGGTGGACTATTACACCGTCTGGGCCCACCAGATAAAGACGCCCATAACCTCCATGCGCCTGACGCTGGAGCGCGGGGACACGCCGGAGACGCGCAAGCTCACCGGGGACCTCCGGGACATCGAGCGGTACGTGGGGATGGTCATGGCGTATCTGCGCCTGGAGTCGGAGCAGAGCGACTACGTCTTTCGGGAGTACGAGCTGGACGGCATCCTCCGGGAGTGCGTGGCCGGGTACGCCTCGGAGTTTATCGACCGGGGCCTGAGCCTTGACCTTCAAAAAACGGGTATGCGCGTGGTGACGGACGAAAAATGGCTCTCCTTCGTCCTGGGACAGATCCTCTCCAACGCCCTCAAATACACCCCGAGGGGCGGCGTGAGCATCTATTTGGAGCCGCCGGGGACGCTGTGCGTCAAGGACACGGGCATCGGCATCGGAAAGGCGGACCTGCCGCGCGTCTTTGAAAAGGGCTACACCGGCCTCAACGGCCGCCGGGACGCCCGTTCCAGCGGGCTGGGGCTCTATCTTGTGAAGCGCGTCTCGGGGCGGCTGGGCGTGGGGGTGTCCGTGGCGTCCGCGCCGGGGGAGGGCACCACCGTAAGGCTGGACCTTGCCCAGTATGAGCTCCGGGCGGAGTGACAAAAATGTAAGCTTGGCGGCGGGAAATGTAAGCCCATTCGATGGCGGCGCGTTTCCCGCCGGACTATAATTGGGACAGCTTCAACGTTAAGGAGGTTATTCCAACTATGAGTATTTTAGAGGTCCGGGGCCTTCGCAAGGTCTACGCCTCCCGCTTCGGCGGCAGCCGGGTGGAGGCCCTGCGCAGCGTCAGCTTCACGGTGGAGGAGGGGGAGTACGTGGCCGTCATGGGCGAGTCCGGCTCCGGCAAGACGACGCTCCTCAATCTCTTGGCGGCGCTGGACAAGCCCACCGGCGGCACGGTGCTTTTGGACGGCAGGGACCTGTCGAAGATAAAGGACTCGGCCCTGGCCGCCTTCCGCCGGGAAAACCTGGGCTTTGTGTTCCAGGATTTCAACCTGCTGGACACGTTTACCGTGGAGGACAACATCTACCTGCCCCTGGTGCTGGCGGGGAAGAGCCACAAGGAGATGGCGTCGCGCCTGGCGCCGCTGGCCCAGAGGCTGGGTATCGACGGCATATTGACAAAGTACCCCTATGAGATCTCCGGCGGCCAGAAGCAGCGGGCGGCGGTGGCCCGGGCCATGATAACGAATCCCCGGCTCCTCCTGGCCGACGAGCCCACCGGCGCGCTGGACTCCCGCTCCACCGACGAGCTTCTGCGCATCTTCGCCAAGCTCAATTCCCAGGGCCAGACCGTCATCATGGTGACCCACTCCGTGAAGGCCGCCTCCTCCGCCGGGCGGGTGCTTTTCATCCGGGACGGCGAGGTCTTCCACCAGATCTACCGGGGGGATGACACCGACGAGCAGCTTTACGAAAAGGTGTCGGACACCCTGACGCTCCTGGCTACGGGGAGGTCGAAGAATGAGGCTTGACTTCTACCCCCGCCTGGCCGCCGACGGCATCCGGAAGAACAGGCGCATGTTCCTGCCCTACATCCTGACCTGCTCCGGGATGGTGATGATGTTCTACATCATCATGTACCTGGCCGTCAGCAACACCCTCAGCGCGGTGTACGCCGCGGAGACACTTCGCTCCTTCTTCGCCCTGGGCAGTTGGATCATCGCCATATTCGCGGCGCTGTTCCTCTTCTACACAAACTCCTTCCTCATCCGCCGCCGCAAGCGGGAGTTCGGGCTCTATAACATTTTGGGCATGGGCCGGCGGAACATCGCCCGGATACTCTTCTGGGAGACGCTGCAGACCGCCCTTATCTCCGTTGCCGCGGGGCTCTTCTGCGGGATCCTTTTCTCGAAGCTGGCCGAGATGGGCCTCGTCTACGTGGTGCGGGGAGAGGTGACCTTTGACCTCGCCGTCTCCCGGGTGGGCATCAGGAGGACCTTAGAGGTCTTTGGCGTCATTTTTCTGCTTCTGCTTTTAAATTCCATCCGCCAGGTGAGCTTCGCCAGTGCCGTGACGCTGCTCAGAAGTGAGAGCGCCGGCGAAAAACCCCCGAAGGGCAACCTCCTCTTCGGCCTGTTGGGCGTCATACTGCTGGCCGCGGCCTACTACATCGCCGTCTCCATCAAAGAGCCCCTCTCGGCGCTTATCTGGTTTTTCGTGGCGGTGGCGATGGTCATCGTGGCCACGTACATCATCATGATCGCGGGCTCGGTGGTATTCTGCCGGCTTTTGCAGAGGAACAAGCGCTATTACTATAAGCCCGGTCACTTCGTCTCCGTGGCGTCCATGGTCTACCGCATGAAGCGCAACGGCGCGGGGCTGGCGTCCATCTGCATCCT
>CANROF010000062.1 GCA_947632155.1 uncultured Oscillospiraceae bacterium
GCCTCCCGCCCGCCAAGGAACGCCGCGTAAGCCCCCACGTCATGCAAATACCGCCAAACCGTATGCCGGCTTCGCTCCTTTGCAATCAAGCAGCCCTCAAACCCCGCCACGGCCTCCGGGGTGATAATGCGAGTGTCCATGTTATGCCTCCTTAAAAAGTGTAGATGTATTTTACCCGAAAAGGGCGCAGTCAATCTATCACTCTAAAGGAGGCGGTAGTCAAGGATAATCCAGTAAGAGCGCGGGAACAATCCGGTTCCATCCTGTCAAGCAACAAAAATTGCCGCGGGGCTTTATTACTCGATCCTCCAGCAAGGGACTGGACTTGCCAATATCTATAACGCCACTGCCAGCGGCTCGTACATCCTCATGGACGAGGACGCCACGGCTACCGCCGCCGACGGAAAGGTGAAAGCGGAGCTGGGCGAGGATGCCGGCAAGACGGGACAGTACACCTTCGGGTTCACGACCTACAGCCTTTCCGATACGCCGACCGACTACACCTTCAGCGCCGACCTCTTTTTCAACGCTGCCGCTGCAAGCGGCGAAACAGACGGATATGGAGCCGCGTATTCGGCCAGCTTTGATAAAGGCTTCGCACAGGGCCGTATTGACGGCGCTCAAGACTCCCAGGAGGGCAATTATGACCCGTGGTCCCACAGAAGGCGGTTACGCCCTGACCTTCCCCGTCCCCGAAGCGGAGATTCCCGGTTACTCCGTGAAGAGCGCCGTCCAGGTGGACAGAGGCTCTGTGACCACCGCCTCCGGCGGCGATATGTCCCTCAACGGCCTTGTCTCCGGCACCTCCGTCCTGGTGGACCTGGAGCTCAGCGCCTCCACCAACGGACTTGTCACCGTGGAATACGACGCGTCCCTTCTGTCCTTCGCGGGTGTCTCCGGAAACGGCCTCAACATCCTGTGGTCCTCCGTGAGCGCCGTCGGTGAAGTCACCATCGCCTACACCTGCGCTGATGCCCTGACCGGCATGGCACTGACACTGAGCTTCTATTACGGCGCGGGCCAGCCCGCGGCGGATGCCCTCTTCACGTTCTCAGCTGCCAAGCTCGGAGCGGAGCGCTTTGACGCGGAGACCGCCCTCGATGCGCTTGAGCTGCACCTGCCCTACATCCCAGCGGCCCCGGTTGCCCTCGATGTCACCACGTCCGACATTCCGGTGGAGGGTGAGGTCGTCACGGAAACCACCGCCAGACCCGGAAGCACCGCGGCGGACGGAGAATATACGTCCTCCGTCAGTGACTCCATGGGCACTGCCATGGTGGAGCAGGCCCAGGAGCGCCAGAGCGATACCGTTGTCGTCGCTCCGAAGATGCCCGGCACCGCGGAAAAGACGGTGGTGAACATCCCCGCCTCCACGGTTAGCGAGATTGGCGAAAAGACCGACGCCAACCTGCGCGTTGAGACCCCCCGCGGGCTCCGTCGCCCTCCCCAACGACATGCTCGAGGAGCTCGGCAGCGGCGACGTGTCCGTTTCCTTCGAGAAAAACGGCGATGAGGTGAGCATCCGGGTATCCGTGGACGGCGAGTCTCTGGCGGCCCTCCCCGGCGAGGTCAAGGCGGCTGTGCCTCTGGGCGAAGGTGAGGTCGCGGTGCTGGTGGAGAGGATGGAAGCGTCACCCTCCTGCCGAAATCCCTGGTGGAGGACGGCGTGACCTATGTGGTCCTGGACGGCTCCGGCACAGTCACCACAAAGAATAACGCCAAGACCTTTGCGGACCTGCCCGAAGAGAGCTGGTACAAAAGCGCCGTGGATTTTGCCTCCAGTCATGAATTACTTGCGGGGACCTCGGCCAATACCTTCTCCCCCAATATATCTATGAACCGCGCCATGATGGTCACGGCGCTGTGGAGTCTCCAGAGCAAAGAGCTTCCGACGGCCGACAAGCTCTTTGACGACATCCCTGACGGTGCCCGGTTCAGCGAAAGCGTGGCCTGGGCGGCGGAACGGGGTATCGTTGCCGGTTACGACGACGGCTCCTACAAGCCTTACGCAGCGCTTACCAGGGAACAGATGATTCTCATGCTGTACCGTTACGCCGAGAGCCTCGACATGGACGTGAGCACCGATGAGAGTCTCGATAAATTCGCCGACGCCGCTCTGGTGTCGCCCTGGACGAAGGACGCCATGGAATGGGCCGTTTCCGCGGGCCTCATAACGGGGGTTGACGTCACGCACTTGAATCCCTGCGACACCGCCACACGCGCTCAGGCCGCCGTTGTCCTTCAGCATTTCGTAAGAATGATCGTAAAATGATTCTAAGCGTCAACCTCTAATAATAGCGACACCTCCGGAAAGGCAAAGCGCCTTTTGGGGGTGCCGCTTTTTATGTTTAATGACATTTCTTGAGATTCAAATAACGGTCAATCTGTCGTAGCCGAAGGAGAATATGGCAAAGCCAGAGCACGCGAAAAAGGGAGAGCATTGCCAAGGGACTTCCTTGATAATGCTCTCCGTAATATCGGGATCAGTGTATAGTCTTTACGAACTTCTTTCTTTTCAGGCCATCTTCAGTGGATAATTTTCTGGCAGAACTGCATGAAAATCGTCGCTACCTGTCCGCGGGAGGCAGGGCTCTTCGGGGCCAGGAGGTTTCCGCCGACTCCGCCGATAAGGCCGTTCTCCACGGCCCAGCTCATGGCCTCTACAGCCCAGGGGCTCACCGCCGCGGCGTCGGAGTAGCCCTCCAGCGAGCCTGTGGGCCCGGTGACATAGCCCTGCCGCTTGGCATAGCCGTAGAGGATGGTCACAAGCTGCTCGCGTTGGACGTCGTCGTTGGGACCGAAAGAACCGTCGGTGTAGCCCGCGATGAGGTTTTCCCTCTGTGCCCAGGCCACGGCCTTGGCGTAGTAGGCATCGGAGAAAACGTCCGCAAAGCTTGCCGCGGCCTCGGGCTCGGGCTCATAGGCCAGCACGTAGAGGACCGTGGCCGCCATTGCGCGGCTCATGGGGGTGTCGGGACTGAATTTGCCGTCGCCGGTACCGCTGAAAAGGCCCCGGGCCGCCACAAACTCCACTGCGTCCGCCGCCCAGTGATTTACGGGCTCCACGTCGGAGAAAGTCTGGGTGTTGTCAACGATCTTAACGGTCACGTCGTCCTCCACGTCCAGCACCACACCGTTTTCAGTGACGGCGCAGTCGCGGATGACCTCCTCGGTGCCGTCGGGCCGGACGATCACCGCCACTGTCCCGGGCGTAACGTTGGTAACGGGGATCTCCACCTGAACGGCGCTCTCGCTCTCGTTCTTGATCTTGATCTCCTCTGCGGAGGCGCTGTCAGCGGCGGCGTTGACCTCAACGTCGGCGGTCACCGTGTCCTCGGCGTCCGCGTCCTTGGGGACGGTCACCTGGACGCCGGTATTCTGGCCGCCGGGCTGGGTCTGGCCGGGGTCAGAGGCAGCGGGGGGCGGCGACACGGGCGTGTCGGGGACAACGGGCGTGTCAGGAATCGGTTCCGCAGGGTAGAGGCTGGTGACACGGGCCGCGCCCTCCACCGCGCCCAGGTACTCCACATGGCAGGTATCGCCGTCAAGCCTGGTGAGGTCGATGTAGAAGAGCCTTCCCACTCCGTCGCCGGAGTAGGCGATGACCAGGCCGTCGTTAAAGCCGTCCAGGTCCAGGTCCACCGCCTGCATGGAGAGGGCCGTATTGTCCTCAAACACGCGGTCCAGGTCGGCGACCTTAGCGGTGGCCATGGTATAGGATATCTTGATCTCACCGGATGTGTCATCCACTGTCGGTATCCATGCCGACGTGTAAAGCGCGGTCCCGTCGGTCACGTAGAAGACCTCGCAGAACTCGTTCATGGTATCCTCGGGGAAGTCGTACATCTCGGCGGTCCTCGCCATGCGGTCATATGTCACCGCGGCGGCCTGGGGAACATCGGAATATGCCACGAAGCCATAAAGTCCGACTGTTTCAATGTCCTTTAATAAAAGGATTCCCCGACCGGCGCTCATGCTCAGCGCACCGGTGTTGTAGGTTAGAAGCATCGGGAGGCCGAAAGCGGTGCCCTTCACGTCGCCGATGACTACATCCATGGCCGGGGCGGTGGCGGCATCCACCAGTCCGAAGTATCCGCCGATCTCCTCCCAGTTGGTGGCCTTCTGGCTGGAGAGCTTCACAAAACCGTTTTCGGGGTCCAGAGTGAAGAGGTCAGAGGCAACACCGTCCAGGGGCTTGTCGTTGCCGTATATGAGCCCGTCGTGCATACCGCCGCCGTAGAGCGGGTCGGAGCGGCCCAGCTCCGTGACGTCCGCCACGTCGCGAAGCGGCATGGTGACCCATCTGCCGTCACTGAGCTGGCCGTTTATCTGGGCGTTGGTGTCGAGGTGCAACTTGCCAACCACGTTGACCATAAGGCTGGCGGAGGCGTTTTCGCCGTCCCTCCCCGCCTCCGCGGTGGTGGCGGTGATGGTGGCGGTACCGGCGCCCATGGCGGTGACAGCGCCGGTGGCGGCGTCCACCGCGGCCACGGAGGTGTCGCTGGTGGACCAGGTCACGGTGCTGTCCTGGCTGTACAGAATGACTTCAGCCTCGGGCACAAAGACGTCGCCCTCCAGGAGCTCGACTTCACCGGGCTTCACGCGGACGGTAATATCGGTGGCGCGGTCGTAGGCATAGAGCGCCGTCACCGGGCCCGCGGCGTTGGAGCTGTCGGTGAAGACCACCTCCGCGTTTTCGGGGTCGATGGCCCATACGGTGAGGTCCCCTCCATCCGTACTGTAGGTAAGAATCAGATAGCCGGTGGCGCTGTCCATCGTCATAGACGCATATGCGGTCCCGTCGCCGTCCGAAGCACCCTCCAGATTCACCCCGGGCAGGGTGGTCAGATACGTCTCGCCGAAATCGTCCTCGGTGTCATAAAGCGTCATCTCATAGAGCGAGCCGTCCTCGGTAACGGCGTAGAAAAGGTCGGAATCGGGATATTCATATTCGTTGCCCCAAAAATCGGTTTCCTTATAGGTCGTTTTGCCCGCGTAGGCAATGACCGCCAAAATTGGCTCGCCCGGGTCGTCGTATGTGGCTCCATAGAAAGGATAGGCGCGATCGGAGCTCAGATTCTCGGGGTCCAGCAGGAAGAGGTATGATTCGTCGTCGCCCCAATAATCGGGCTGCTTGCCCAGATAGAGGCCCGCATACGTCTTCCCCTCATAGCCCTCCGCGGCGAGCTTCGGGCTCTCCGCCGCGTCGGAGAATTCAAAGGTCAGCTCCCCCAGCTCGTGCGTTTCAAAAGTGTCCGCGTCCACCAGATACGCCTTTTCTCCGTCCTGCACCAGGAGCGTGTGATTTCCGATATAGCCGCCGCCATAATACTTCGCGACGGCCTTCTCCACGGTGAAGTCGTCAAGCGTATTGACGTTGAAGAAGCCCCAGCCGCCCTGGCCGCCGTTATACATCGCGGCGGTCACGTTCATATCCGGCATGGGCGTGACCGTTACCGTGCAGGTCCGGGCCTTATCCTCGGCGAGCTTAGGCGTCGCGGTAATGACCGTCTCCCCCACGCCCACGGCGGTGACGTGGCCGTTGGTATCCACCGTCGCAACGCCGCTCTCGGAGGATTCCCAACTAATTGTCTTGTCGGTGAGGGTCCAGGCGTCCAGCTTGTAGGTTATGTCCACGTTTCCGCCCACGTGGAGCTCCACGGTCTGGCGGTCAAGGGTAAAGCTGCTGACCTCCTCAGTGGGATTAAGAAGCCCCGGGGTCTTCATTTCAAACATCGCCGTGGCGGCAAAGAAGAGGATGGCGCCCTTGTCGTCGTTTTCATTGGCGTAATCGACCTGCGCGGTCTGCTTGTCCACCTTATAAAGGCGGTTGGCGGCCGACGTAAAAGTACCGCGGCCTTCCTTGCAGTTAGCCATATAGAGCTGACCGTCCAGAAAACAGAGGTTTCCTGTCTCGTCCTCTACAAGGTCTGTAAGCTCGTCATACTTTGGAGTTATCAGCTTCAGCACTCCGACGGTGGTGCTGTCCACCTTTCCGTAGCCTTCCTCGCCCTGAACGGCGTCCTTGAGCTTCCATCTCTCCAGCTTGACCTCGGTGGTCCCGGCCGCATCGTCATGGTCCACCCAAGTCCCGTAGAAGGTTTCCCCGTCCTCCGGGTCGATGGCAATATTCACAAGGTTGGCAAAGGGATTACCGCCGTCCACATAGACCCTGGCCGCAAGCTCCGCGTGTCCCGTCAGGGGGTCGATGGACCAGACGGCGTTGCCGCTGCCGTTGTCTATGGCGTAGATGCGCTTGTCGGTATCGCTGTAGTCCATGTCGAGAATCTCTTCCATGACTTTAAAGCCGTTGCTGTCGATGCTGCCAAGCTCCACGACCGGTGTGGCGTCGGCCGCGTCGCCAAGCTTGGCGCGGTACAGCGTATAAGTGCTGTCCGAGATCTCGTCGTAGGTAAAGAACACATAGCCGTCGATTCCCACAGCGGCGGAGATATGCTTGGAGTAGCTGTAGCCGAAATCCATTTGCTCTATGACTTCAATACCCTTGTATTCTGCGGGATCAGGATACTCGGTGGTAAAATCATAATACACAGTTGACGGGTCCAGCGTCACCCAGGCGCTGTCAAGCTGCGGTGTGTAATAGTTATACCCCAGATCGCTGGCCTGGAACGCCACCAGCTTTCCCTCGAGGTCCGGAAGCTCGGAGGCCTGGCCGGGGGCCGCCCAGGCCGGGACGCACAGCCCCATGACCATGGCAGCCGCCATCAAAAGCGAGAGAAGCGTCCTTTGCAGCCCGCCGTTTTTAAACTTCTTGTGTGTCATTTTGCCGTTATCTCTCCTTTACTGTTCTGCTGTGCGGCGCGGCCCTGGCGGCCGCGCCGCGGTTTTTTGTAAATCAGCCTGCCGGTGTCCGGGGCTTATTTTACTACGTTTTTGCAGAAGCTCATGAGGACCGCCGCCACCTGCGCGCGATTGGATTCGCCGGCGGGACGCAGCTCGTTGTTCCCTACGCCGTTGAAAAGCCCCTCGGCCACCGCCCAGCGCATGGCCGTCTCCGCCCAGGCGCTGACGGCGCCGCCGTCCGTGAAGACGGAAAGGCTTCCAAGCTCCGTGACGTCATAGCCCTTGTACGCGGCATAGCTGTACAGGATGGCGGCCATCTGCTCTCTGGTGACAATCCTGTCGGGACGGAACAGCCCGTCGTCGTAGCCCGCCACGATGCCATTGGCGGCGGCCCAGTTGACGGCCTTGGCGTAATACTGCTTCGCGTCCACGTCCTCGAATACCCCGCTGTCCGTCACAGCCGGATTGCCCTCAAGGCTGTAGAGGACGGTGACGAGCTGGGCGCGGGTGGTGATGCCGTAGGGCGAGAAGGAATTGGCGTTGACGCCCACCATCAGACCCTTTTCGATCACATAGTCCACGCACTCATGGAACCAGGCGTCCACGGGAACGTCCGTGTAGGCGGCGGAGGGGCACTCCTTGGTGGGGCGCTCATCCCCCGAAGCGGGGCCGGGAATCACAGGCGCGGGCGGGAAGGAGGGGCCGGGAACACTGATACTGGTGGTGTAGCGGTCCACCTCATAGCCCTCGTCGTAAGCCTTGGAAAGGCGCGGCAGCACGTCGGAGACGGCCCCGGAGGCGTCGCTCAGCGTCCAGGCAGTGGTGTTCCAGGAGCCGCCCTGGGCGGTGATGACCTTACCGTTTTCTATATCGCCGGCGTAAATGCGGACAGTATTGCCGCTCAGGTGGGACTCAAAGACGATGGTCCACTGGGCGTTCTCGGAGGCGGTGTCGGAGAACTCAAGGCCGTCCAGGGACTCCTTCCAGCACAGGTATTGCCCCGTGGCCTTGTTCTTGATGGTGTACTTGCCGCGGCCGTCCGCCGATCTGATGTCAAAGCGGATGCTGTCGTCGGCGGTGTTGAAGTCGTAGGAGGTAACCACGCCCGGGGCGCCGCCATAGACGGGATTGATCCACTCAATATCGCTTATCTTTGTCTTCTCCAGGACATGGAGCCCGCTGTCCATCGCCCAGCGGGCGTTGTTAATAGAGAAGCTTCCGGTGTAGTCGCTGCCGTCGTAAAGGCGGTAGTGGGTCTTGCTGTAGGTCCTCTCGGAGCCGTACTCGAAGAGGGCGTAATAGGTCAGATTCTTTCCCTCCGTGAGCAGGAGCCCGTCGCCCGCGGCGTACAGCGCCGCGCTCACCTCGTCCAGGGTCTTGGCGCTGCTCACCTGACTGTCGCTCCAACAGGAAAACCTGCAGCCGCTGTAGCTTTCGGTGCATTCGGGGAAGACGAAAGTCTCACCCACGGCCTTTTCGATGCGCTTCGTACCGGCGGGCGTCACCAGATCGATGGTAACGGGCTTGCCCACCTCGTCCTTATCAACAAGGTTGAAGAGCTCGGTGTTCTCGTTGGTGGCGTAGTCCATGGCCGCCACCACCACGTTTGTCCTGTCCTCCCAGGAGGGGTCGTCGGTGTGGAAGACGAACGTGGCGCTCTCGCCGGCGTTTTCACCGGCATAGACCTGGAGGTCCAACAGCTCCTCGGTGACGGCGTCCACCAGATAGACGCCGGCCAAATACTCGTTGTCGCTGGCCACGACGGTGATGTCGCCGGTTTTCTTGTCATAGGTTATGGAATCCAGCTTCGGGACCTCGGAGTCGATGGTAGCCACGAAGCTCCAGGCGTCCTCCTGGACATTCCCGTAGTAGGACATGCCATCGTAGGAGTAAGGAAGCTCAACGTCAAAGCTCACCTTGACCTTGGTGCCGTTTTCCAGCGGCGCTCCGCTTTGTGTGGTGACGTCCCAAAGGACCTCGCTGTAATACCCCCACACTCCGCCCAGGGTCCCGTCCTCATTGGCCGCAAAGACGGCCTTGGGGATAAATTCGTCCGTCGTCTCGTAGTATCGCTGCCACTCATTTTCGACGTTGGATATGGTAACGGTGAGCTTTTTCACGTTGCGGAGCTGATAGGGCGCCAGATACAGGTACGGGTAGTAGGCGCTTTCGGAGCCCGAAATGGCGATGCGCTTCTCGTCGTAGCCCACCTGATTTTCAATGCCGTCATCCTGATAGTCCAGGAAATTGACGCCGGGGGTTATGCCGGTCAGCTCCATTCCCTGGTCCGTCTCCAACGCCGTCACGATAGCGGCCAAATTGCAGTCGGTCACCACGTCCAAAAGGTCGTAGGGGGTAGCCCCCGCTCTCAGAAGCTGCTGACCGGTTTCGTCAAGCATGAGGTAGCTGACAGCCTCCTCATAATCCCGGAAGTCCTGGGACTCCAGGGCCGGGGCCTGGTTCCAGTCGCCGTAATAGCCCAGGAAGGTGGCGTGGACGGGCGTGGCGTTGCCGGCCGTAAACTGAATGTAGCCCTCGATAAACGCGCCGTTTTCAAAGCCCTGATCTTCCAGGTATGCTTTTCCCTCCTCCGTCAGCTTGAGGGTGACGGTAACCTTAGCGTCCTGTCTGGCTTGAACGGTAACGCTGGCCTCTGAATTCTTACCCAGCGCGGTGCTGTCCACGGTCACCGTCATGAGGGGCGTGGTGTCGTCCCCTATGGTGTAATAGGCGCTGTTGTCCGCTTTGTTGCCGGCGAAATCGTTGTAGAGGTATTCGCTGTGAAAGGTGTTCTCTCCGTTTTCATCTATCTTGTCGGTCAGGACAGCCGCCTTGGGGGTGTAGGTGACCGCGTCTTCGGTGCTGTTGTGGAGCGTCACCTCAAAGGTATACTCTCCGTCCTCGCTCTGGCCCAGCTCCTTAAGCGGATCTTTAATGTAGCCCTTCTCGTAGGCCTCGATGGCCTTATCCGCCAGGCCCAGGCCCGCGCCCTGATTGCGCACGGAATAGAGATTTCCGTACTCGTCATAGATAAGCCCAGCGGTGGACTCCAGCAGGTCCTTGGACACGGCGGCGGCTTCCTCCTTGGAAAGCTTGTTCTCCTCGTTGCGCAGCCAGGAGAGGACGTTGGCGAAAGTGCCCGCCAGGTTGGGGCTGGCCATGGAGGTCCCGCTCATGTACACGTACTCGCTGCTGCTATAATCGTCCGCTCCAACTGATTTGACATATCCGCCCACGGAGGTGAGGGTGGGCTTGATGGTCAGGTCCGGAGTGGTGCCCCAACTGGAAAAGCTGCTCATCCGGCCGGCCTCGGAGCTGAGAACGCCCTTCTCCTCACTCTCGCTGGTCCTCACCTTTTTCTCTTTGGCGCTCATGAAAAAGTCATATGTATCCTGCCCCACGGACACGGCGGGGATGCCGAAGTCGCTTATCTGCATGGATATAATGCCGGGCTCGCTGTTGACGACGATAAGTCCGGCCGCCCCGGCATTTTTGGCGTTATTTAACTTAGTCTGGAAGTCGATTTCTCCGCGCTGGACCACGGCGATCTTGTCTGTGACCTCTACGCCCTCCTTCTGATAATCCTCCGGCTTTCCCAGGGCCATCTTGCCGTCGTCGCCGGTCAGGACCACAAACTCCTTGGTCTGGCCCTTGAAAGCCTGGTACCACTTGCCCGTCGTGGTGTAGGTAGTGGCGGAGGTGTCCACATACTCGAACCTGTTGTCATCCACCTGGAGACAGTACGCGTCATAATAGGAATTCTCCATAGAGGCCACGGAGATGTTATTCCCGTAGGTGGAGGGGGACCCCACCACGCCGTAGTCGGTGTAATCCGCGCCGATGTAGCCCTTGGAGGAGATGTCCATAAAGCCGTTGTTCCCCATGTTGCCGGAGTTGCCGGCGGAGACGCAGACCACGATTCCTTTCCTCTCCAGACGGTTATAGATGTCGCCGAAGAGCAACTCGTCCAGGGTATTGTCATGGGTGAAGCCGCTGTCGGTGCCGATGGACATGTTGATGACGTCCACGCCCAGGCGGATGCAGTCCTCCAGCGCCGCGAAATATATGTCGGAGCGTGTGGTGCCTGCCAAGTCGCTGAATATCTTCATGATGACAAGCTGCGCTCCGGGCGCCGCGCCGGAGAAAACCACATTACCGGAGTAGTCCTCGGCGTACCCGGCGGCGATACCGGCCACGTGGGAGCCGTGACCATCGGTGGCGGGGCTGTCCTTCACGTTGGCATCCCCATCCGCGTAGTCGTAGGCAAACGGGACCTTTTCGCTCACGTATTCCCCGGGCGCCACAGCGTCGCCGATGCTGTCCTTGGTCAGCGGGCCGTACTCAAAGTCCTCCGGCACCTTAAATGCATCGTGTGCACTATAGCCCTGGACCTGCGCACCGCCATCAAGAATGGCGATAACGGTGCCCTCGCCGTTGGCTTTCTTACTGGATACAACGCTGGCGTTTCCTGTGAGCTCATTGGAGCTCTCCATCATGGGTGTCTCGCCCCGGGGAATGGTGTAGGTGTTGGCGATATACACCGCGTCCACGCCGGGAATTTCCGCGATAGTATCCAGCTCCCCGTAGGCCACGTCGCAGGAGAAGCCGTTGAGCAGCGTGTCGAACTCATATACCACGTCGTAGTCTATTTTGCTCTCTTCCATGACGGCGCGGACCTCTGTGTGCTCCTCCGCCAGAACGGCCTTATAGGCGCTGACAGTCTCGTCTCGGAAAGCCGCCCCGGAAATCGGCTTGACCCCGACAATATCCGCGATGGGGGCGCTTTTCAGCACCACGATGGCGCGGACCATCTCATTGTCGGCGTACTGGTACTTGTTTCCCAGCAAAAACTGCTTGCTTCTGAAGCCCTTTTCCTCTGCGGAGGTCTGTGCGCTGTTCTCCGCCGGGCCGTCGTCCCCGGTGGCTGCCGCCGCCGGCGCGACGCTCAGGAGCATACACAGGCACAGAAAAAGAGTCAGTACGCGGCTTCGTAATTTTTTCATTGCTCATATCTCCTTATCGTTGGATTTTTGGATTTTTACGTTTCTCAGCTTCTCTCGTTTCTGTTCCTTTCACCCACTTCCCATGGCTTTTGTTGAAGCGAAGCGCCCCCGCCTCCCGCGGGCTCAACACTTTCAAAATGGTATACGTTTTCGTAATTGCAAAATTTACTAAAAAATCAAACAAGAAAAATTAAAAATATGTAAAATAACTATAGATATCCCACCCACGCTGTGCTATAATCATCATGAATAATCAGAACAAGCCATTTTGCAAAAACGTATAGGATTTTGCAACCAAAAGTTCTATCAAAATCAGTTAATTGTTATGACGACGGATCATGGCGAGCAAAATGTTC
>CANROF010000063.1 GCA_947632155.1 uncultured Oscillospiraceae bacterium
ATTGACCCGTTACCCCACAACGCGAAAACCTCCAAATCCGCCGTAGGGGCCGATGACCACATCGGCCCGCGCCGGGATTACGGACACCCCCAAATCAACGCGAAGACCTCATGATTTGCCGTAGGGGCCGCCGTCCCCGGCGGCCCGCAGGTGGGATCATTGACCCGTTACCCCACAACGCGAAAACCTCCAAATCCGCCGTAGGGGCCGATGACCACATCGGCCCGCGCCGGGATTACGGACACCCCCAAATCAACGCGAAGACCTCATGATTTGCCGTAGGGGCCGCCGTCCCCGGCGGCCCGCAGGTGGGATCATTGACCCGTTACCCCACAACGCGAAAACCTCCAAATCCGCCGTAGGGGCCGATGACCACATCGGCCCGCGCCGGGAGTCTACATTTCCAAGTAGGGGAGGGTGGTTATGTCCTCCGGGATCTGGGCGAGGTAGACCTGGCAGTAGCCGGAGGCGTCGGAGTTATAGAGTATCCGCTTTCCGTCGGCGGTGAAGCGCGGGTGGGGATGGTGGGAGCCGAAGAAGAAACAGCCGTCGTGCATACACAGCACCCGGGCCGGGTCGAAGCCGCCGCCGTTGTTGCGGTAGAGCTTGACGCACTTGCCGGAGTCCGAGGCGATGAGGGAAAAATCGTTGGAGTGGATGTGGTCGGGGCTGGGCATGGGGACGCAGGGGGCCTCCCGCTCCTCGGTGCCGTCGTATTTGACGGCGCCGAAAAAGCTTTTGCCCTCCTCCCGCCGGTGGACCTGGTAGCCGATGTGCTCGCCGTCCAGGTGCCAGTACTCGTGGCCCACCATCTCGTTCTCCGCCCGGCGCTCCCGGACCTTGGCGACGGCGCCGGTCTTCAGGTCCATGACCCAGATGCGGTGGTCCACAAGCTGCCAGGGGCCCTCGTGGCAGAAGCTCAGGAGGTCCGGCCGGGCGGGGGAGGGATTCACGTGCCCCACCCAGGTATTTTCCTGCCAGATCTCCTCCCCGCCGCCGTTTTCCGTGTCGATTTGGACGATCCGGCAGTCCGGGTGGGCCAGAAACGTCTCCCGCATACCGATATAGCCCGCGCCCATGTTGGTGTAGACGCGCTTCGAAAGGTCCTCGGTGACGGCGGTGTAGACGTGCCGCCCGTCGGCCCCCACAAGGCCGCCGTGGATAGTGAAGCCCCCGGGGCAGGTGTAGAGGAGCCGGGTCCTCAGCGTCAAAAGGTCCAGGGCATAGAGCCCGCCCAGGTACGTGTAGTAGACCTCCGGCCGGGCGGGGTTGACGTCGTTGGAAAAATTCGGGTGCTCCGCCGCCCCGGCGGGGAAGTCGGTGAGGCGGCTTATCTCGCCGCTCTCCAGCTCGATGGAGAAGAGATTGGCGGCGTTCTCCCGGTCGCTGCGGATGAGCAGCCGCCGGCCGCCGTCCCACCAGCCGTTGTTGGTGAAATAGGCGTGCCAGCTATGGCCCAGGTAGCTTGTGAGCTGCGTGATCTCGGCCCCGGATACGCGGTCGGTGAAGCTCCGCTTTTCCGAGGCGTAAGTGGCGTAGGACTTCATTTTTTGTTCCTCCAGTGAAAAATTTAATCGTGGCGGGTGCCGTCGGTGAAGCACTCGCAAAAGCGCGCGGAGAAGGAGGGCTCCCGGCCCCGCAGCGTCAGGTGCGACACGTCCCCGTAGGAGGTCACCCGGAACTGCGCCGCGCCCTCCCGCCGTTCCTCGGTCATCACGGTGGTGACGGAGGCCGGAGCGGCGCACAGGCCGTGCCACAGGACCATGGGCGACACGTCCAGAAGGCGGCTCAGGAGCACACACCCCACGCCGAAGTGGCAGAAAAGCGCCAGCGTCTGGTGATTTGGCCTCTCGGCCCGGTAGACGCCGCCCTCCCGCACGTAGCCGTGGCGGGCCAGAAGCGCATCGAAGCTCCCCGTCACCCAGGCGTACTCCTCCCGGACGTTGCTCTCCGCCATGACGGGGATCTCCATCCACCTGTCCCGGTCCAAAAGCCGCGGGTCCCGCGCCCGGTCCGCGGGCAGCCAGTCCCAGCAGATGTGCCGCTCCGCGCCGTCGTCGGGCCGCCAGATCTTGCCCTGGAACTCCCGGAGCCAGTGGCAGACCTCCGCCTCCCGGCCGAGCCTGCGCAATGTCTCCGCCGCCGTGTCCCGGGCGCGGCCCATGGGGGAGACGTAGATGTGGTCCATGGCCTCCCGCTCCAGCCTGTCGGCTAAAAGCCGGGCCTCCTCCCAGCCGGCCTCGGTCAGGGAGTCCCTTTCGTAGTCAGGGTCCGCGTGTCTTATGAGCAAGAGCCTCATATGTACCCCCAAAAAACAATTTTCCAGTATATGATACACCAAAATGCACAGGTTTTCAACGCCGTTTTCCCTCTTTATTCGGCTACCCTATAAAAATTGTTAGGAGCCTTGACAATTAAAAAAATGGGGGCTATAATCTCAAGGAGCCTAACGAATTGGAGGGAACTACCAGTGAACGAGGAGGAAGTACGGGAGTGCGCGGGGGACGACGGGTCGCTCCACGCGCTCTTTTTGCGCTGCTCCAACATCATATCCCGGCGGATAGGCCGCAGCGTCAGCCGCCGGAGGATCATCGCGCTTTTGGATGAGCGCGGGGAGCTCACCCAGCGCCAGCTCCGGGAGCTTCTGGGCATTCAGGCCGGGAGTCTCAGCGAGCTTGTGGCGCGGATGGAGAAATTCGGCGTCATCGCCCGCCACCCGGACGAAAAGGACCGCCGCCGGATCGTCATCAGCCTCACCGAGCTTGGCCGCCAGCGCGCCCGGGAGCCCCGGGAGATCGGGGACGAGCGGCTTTTCGCCGCCCTGACGCCGGAGGAGCAGGCCGGCCTGCGCGCCATGCTCCAGAAGATCGCGGACGACTATGACAGATGGAGAAGGGAGGCCTGCGGGAAATGAAGCTCATTTTCAGATACATGGGCCGGTATAAGAGCTTTGTCTTTATCGCCATGGTCATGAAGCTTGCGGGCACGGTGGTGGAGCTGATGCTGCCCACCATCTTCGAGCACATCATCGACAACGTGGTGCCGGAGGGGAAGCTCGTCCCGGTGCTCCTCTGGGGACTTGGGATGTTCCTGACGGCCATTTTATGCCGGGAGCTGAACGTCCGGGCCAACCGCCGGGCCATCAACAACGCCCACCACGTGAGCTACGACGTGCGCCAGGACCTCTTTCGCAAGACGGAGAACCTGTCCGGCGCGCAGTTTGACGCCTTCGGGCTGCCCAGCATCATCTCCCGCATGACCTCGGACAGCTACAACGTCCAGTCTGCGGTGCAGCAGCTCCAGCTCATGTGCATCCGCGCGCCCATGATGCTGGTGGGCGGGATCTTCGTGGCGATGCTGATGGACCTGCATCTGACGCTCATCATGGTCATCATGCTTCCGCTTCTCCTCGCCATCATCCTGGGCGTCTCCGCCAAGGGCCTGCCCCTCTACGCCAGGGTCCAGCGCAAGCTGGACGTGGTGGTCCGGGTGATGCGGGAGAACATTACCGGCATCCGGGTGGTGAAGGCCCTCTCCAAGTCGGACTACGAGACGCGGCGCTTCGCCCGGGTCAACGAGGAAATGACCAAAAGCGACATCACCGCCACCACCGTCATGGCCATCCCCGGGCCCTTCATGCAGATGTGCCTCAATACGGCACTGGCCCTGGTGGTGATCATCGGCGCACGGCGGGTGAACGCGGGGCAGATGGAGCCCGGGGTCATCCTGGCGTTCCTTACATACTTCAACATGATCACCATGGGCATCATGGGCCTTTCGCGCATCTTCATGACCATGTCCCGGGCCAGCGCCAGCGCCAACCGCATCGCCGCCGTCATCGACGCGGATACGGACCTCACCGTGCTCACCGGGGACGAGGCCAAGAAGCCCGCCGGGGACGAGTTCATCCGCTTTGAGAACGTGGACTTCAGCTATGGCGAGGACAGCCACGATACCTCCGGCTTTGTGGGGGAGACGCGGGCAAAGGCGCTGTCGGGCATCTCCTTTGCCGTGAAGCGCGGGGAGAGCCTGGGCATCATCGGGCCCACGGGCTGCGGAAAGACCACCATCATCAATCTTCTTATGCGCTTTTACGACGCCACCTCCGGCGGCGTTTTCGTGGACGGCCGGGACGTGCGGACCTACGACAAGGACGAGCTCCGCCGCCGCTTCGGCACCGTCTTCCAGAACGACATGGTGTTCCAGGACACCCTGCGGGAGAACATCACCTTCGGACGGAAGGTTTCCGAGGAGGACGTCCTGGCCGCCGTCCGGGACGCCCAGGCCGCGGAGTTCGTGGCGGGCCTGCCCGACGGGCTGGAGCACGAGGCCGCCATCAAGGGCGCCAACCTCTCCGGCGGACAGAAGCAGCGGGTGTTCGTGGCCCGGGCCCTGGCGGGAAGGCCGGAGATCCTTGTGCTGGACGACTCCTCCTCCGCGCTCGATTACAAGACCGACGCGGCCATGCGCCGGGCCATCGCGGAGAACCACGGCGACAGCACCATCATCATGATCGCCCAGCGCGTCTCCAGCGTCATGAACATGACGCAAATTATGGTGCTGGACAACGGAAAATGCATCGGACTTGGCACCCACGAGGAGCTTATGAAGACCTGCCGGCCCTACCGGGAGACTTTTGAGGCCCAGATGGGCGAGATCGAGTGAGGGGGTGTGAGATATGCCTGGAAAAGGCGACAGGGGCGGCGAAAAGCGCAAGCCCAAGGACGCGAAGCGCACGCTTCTTCGGATAATCAAATACATGGCGGTCTATAAGTGGGTCGTGGTGGCGCTGGTGCTGGTGGCCTTCATGAGCAACGTGGGGAACCTCCTGGGCCCGCGGCTGGCCGGCAAAGCCATCGGCGTTGTTGAGGAGGGCAGCAAGCTGGGCCCGGGGAAGATCGACATGGACCTGGTCATCCACTACGCCGTTTTGATGCTGGTGTTCTATGTGGGAAGCACCCTCATGAGCTTTCTGGTGGGCATCGGCATGGCCCGGGTGGGACGGCGAATCGCCAACCACATGCGCCGGGACGTCTTTAACAAGATCATGATCATGCCCGTCAGCTACTTTGACCGCAACCAGGCCGGCGACATCATCAGCCGCGTCAGCTACGACGTGGACGTGGTGACCATGAGCCTTTCGTCCGACGTGGTGCAGATCATCACCAGCTTCGTCACCGTGGTGGGGAGCTTTGTGATGATGGTCATCATCTCGCCCCCCATGGTGCTGTGCATGATCTTCACCATCCCCGTGTCCATATGGTACACGCGGTACATGTCCAAGCGGACGCGGCCCCTCTACTCCAAGCGCAGCGCCGCCTACGGCGAGATGAACGGCTTTGCCGAGGAGATGTTCTCCGGCCAGAAGACCATCCTGGCCTACGCCAACGAGGACCGGGTGACGGAGAACTTCTCCGCCATCAACCGGGCCGCCGCGGAGGCGTACAAGAACTCCGACGGCCTGGGCGTCACCATGGGCCCCACCATCGGCATGATCAACAACTTCGGCCTCTCGGCCATCGGCATGGGCGGGGCGGTGCTGTACCTCATGAAGATCGTGGGCCTGGAGCAGATCTCCAGCTTCGTTCTCTACTCCCGCAAATTCTCCGGGCCCATCAACGAGATCTCCAACATCATCAACGAGATCTACTCGGCACTGGCCGCCGCGGAGCGGGTCTTTGAGTTTTTGGACGAGCCCGAGGAGCCCAAGGACGTGGAGAACGCCGCGGTGCTCACGGACAGCCGGGGCCAGGTCCGGGTGGACGACGTCTGCTTCGGCTACACGCCGGAGAAGACGATTTTGAAAAACGTCTCCCTGGAGGCCAAACCCGGCCAGACGGTGGCCATCGTGGGCCCCACCGGCGCGGGGAAGACCACCATCATCAATCTTCTCATGCGCTTTTACGACGTGAACTCCGGCAACATTTACGTGGACGGCCGGGAGGCCCGGGAGTATACGCTGGAAAGCCTCCGCCGGGGCTACGCCATGGTATTGCAGGACACCTGGGTCTTCAACGGGACGATTTTCGACAACATCGCCTACGGCAAGGAGAACGCCACCGAGGAGGAGGTAGTGGCGGCGGCTAAGGCCGCCATGATCCACGGCTACATCATGCGCCTGCCCCAGGGGTACAAGACGGTGATCAGCGAGGACGGCGGCAATATCTCCAAGGGCCAGAAGCAGCTTTTGACCATCGCCCGGGCCATGCTCTACAACACCAGTATGCTCATATTGGACGAGGCCACCTCCAACGTGGACACCACCACCGAGCGCCAGGTCCAGAAGGCCATCCGGGGCCTGATGCGCGGCAAGACCAGCTTCGTCATCGCCCACCGGCTCTCCACCGTCCAGAACGCCGACCAGATCCTGGTCATCGACCACGGCGAGCTCATCGAGCGTGGCACCCACGACGAGCTTATGAAAAAGCGGGGCTTTTACTATAAGCTCTACGCCAGCCAGTACGAATGAGCCATGGACAATGACGCGCTGGATATTGCCCGCTTCACGGAGCTTGCCCATAGGGCCTGGGGCAGGGGAGTGTGGGTGTATTCGGAATTCCTCACCCTGGCCCAGCAGGACACGCTCCTGCGGCTCCGGCTCCCGTGCCCCTTTGAGCTTTTCGGGGGCCTTGCGTCCTCGGAGCGGAAGCTCTGTTGCTTCGGCTCGGAGGAAATTTGCGGCTATGCGGCCCAGCCGCCGGTGGTGTGCCTGAAAATGGAGCCGGTGCAGCAGAAATTTGCCGACGACCTCTCCCACCGGGACTTTTTGGGCTCCCTCATGGCCCTGGGGCTCCGGCGGGAGGTCCTGGGGGACATTGAGATCGCGGAGAACGTGGGGTATCTCTTCTGCCTGGAGAGCATCGCCGGGTTTGTTTGCGAAAACCTCGTCTCCGTCCGGCACACCACGGTGCGCTGCGAGCCCTCGGACCCCCCGGAGAAGCTGACCGCGCCGCCGCCGGTGACGGAGCTGGTGGTGGCCTCGGAGCGCCTGGACGCCGCCGTGGCGGCGGTATTCCGCCTCTCCCGGTCCCAGGCCCAGGAGCTCATCGAGGGCGAGCAGGTGTTCCTCTCCGGCCGCGCGGCCCGGTCCGCCTCCGCCGTCCTCGCCCCGGGGACCGTCGTCTCCGTCCGGCGCCACGGCCGGTTTTTATACGAGGGGATAGCCCGGGAGACGAAAAAGGGACGCCTCCGGGTGCTGGTGCGGATTTATAAATGAGAAAAACGCAAGATTTTCGCAAGTTTCCCAAAAAAGTTGTTGACTTTTACCCCGGAGGAAAGTATAATTTATAAGCCGCTTTGAGCTGAGCCAAAAAGTTGCGTAAGCACGCCTGCGAGAGCGAGTCTCTACGATTTAAGAGGTGAAAAAAATGACAGCGATTATTGAGGCATGCGGCAAGCAGTACCGCGTAAACCCCGGCGACACGCTCTATGTGGAGAAGCTGGGCGTGGAGGACGGCGCGTCCTACACCTTTGACAAGGTCCTGGCCATCTTCAATGATGACGGCACCGCCACCTTCGGCAAGCCCGTGGTGGAGGGCGCTACCGTCACCGCCACCGTGGCGAAGACCGGCAAGGGCAAGAAGATCATCGTCTACAAGATGCGCCCCAAGAAGAACTACCGCCGCAAGCAGGGCCACAGACAGCCCTATACCAAGGTCACCATCGACGCCATCAACGCGTAAGGGACCTGAAAAGCAAGATTTTGGAGGTGTAATTTACATGGCTCATAAAAAGGGAATGGGCTCCACCAAAAACGGCCGCGATTCCGAGTCCAAACGCCTTGGCGTCAAGCGCGCCGACGGTCAGTACGTCCTGGCCGGCAACATCCTGGTCCGCCAGCGCGGCACCAAGATCCACCCGGGCAACAACGTGGGCATGGGCAGCGACAACACCCTGTACGCCCTCGTCTCCGGCAAGGTCCGCTTCGAGCACATCAACCGTGAGCGCAAGCAGGTTTCCGTTTACGAGGAGATCGCCCAGTAACACAGCGACAATTTCAAAAGGGAGACGCCTCCGGCGCCTCCCTTTGACTTTACCTTTTGACTTTAAGACGGTAAAAAATAGACACTTTTTAAAATATTTGTTCAGATAGCCCCTACCATTTTCCCGTCCGGTGTGGTATCATTGACTAAAATATGAATAAATAGTCAGGAGGGCCCGCCGATGAAAATAAAGATAACCGCCGACAGCACCTGCGATCTGCCGGAGGCCCTGGCGGAGCGATACAACGTCCACATTTTCCCCCTCTACGTCGTCATGGACGGCGTGGCGAAGCGCGACGGGGTGGACATCACGGCCCAGGACATCTTCGACCACGTGGCCGCCGGGGGGAAGCTGGGCAACACCGCCGCCGTGAACGTGGGCGATTACCTTGAAAAATTCAGGGAATTTCGGGCGGAGTACGACGCCATTATCCACTTCACCATCTCCCAGTCCATGTCCGCCTGCTTCCAGAACGCCAACATCGCCGGCGGCGAGGTGGGGAATGTGTACGTCGTTGACTCGGAGAACCTGTCCGTAGGCATCTCCTTGCTGGTGCTGGACGCCTGCGAGATGGCCGGGCGCGGCATGGAGCCCGAGGCCATCGTCGCCGCCTTAGAGGCCAAGCGGGACAAGGTGGACATGAGCTTCGTCATCGACACCCTGGATTACCTGAAGGCCGGCGGGCGCTGCTCGCCTCTGGTGGCTCTGGGGGCCAACCTCCTGAATCTCAAGCCCTGCGTGGAGCTTCAGGACGGCGCCATGGATGTGGGCAAAAAGTACCGGGGCGCCATCGAGAAGGTGGTCCTCAAGTACCTGGCCGACCGGCTGGGGGACCCCGCTAACGTGGATATGAGCCGCGTCTTCTTCGTCAAGGCCAACGGCTTTACCGAGGTTTTTTTGGAGGAGGCCCGGGCCGAGGTCATGAGGCTCTGCCCCTTCGCCGAATGTATCGACGCCGATGCCGGGTGCACCATCTCCAACCACTGCGGCCCCAAGACGCTGGGAATCGCTTTCTACAGAAAATAATTTTTCAGGAGAGTTTCTATGTATTCTGACCTCTTAGACTCCATCGGCTTCATCGCAAATTCCGACCCCGACGTGGCCGCGGCCATGGGCCGTGAGCTTTCGCGCCAGAAGCGCAACATCGAGCTCATAGCCAGTGAAAACTACGTCTCCCCGGCGGTGATGGCCGCCATGGGCAGCGTCCTCACCAACAAATACGCGGAAGGGTACCCCGGCAAGCGCTATTACGGCGGCTGCGAGTACGTGGACGAGGTGGAGACGATCGCCATTGAGCGGGCCAAGGCCCTCTTTGGCGCGGGCTACGCCAACGTCCAGCCCCACTCCGGCGCCCAGGCCAACACCGCCGTCTATTTCGCCCTCCTGGCCCCCGGCGACACCGTGATGGGCATGAATTTGGCCGAGGGCGGGCACCTGACCCACGGCTCCCCGGTGAATCTTTCCGGTAAATATTTCAATTTCGTCCCCTACGGCGTCAGCGCCGAGACGGGCCGCATCGACTACGACGCCCTTATGGAGCTGGCCTTAAAGCACAAGCCCCGCCTCATCGTGGCCGGCGCCTCCGCCTACCCCCGGGCCATCGACTTCAAGCGCTTCCGGGAAGTGGCCGACGCCGTGGGCGCCTACCTCATGGTTGACATGGCCCACATCGCGGGCCTCGTGGCGGCGGGTGAGCACGAGTCCCCCATCCCCTACGCCCACGTGGTCACCACCACCACCCACAAGACCCTGCGGGGCCCCCGGGGCGGCCTCATCCTCACCCAGGACCCCGAGTTTGGCAAGCAGTTCAACAAGGCCATCTTCCCCGGCACCCAGGGCGGCCCTCTGATGCACATCATCGCCGCCAAGGCCGTCTGCTTCGGCGAGGCCCTGCGGCCCGAGTTTAAGGAATATCAGGCCCAGATCGTGAAAAACGCCGCCGTGCTGGCCGGCGAGCTTGTGAAAAACGGCATAAACCTCGTCTCCGGCGGCACGGACAACCACCTGATGCTGGCGGACCTCCGGGGCACCGGCGTCACCGGAAAGACCTTGGAGAAGCGCCTGGACAGCGTCTATATCACCGTCAACAAGAACGCCATCCCCAATGACCCGGAGAAGCCCTTCGTCACCAGCGGCATCCGCATCGGCACCCCCGCCGTCACCACCCGGGGCTTTAAGGAGCCGGAGATGGTGACCATCGCCCGCTGCATCGCCGCCACCGCCCGCGATTACCAGGGCACGGCGGAGGAGACGCGCCGCGCCGTCAACGAGCTGTGCGCCCGCTTCCCCCTCTATTGACCCGCGAGCCTCCCTCCCCAAAAGGGGAGGGAGGAATTTTGAAAAAACCGAAAAAATCTCTTGACAACCGTGTTTCTCTGTGGTATTATCTCTCATGCTGTTAGTGAACAGCACCCCGGGGGCGTAGCTCAGCTGGGAGAGCGCCTGAATGGCATTCAGGAGGTCAACGGTTCGATCCCGTCCGTCTCCACCAGAATTGCAGGTTAAAAATCCTATAATGGGGAAAAAGCCTGTATTATCAAGAAGTTTGAGGCCGTTCCAGAGTAAACTGGAACGGCCTTAAACTTTTCCTATTTTTCCTCGTTTCCCCCAAACTGGAGGGCTTCGAACTGGCGACATCTACAATTGAACAGAAACCGCGCAAATGCCGGGCCGAAAGGTCCGGCTTATTTTTTTACCAAAAAGCAGGAGGAATCTATATGGACATCAAAACCACCACGGCAGGCGAGAAGCGGCGGGTGAAGCCTGACTGCCCGCTTATCGGGCAGAACGGAAACATCTTCGTCCTGATGGGCGTTGCGTCGCAGACGCTTCGGGAAAATGGGCTCGGGGATGAGGCGAAGGAGATGTGCGAGCGCATCCAAAACTCCGACAGCTACTACAAGGCCCTGGGCATCATCGGGGAGTACGTCAACATCACGTCTATGGACGAGCAGGAACACGGCAGAGCGCCCGGCAAGGGCTTGAAAATGTATTGAGGAGGACAGCTTATGAAGGAAGTCAGCGAGGAAACGAAGGCGCGGTTTTTGGAGGAGGCGGGAATCTGCCTGACACGCAGCGGGTTCCGGGTCGGTCCCGTGAAGGACGGGTTTATGCCGGTTACCTGGCGGGAGGCTCCGCTGTGCCGGGTGAACGGCGCGGGCGGGGTCAGGTACCGCAAGGAGGATATACAGGGTCCCAAAGTGGAAGACGCGCTGATTCGGGTCTTGAAGATCGTCAACACTGCCGTCGAGTATATGCGGATTCTTGAAGACGCGCCGGCGCTCAAAGCGGACGGGCTGGATGAGAGCTACAAATGTCTTAACGAGTTCAACGGCACCGTCCTGGCCGCCTATCACTCTCTCGGCCACGGCTGGGAGTTTGTGACCTGGTGCCGGGATTACAACGGCAAGGGTGTGACGCTGGGTCATTACGTCGGCGGGGACTATGAGGGGGCCAAGCGGGACTTCGCCGCCCGCTCCGGGCTCGTGCGGGAGAGGGAGCTGTTCTCTCAGGAGCAGCTTGCGGAGATCCACCGCTGTGTGGAGGACATCCGGGACATGAACTTTCCCATGACCGTCAAGAGGGAGGAACGCATGGACAGCATCCTCAACCAGATTCGCAGCGTCGTGCCGGACCTGGACGCCCAAATCGCCCAAGCGCAGAACGAGGACGGTCAAATCGCGGACCAGTCTCTGTGGTCGCAGACGATGTAGGAGGCGCGGGATGTCGATTCACTTTTCTTTGGTGACCGTCAGGGCCGGCGGATGCGAGACGGATTTCTTCACGCCGCATACCCCCTGGAGCCGGGACGATTTGGAGGAATCCGATGACTTCCTGGACTTCCTCGCGGATATGGACGAGGCGCAGAATGTGCGCGTCCACGTGGAGAACTACATTTACGGGGAGGGCGAGGTCGAGGCGGCCGACGAGGACGAACTTGCGGACATCGCGGCGCGCCTGGAGCGTGACCCCAGTTTCCTCTCCGACCACTGCGACAACATCGCGGACAACGACTTCTCCTTCCGCCTCGAGCCGGAGGAGAGCATGGGGCA
>CANROF010000064.1 GCA_947632155.1 uncultured Oscillospiraceae bacterium
TTCAACTGGGGCTACGACCCGGTGAACTACAACGTCCCCGAGGGCTCCTACTCCACCGACCCCTACAACGGCGCGGTGAGAGTCCGGGAGATGAAGCAGATGGTAAAGGGGATGCACGACAACGGCCTCTCCGTTATCATGGACGTGGTCTACAACCACGTGCAGGACGCCAATAAATTCTGCTTCAACCTCATCGTCCCGGGCTACTTCTCCCGTGAAAACTCCAACGGCTCCGGCTGCGGCAACGACACCGCCTCCGAGCGCAGTATGGTCAGCAAGTACATCGTGGACTCCGTCAACTACTGGGCCGACGAATACCACATCGACGGCTTCCGCTTCGACCTGGTGGGCCTTCTCGACGTGGACACCATCAACGCCCTTGTGGAGACGGTCCACGCCAAGCACCCCGACGTCATCTTCTACGGCGAGGGCTGGACCATGGATACCGCCGTCACCATGGACAACGTGAGCCTTGCCACACAGCCCAACGCCTATTTGACCCCCGGCTTTGCGTACTTCAACGACACCATCCGCGACGGCATCAAGGGCGGCGTCTTTGACAAGCTCCCGGGCTTCGTCTCCGGCGCCTCCGGCGAGACTGCCAAGATCATGTCCGGCTTCAAGGGCAAGCCCAGTTGGGCCCCCAACCCCACCCAGAGCGTGAACTACGCCTCCTGCCACGACAACAACACCCTGATGGACCGCCTGGCCCTCTCCCGGCCCGACGCCTCCCGGGAGGACCTCATCCGCATGAACAACCTGGCCGCCGCCATCTATATGACGAGCCAAGGCATCCCCTTCATGCAGGCCGGCGAGGAGATGCTGCGCACCAAGCCCAACGCCGACGGGACCCTCAACGAGAACAGCTACAACGCCTCCGACGAGGTCAACAGCATCAAGTGGTCCACGCTGGACGACCCCGAGTACGCGAAGGTGTTTGAGTACTACAAGGGCCTCATCGCCTTCCGCAAGGCCCACCCCATCCTGCGGCTTTCCAGCGCCGACGACGTGAACAGCGCCGTAAAGATGGTCGGCGGACTGCCCTCCAACGTCCTGGCCTTTGAGATAGCCGGCGGCCTCAACGGCGAGACGGCCCAGGGCCTCTACGTCATCTTCAACGCCACCACCCAGACCCAGACCGTGAGCCTCCCCGCCGGATACACGTGGAATGTGTACGTAAACGGCGAGAAGGCCGGCACCGAGGTCCTGGGGACGGTCAGCGGCGAAGCCGAGGTGGCGCCCATCTCCGCCATGGTCCTGGTGCGCGGCGCTCAGGGGGACTCCTCCAACAAGGGCCTCAGCGGCGGGGCCGTCGCGGCCATCGCCGCCGTGAGCGCCGGCGTTCTGGCCGGAGTGGGCGTGGTCCTCACCAAAAACAGGAGCAAGAAGAACAAGAAGTAATTCATACAAATAAAAAAACGATAAGAATCTCCCCGGCTGACCTAGGTCGGCCGGGGAGGCTTCGGTTTGGAGGTGTCCGATGAGATTTACATTCAGCGGGAGCGCGCGTCCCTCCCGGACGCCGGCGGAGGGGCATTGCTGGCTGCTGACCAACGGCCTTGGCGGGTTCATGTCCGCCTCCCTTGACCTCTCCGTCACCCGCTGCGACCAGGGCCTTTTGGTGGCGGCGGCGTCCCCCAGCCGGCGCTTCACCCTGGTCCACGCCCTCCGGGAGGAGCTGACCGCCCGGGGGGAGGAGCGGGGCTCCTTTACCTGGGAGCACGGCCCGGAGTGGCGGTGGGAGAGGGGCGGCGCAGCCCTCGTCCGGCGGTGCGGCATGATGCCGGGGGAGAACGCCTCGGCGGTGACCTATGAGCTCGTCAACCGGAGCGCCCGGCCCTGCACCCTCACCGTCACCCCCGTTTTCCAGTTCGCCCAAAAGGGGGAGCCGCCCCAAAAGCCCTTTCCCGTGGAGTACCGGGACGGAGCCGTCCGGGCCGCGGGCCTCGGCGCCCGGGTGGCGACCAACGGGGAGCTCCGCCCGGTCCCTGTGGCCTTTGAGCGGATGGACTACCCCGACGACGAGAGGGACGGGCGGCGGCCCTGGGGCCTGGGGTTCGTCTGCTGCGCCGCCGGCATCACCGTCCCGGCGGGGGAGAGGGGGGAGCTGTGGCTGACCTTCTCCGACACGGGCACGGACAGGACGGGCCCGGAGATCGTGGAGGCGTCCATAGAGGAAAACCGCCGCCGGGAGGAGCGCTGTCCCCTCGTCTCCCCCGAGGCCCGCGCCTTGGCCCGGGCCGCCGGGGACTTCGTGGCCTACCGGGCCTCCACGGGCGGGAAGACCGTCGTCGCCGGCTACCCCTTTTTCGGGGACTGGGGGCGGGACACCATGATCGCCCTGCCCGGCTGTACCCTCTCCACGGGCCGGTTCGAGGACGCCAAAAGCATCCTGCGGACCTTTATCCGCTATGAGCGGGAGGGCCTTCTGCCCAACTACTTCCCGGAGGGGCAGGAGGAGCCCCAGTATAACTCCGCCGACGCGCCGCTGCTGCTGATAAACGCCGTCTGGCTCTACTACCGGCGCACCGGGGACAGGGACTTCGCGCTGGAGGCGCTGCCGGCGCTGCGGCGCATCGTGGAGGCGTACAAAAACGGCACCCGTTACGCCATCAAAATGGACGCCGACGGCCTCATCTCCGCCGGGGAGGGCCTGGACCAGGTGACGTGGATGGACGTGCGCGTGGGGGACATCCTGCCCACGCCCCGCCACGGCAAGCCCGTGGAGATAAACGCCTACTGGTATAACGCCCTGCGGGTCTGCGCGGAGCTCTCCACCCTTGCCGGGGAGGACGGCGGGGAGTATCTGGCCCTTTCCGAGACGGTGAAGCGCTCATTTAACGAAAAATTCTGGATGGAGGACCGGGGGTATCTGCGGGACGTCCTCTCCGGCACGCCGGCGGACACCCAGCTCCGGTGCAATCAGATCTGGGCGGTGACCATGCCCTTCGCCATGCTGCCAACCGAGCGGGAGGCCCGGGTGGTGGAGGCGGTGGACAGGCGGCTCTACACCTCCCGGGGCCTCCGGACGCTCTCGCCGGAGGACCCGCAGTTCCACCCCACCTACGGCGGTCCCCAAACGGAGCGGGACATGGCCTATCACCAGGGCACCGTGTGGCCGTTCCCCCTGGGGGCGTTCTATTTGGCGTATTTAAAGGTCCGCAGGGAGACGAAAAAGGCCGCCGGAGAGGTCCGGGCGCGCATGTCCGTCATGCCGGAAATTTTGCGGGAGGGCTGCGTCGGGCAGATCCCCGAGATATACGACGGCATGGAGCCGGGCCCCTCCCGGGGGTGCTTCGCCCAGGCGTGGAGCGTGGGGGAGCTCCTGCGGGTCTATGAAAAGCTGGAAGAGATCGAAAGGAGCGCGGGCGATGCTTGACAAGACAAAATACGGCTGGTGGAGATCGGCTGTTTTTTACCAAATTTATCCCAAAAGCTTTCAGGACAGCGACGGCGACGGCCTGGGGGACATCCCGGGAATCATCTCCCGCCTGGATTACCTGGAGAAGTTAGGGGTGGACGGGATATGGCTCTCGCCGGTGTGCGCCTCGCCCCAGGCGGACAACGGCTACGACATCTCCGACTACCGGGCCGTCTGGCCGCCCTTCGGGACCCTGGAGGACATGGACCGGCTCATCCGGGAGGCCAGGCGGCGGGGCATCTCCATCATCATGGACCTGGTGCTCAATCACACCTCCGACGAGCACCGGTGGTTCAAGGCGGCGCTGAAAAGCCGGGATGACCCCTGTCACGACTACTACGTCTGGCGGGACGGGGAGCCGGGGACGCCCCCCAACGACATGCGGGCCTGCTTCGGCGGCTCAGCCTGGGAGTACGTTCCGGAGCTGAAGCAGTATTACTTCCACCAGTTCGCCCCGCGGCAGCCGGACCTCAACTGGGATAACCCCGCCGTCCGCCGGGAGCTCTACGACATGATTCGCTTCTGGGTCAACAGGGGCGTGGAGGGCTTTAGGCTGGACGTCATCGACTCCGTGGCCAAGGAGCCGGACAGGAAGATCACCGCCCGGGGACCGCGGCTCCACGAGTATATCCGGGAGCTGAGCCGCGAGGCCTTTTGCGAGCCCGGCCTTGTCACCGTGGGGGAGGCGTGGAGCGCCGACGTGGAGGAGGCCAGGCGCTGGAGCGCCCCGGACGGCAGCGAGCTTTCCATGGTGTTCCAGTTCGAGCACATTTGCCTTGACCAGGCGGGGGAGAAGTGGGACCCCGTCCCGCTGGAGCTTGTGAAGCTCAAGGAGTGCGTCCGGCGCTGGCAGACGGGCCTGCACGGCGTGGGCTGGAACAGCCTCTTCCTCAACAATCACGACCTTCCCCGCGTCGTCTCCCGCTGGGGGGACGACGGACAATATCGGGTGGAGTCGGCCAAGATGCTGGCGGCCATGCTCTACGGGCTGGAGGGCACGCCCTACATCTATCAGGGCGAGGAGCTGGGCATGACCAACATCCGGCTTCCCATAGAGGGCTACGAGGACATCGAGACGCTGAACATGTACGCCGAGCGCCTGGAGCGTGGATACCGGCCGGAGGACGTGCTGGCATCCGTCCACGCCCGGAGCCGCGACAACGCCCGCACGCCCATGCAGTGGACCGACGGGGAGAACGCCGGCTTCACCACCGGGACGCCCTGGTTTGCCGTGAACCCAAATTATAAGGAGATCAACGCCCGGGCGGCGCTGGCGGACGAGGATTCGATCTTCTACTTCTATCAGCGGCTCATCGCCCTCCGCAAGCGCTATGAGGTGTTCCGCGACGGGGAATTCGCCCTCCTGGACCCCGACGACCCCGCGGTCTTCGCCTACACCCGGGCGAACGCCGCCCAGGAGCTGCTGACCGTCTGCAATTTCACCCCCCGGGAGCAGCCCTTCGCCCTCCCGAAGGCATTTACCGGCGCGGAGACGCTTATCTGCAATTACGAGGGCCCCTCCCCCTCCCTCCGCCCCTTTGAGGCGCGAATCTACTACAAAAAACGCTGATCCTTCCATAAAAAAGTTGAGGGGGCTGTGAAAAAACACGTCGGCTGAGACGTGAATTTTCGCAGTCCCGCTTTTTTGTGGAAAAAACCACAGTTTTTTGCAAAAAAGGCACATCTCCCCCTTACCCCCATGAAGCTTGACCGGCTTTATCTTATACTAATCACTGAACAAAATCTCAAATTCGCGGCGGTCTTTTTCGCGCCATACTTCGTCAGCCTGCTTGGAAATACGAAAGTATTCCCTGCGCAGTCTTCCTCGTCTGACGCGAAAAATCCTCGCCGCTCGGTTTGAGCTTTTAATCAGGGATTAGTATTACTCGGCGTTTCCCGGTCCATCAGGTATCTGTACCTGAGATCGACCTTGCACCGGTCCGTCAGTGCTCTGCCCGACGGTACGCCGCCCATGTCCATCGCGCCAAACAACACGGTCTTCAGCATTTTGACATCATTGTACCCCGGCCGCCCCAGGAGGCTGACCACCTCCACCGGCTTGAGATACTGCTCTATTTCAATCTCCTCCATGATCTCGTCAAATAAGAGAGCCGCCACCCCTGGCGACTCTCTTTTGCTGTATGGGGACTTTTTTCACAGCCCCTTTTTTCGCCGGGGGCGGGGTCATTGCTGTCTTTGGCTCAGGATGGACTCCACCTGGGCAAGCTGGGCGGGGGTGTTGACGCCGATGAGCTCGTCGCCCATATTGCGGACGCACACCCGGACCCGCTCTCCCCGGGCGGCTAAAATCTGGGGGACGTCGGTGAGGTAATACTCCCCCTGGGCGTTGTCGGTGCGAAGCTCCCCCAGGGCCCAGGCAAGCTTTTCGGCGTTGACGGCCAGGATGCCGGAGTTGAGCTCGCGGATCATCTTCTCCTCCGGCGTGCAGTCCCGGTCCTCCACGATACGCAGGAAGCCGCCGTCCCCGTCCCGCAGGACCCGCCCAAAGGGCAGCGGCTCGTCGGAAAGGCCGGAGAGCACCGTGCAGGCCGCGCCGGAGGACCGATGCTCCCTCAAAAGCGCGGAGTACGTATCCTCTCTCACCAGCGGCATGTCCCCGCAGCAGATGAGCACGTCCCCGGCGTACTCCCCCAGGGCCGGCATGGCGCACCGCACGGCGTGGCCGGTGCCAAGCTGCTCCGTCTGTACGGCGAAGCCGTACTCCGGGAAAGCGGCGGTTATGTAGTCCTTTTTATACCCCACCACGATGACGGTGTCCTCCGGCCCTGTGGGCAGGGCCTCCAGCACCCAGCCCAGGAGGGGCTTTCCCAGGGCCAGTCGCATGGCCTTGGGCAGATCGACGCCGGCCTGGGCAAGGCGCGTGCCCTTTCCGGCGGCCAAAACCACGGTTTTCATATATTTTCCTCCTTATCGCAGATATAGGCGTGCCAGTTGTCCCTGTGCTTATGCTCCCGGACGCGGAGCCCCGCGGCCGTCAGGGCCGCCCGGACCTCCGCCTCCCGGCCGTCGATGATGCCGGAGCAGATAAAGGTCCCGCCGGGGGCCATAAGCTCCGGGACTCTGGGCGAGAGGGCGATGATGACGTCCGCGACGATGTTCATGAGCACAAGGCCGTATTTCTCCCCCATGAGCCGGCGGCCCAGGGCCCTGTCGGAGAGCACATCCCCGGCGAACACCGTGAGCCTGTCGGGCCCGATGCCGTTGAAGGCGGCGTTCTCCATGACGACGCCGGGGGCCTTGTCGTCGATGTCCACCCCCACGGCCTTTTCCGCCCCCAAAAGCAGCGCCGCGATGGCCAGTATCCCGCTGCCGCAGCCCAGGTCCAGCACGCTCCGGCCCGGGGCGTATTTTTCGATCTCCGCAAGGCATAGCTGCGTGGTGGCGTGGGCGCCGGTCCCGAAGATGAGCCCCGGGTCGAGCCTCAGCGCCACGCGCTCCGTCTCCGGCTTATCCAGCCACTGGGGGACGATGACGAGCCTTTCCCCCACCTGGATGGGCTTATAGTACTCCCGCCAGTTGTTCTCCCAGTCCTCGTCCCGGACCTTCCGCGGCACCAGCTCCGACTCCGGCAGCGCCGCCGAGAGCCGCGCCAGCTCCGCCTTCCCGGCCTCCGAATCCTCCAGGTAGAATTTCACCCGGCACACGCCGGACATGCTTTTCATAAAAGCCTCGTCCACGTAGTCCCAGTATTTTTTGTTGTTTTCCAAAAATTCCCGGACATCCGCCTCGTCCTCGGTGATGAAGCCCTCGACGCCCAGCGCCGTCAGCTTATCCGTCAGCTCCTCAAGCCTCTCGTGGGAGGTATTGACCGTTATCTCAAGCCAGTTCATATTTTCCCGCTCCTGTGGGTGATTATTTAACTGCATCATATCACAAACTAAGGACGATTACAATGAAAGGAGCGCAATTATGCCGGAAAATAATATCAACGATCCCGATATAGCCGTCCTCAACTCCGTCTACCGCAACGCCCGCACCGGGGCCGAGGCCATCACGGACCTTCTCCCCCGGGCGGATGACAGCTCGTTTATCTCCGACCTTGAGACGCAGAAGAAGGAGTACGAGTCCATCGGCGGCGAGGCGGCCAGCCGCATCGTGGGCCTGGGCGCGGAGCCCGAGAGCGTCAGCGAGATGCAAAAGCTGGGCATGAAGATGGGCACGGTCATGAACACCATGATGAACGACGAGACGGAGCACCTGGCCGAGCTCATGATCAAGGGCAGCAACATGGGCATCATCCAGATGACCAAGGTGATGAACGGCCACCGCGAGGCCTCCCCCGAGACTCTGGGCCTGGCGCAGAAGCTCATCACCTGCGAGCACGACAATATAACGCGGCTGAAGGCATATCTGAAGTAAAAAAGGACGGGCCCGGCCCGTCCTTTTTTAGACTGTCGAAAAAGCCCTGATGGGCTTTTCCGACAGTCTGTTTAGACTAATTTTACTACCTCCGCCGGGGTGTTGGCTATGGTCTTGGCGCCCAGGGAGCGGAGGAAGTCCGGGGAGCGGAAGCCCCAGGCCACGGAAACGCAGTCGATGCCGGCGGCGCGGGCGGTCTTCAGGTCCACCTCCGAATCCCCCACGTACACCGTCTCGTAGCTGTAGCTCTGCAGCTCCTCCATGGCGGCCTTCACCGAGTCCGGAGCGGGCTTGCGCCGGATGCCGGGCCGCTCGCCGATGGCCACGGAGACATAGCCCCCGAAGAAGTGGCGCACCAGGGCCCTGGTGTTGGCGTCGGGCTTATTGGACACCACGGCGATCTTGTGCTCGCTGGCCGTCAGGGCCCGGAGCATCTCCAAAACGCCGCCGTAGGGGGCGGTCTTTATCCTGTTGTGCCCCTCATACCAGGCCACGTACTCCGCAAGAAGCTCCTCAAAGCCCGGCGTGTCCCGGCCCTGGGGCAGGGACTTCTCCAGCAGCACCCCGGAGCCGTTGCCCACGGAGAGGCGTATCTGCTCCAGGTCCCGCTCCGGGAAGCCGTATTTTGTCAGAATATGGTTTACGCTGTCCCGGATGTCCTCCAGGGTATTCAAAAGCGTCCCGTCCAGGTCGAAAATGACTGTCGTGTATCTCATTCGGTAAGGTCGATCCCCCAATCCGACACGATCTTGTTGAGGAGCCGCGCCAGGGCCACCACGCCGTCCTTTGTGATGAGGACGCTGGCCACCTCGTCGGCCACCTGGGCGGAGACGTCGGTGAGCGTCCCCTGCTTCATGGAGAAGTTGTGCTCGGTGTAGATGTGGGCGAAGGACAGGGCCACCTCGGACTTATTTTTGTTGTGGGTGACGTTGAAGGTGTTGGAAAAAACGGGCTTCATTCTCCCGCCTCCTCCCGGAGGGCCTCCTCCAGGGCGATGGAGATCTGGTCGGGGCAGGAGGTCCCGCGCATACCGCACTGGGTCCCCCGGAGCTTGGGGATCACGTCCTCGGCCCGCTGGCCCCGCAGCAGGGCGCAGATGCCCTTTAGATTTCCGTTGCAGCCGCCCTCCACGGTGATATTCTGGATAACGCCGTCCTCCAGCACGATGTCATAGCGCCGTGAGCAGACGCCGTGGGGAATAAAGACCTTTTCCATTTCGGTCATCCTTTCAAAAAAATTTTAATTATATTATAAACCACTTTTCGACCTTTCGCAACTCATAGTTTTCAATTTGTCCGCATATTCTTTTCCGAAAACGTATACCAAGGAGGTCCGGCACTTGAGGCGGTACGAGCAGGCGAAAAGAGGTCTTGACGGGCGGGCGCTTTTTACGCGCCTGGCGGCCGTGGCGGGGGTGTGCCTTTTTCTGCGCGCCATCGCGGCGGAGCCGGAGGCCGGACCGGCCGCCGCCCGGTTCCCGGAGGGCCTGGGGCGGCTCATACTGGCCTCCGAGCTGCCCGGGACGGACATCGAGGTCCCCTCCCCCGGGCTTCTGGCGCTGGCCTCGGAGCTGCCCGGCTTTTCCCTGTCGCCGGCGGACGCCTCCCCCCGCCGCCCTGACTACACCGTGCCGGACAAGGACCCGCCGGCCAGGGGCGGCGACGAGGCGGACGGCGGAGATGCCCCATCCGGCGTCTCCCCTCCGGACCGGCCCGCGACGGACGGCGCCGGGGCCTCCGGCGGCGACCGGCTCCCGGAGGCCCCCGTCCCGCCGCCGGTAGGCGACGAGGAGCCGGAGATGGACGCCATTGGCACAACCATCACCGGCTCCGGAGGGGGCTACACCGGCGCCGGCGAGGGCATCTACTTCAAAAACGACACGGACTACCCCATCGACGTGGAGGCGGCCCTCTCCGCCCCCCTGCCCTTTGGCGCGGACGCGGCGGTGCTCATCATCCACACCCACGGCTCCGAGGCGTATAACCCCACGGAGGAGGACCCCTACGCGGCCTCCGATCCGTCCAGGACCGAGGACCTGAACTACAACATGATACGGGTGGGCGACGAGCTTGTCCGGGTGCTCCAGGCCCGGGGCGTCACGGCCTACCACGACAGAAGCATCTACGACTACCCCAGCTACACGGGCTCCTACGACAGGTCCCTCCGGGGCGCGGAGGAATTCGTGGCCCAACACCCGGAGATCAAGGTCATCATCGACCTCCACCGGGACGCCCTGGAGGGGGACGGGGTGCTCTACAAGACCGTGGCGGATGTGGGCGACGCGCCCTGCGCCCAGGTGATGGTGATCTGCGGCACCGACGCCGCCGGGATACAGCCCGAGCCGGACTGGCATATCAATCTTGGCGTGGCGGTGAAGCTCCAGAGCCTCATGAACGACAAATACCCCACCCTGGCCCGGCCCATGCGGATCTCCCAGTACCGGTATAACCAGAACGTGGCCCCGGGGGGACTCTTGGTGGAGGTGGGCACCAACGGCAACACCCTCCGGGAGGCCATCCGCGCCGCCATGTACTTCGGCGAGTGCCTGGCGGAGCTGATACTAAATTCAAATTAGATTCAAAATAGAACTTTCATGTATATTTTTCCCTGGCAGCGTCAACAATACCTCCGTAAGAAAGCGGGGGGACCCGCGTAAACGGAGGTATTTTGATGCACGATCGGAAAACTTTTTCCCAGCGTGTGGATGAGTTCCTCAGCGGAAAGGGCTTCTACATAGTCCTCTTCGCGTGCGTCGCCGTCATTGGCGTTTCGGCGTGGCTGCTCTTGTTCTCGCAGTACTCGCCCCTGGCCTTCGGCGATGAGGGGGACTATCTTGACACAATGGGGGACCTTGGCACACAGGGCCCCGAAAACGATACCGGCAAGGCCGGCACGGGCGGGCAGGTCCCGGTGACGCCCTCCAAGCCCGACAAGGGCGCGGGGAACAGCACCGGCGGCTCCGGCGGCGGCACAGAGGGCGGCTCAGAGGGTGGAAAGACGTCCGACAGCCCCGTGAAGGACGGGGACCTGCCGTCCCAGCCCAACACGCCCCCGGGCAGCTCCGGGGCGCTGACGGTCCAGGACGACCCCGGCGGCAAGAGCGACACGCCGGAGACTAACAGCACCGGCGGCGCGCCGGCGGACGGCTCATCCGGCGACCCCGCCCCGGAAACGGGCTCTCCGGAGCCTGAAAACCCCAACGACAGGGGCGAGGCCCCGTCCCCCGCCGTGGGGAGCGTTGAGGACATCACGTTTATCTGGCCCGTCAGCGGCGAGATCGCCGTGGGCCACTCCCCCGCGGCGCTGATATACGACATCACCATGGACGACTGGCGCACCCACGTGGGTGTGGACATCGCCGCGCGCCTGGGCACCAAGGTCTTAAGCTGCGCCAACGGCACGGTGAAAGAGGTGAGGTCCGACGGTCTTTACGGCACCACGGTGGTCATCGACCACGGCGCCGGAGTGGTCAGCACCTGCTCCAATCTGGCCGGAACGCCCACCGTGGCGGTGGGGGACGCGGTGACCATGGGCTCCGTCATCGGCTCCGTGGGCTCCACTGCCCTCTACGAGACTGGCGACGCCTCGCACCTGCACTTCGCCATGACCGTAAACGGCGAGCCGGTGGACCCCTTGGACTATCTGCCGGAGAAAAATCAGTAACCCAAAGGAGAGGGCGCATGTCCTTGGAAAAAATATTGAATTTGAGTTTTTCGACAAACTGAAAGGAGAGGGCGACGCCCTCTCCTTTTTTACGTTGTAGGGGTCGTGACCGTAGGGAATGCCCCTGGGCACGTCCCCGGCGACCCGTGCTGCGATTTTGAACACGCATCCCCACAACGCGAAAACATCCGATCCTGCCGTAAGGGGCTGTGAAAAAAGTCCCGTAAAAAAGGAAGAGAGTTACCAAGAAACCCTGGTAACTCTCTTCTTTTTTTGGTATAATTATTTTGTGAAAAGAAACCATACCGACACACATTATAGTCCAACGCAGGGAAGATTTCCAGAGTTTTTTGATGAAAGTTTGGAGATCGGCGATGTGGTTTTTGAGTTCGACCGGATCATGG
>CANROF010000065.1 GCA_947632155.1 uncultured Oscillospiraceae bacterium
AAAGCGGCAGCCTCTGGGGTAGGGGCAGTGTGCCCTTTTTTGAGGAAATACGGTTATTTTTCCACACAAAAACCGGGACTGTGAAAAGCCGAGCGTGTAGATGCTCTTTTTTTCACAGCCCCTTTTTTCAGGATTTAAAGATCAGCTTTGCCCCGTAGACGAGGCCGTAGAGGATGGGCTGGTGGAGGACGTAGATGAGAAGGCTTTTTCGGCCGATTTGGGGGAGAATGGGGCAGGTGAAGGTGTAAAACCGCTCCGGGAGCTTGTGCTCCACCACGTAGAGCCCCGCCCAGGCGCCCAGGAGAAACACGAAGAGCCAGGGGAAGATGGGGAACCAGTCGGCGGAGTAAAACCCGGGGTACATCCAGCCAAAGGGGAAGAGCCAGCGGGCGGCGGAGCCGATGTCCGTGTAATGAATAAGCAGCGCCGAGCCCACTAATAGCGCTATATACAAAATAGGCGCCAGAAAGCGCGGGATGGCGTCCCAGGCCTTATGGGTCAGGGCGAAGAAGATCATGCAGAAGCCCAGAAGGTGCAGCACCCCGAAGCGGATGGGGTCGTTGATGATGGGAAGGCTGGTCACCACGGTCATCACCATGGCGATGCCGTAGGCGATGAGCCCCCGCTTCAGGTTGCTCCGGGAAAACCGGCAGCACAGGCCCGCCAAAAAGATGAAGAGCCCCGCGAAAATGTAGTGCAGCAGGTCAAAAAGCGGGTTTGAGAAGATCCACCAGGGCGCTCCGCACAGCTTCACAAGGTCGATGAGGAAGTGGTGAATCACCATCAGCACCAGCGCCAGGCCCCGGGCGGCGTCAATGGCGTCGATGCGCTTTTTCTTCTCCGTCATACGTTGAACCGGAAGAGGGTGACGTCGCCGTCGCGCATCACGTAGTCCTTGCCCTCAGAGCGCACCAGGCCCTTTTCCTTGGCGGCGGCCATGGAGCCGCAGGCCTCCAGGTCCTCAAAGGCCACGATCTCCGCCCGGATGAAGCCGCGCTCGAAGTCGGAGTGTATCTTTCCCGCGGCCTGGGGGGCGCGGGTGCCCTTTGTGATGGTCCAGGCGCGGCACTCGTCGGACCCGGCGGTGAGGAAGCTGATGAGGCCCAGGAGCGTGTAGGAGCACTTGATGAGCCGGTCCAGGCCCGACTCGGTGAGGCCCAGCTCCTCCAGGAACATGGCCCGCTCCTCCGCGGGGAGCTCCGTCAGCTCCTGCTCCGTCTTGGCGCAGATGGGCAGCACCTGGGCGCCCTCGGCCTGGGCCCGGGTGAGCACGGCCCTGTAGTAGGCGTTATTTTCAAAGTCCGCGATGCCCTCCTCGTCCATGTTGGCGGCGTAAATGACGGGCTTGAGGCTCAAAAGCTCGCTCTCCGCCACGAGCCGGGCGTCGTCGTCGCTGTCCGTCTCAAAGCTCCGGGCGGACTTCCCGGCGTCCAGGTGGGCGCGCAGGGCCTCCAAGACCTCCGCCTCGTGGCGGAGCTTTTTGTCGCCGCCGTTGGCGCCGCGCTTCACCTTGTCAAGGCGGCGGGTGACCATCTCAAGGTCCGCCATCACAAGCTCCAGGTCGATGATGTCGATGTCCCGGATGGGGTCGGTCCCGCCCTCCACGTGGATGACGTTGTCGTCGTCAAAGCAGCGGACCACATGGACGATGGCGTCGGTGCGGCGGATGTTCTCCAAAAACTTGTTGCCAAGCCCCTCGCCCTTGGAGGCCCCCCGCACCAGCCCCGCGATGTCCACAAACTCGATGACCGCGGGGGTGTACTTTTTGGGCTTGTACATATCCGCCAGGAAATCAAGCCGCCGGTCCGGGACCGTCACGGTGCCCACGTTGGGCTCAATGGTGCAGAAGGGGTAATTCGCCGCCTCCGCCCCGGCGTTGGTGATGGCGTTGAAGAGAGTGGACTTCCCGACATTCGGAAGCCCGACGATGCCTAATTTCATTGGTGTGACTCCTTTTTTCTATGTGCTCCCGCCCGCGGGGGCGGGGTGGCTTTACGATCTTCCCAGCGGCAGGAGCTCCCGGAGCTTGTAGCTGACGTATCTGCCGTCCGCGCGGACGCAGAGGACCTCCATATCCTGGGAAAACTCGCCCAGGACCTGGCGGCACTGGCCGCAGGGGACGCAGTAGTCGGAGCTCTCCCGGGAGTAGATGGCGATGCGCCGGAAGCGCCGCTTGCCCTGGGCCACCGCCAGGCACACGGCGGCGCGCTCAGCGCAGATGGTGGAGCCGATGGCGGAATTCTCCACGGTGCAGGCGGTGACGACAGTTCCGTCGGCGCACTCCAGCGCCGCGCCTGTGCCCACCTTCGAATAGGGCGCGTAGGCGTTGGCGGCGGCGTCTACGGCGTAATTTATGAGCTCTCTGTCCGTCATCCTTATCCCTCCTATGTCAGCTTGAATGTGCTTGTTTTTCGGGGTTTTCGAGTCGGCAATCAGTGCCTGTCGGGGGTCACGGTCCACCCCAGGATACCGGCGAATATGTTGGACTGGCCGGGCTCGGCGCCGGAGACTACGCCCACGTGGGTCAGCACCGCCCGGCGCTTATAGGCGATGGGCACCACGGCGCAGTCCTCCGCGGCGCACACGCACAGCTCCGCCGCGGCGGCGGGGCGGGCGTCCTCCGGGGCGGCCAGATACGCGGCGATGAGCCCGGCGTACAAATCGCCGTCCGTGCGGCTGTAATTCAAGGAGCCGGTGAAGAGCGGCGACACATCCAGATCCCCCCGGAGCTTCACCTCGCCGATGTAGAGGTCGAAATCCCCGTTGGTGAGGGCCTTGACGTAGTCGTCGTAGCTCAGGGCCTCGACCTTTACGCCGAAGCCCATGCGGTCCAGCTCCCCGGCCACGGTCTGGGCGGCGCCGGTCTTGGCCTCGGATTCGGAGTTGACGATGAGCTTCAGGGAGAAGGCCTGGCCCTGGTAGTCCAGCACGCCGTCCTGGTCGGTGTCGTCCAGTCCGGCAATGACCGCCAGGCGCCGGAAGGTCTGGCGGGAGTAGGCGTAGCCCTCCCCCAGGGCCTCGTCCCAGCCGCCCAGGGCCCGGCTTATGACGAAGGGCGTGACGTCCGCCGCGCCGCCGAAGCTCTGGGCGACGATGGCGTCCCGGTCCACGAGCCGGGACAGCGCCCGGCGCACGCTGACGTCCCGAAGCACAGGCGCGGAGGTGTTGATGCCCAGGTACACGAGCTGCGTGGTGCTGTAGTAGCGCGTCTCGTGGAGCATGTGGATGTTGAGCTTGGAAAGGCCCGTGGGGTCGTGATCCAGGAGGTCCACCGTCCGCTCGGAGAACGCCTCCGCCAGGTCCGCGCCGGAGATCTCCTTTAAATAGATGCGCCGCAGCGAGCTTTGCGTGTAGTCCCGGTGGGAGGTGAAGGCGTCCAGCCGCCCGCCGCTCATGACGTAGGGTCCGGTGCCCTGGGGGGAGGGGTCGTCGGCGGAGCCGTTTTTGATGATGGGGATGTCCAGAAGCGACGGCAGGAGCATGTTGGCGCGTTTGAGGTGTACCAGCACCTCCAGGGTCCCCGCAGTCTCCGCGCTCGCGATGTCGGAGAGGCGCTGGGCGTATTTTTCCGTGTCCCGGGCGATGTTCAGCGTGTAGGTGACGTCGTCGGCGGTGAGGGACGAGCCGTCGTGGAATTTGACGCCAGGGCGGATATGGAGCGTGTAGTCCATGCCGTCGGACGTCTCGAAGCTGTCGCACAGCACCGGAATGGGCTCCAGCTCCGGCGACAGGACGAAAAGGGACTCGTAAAGGGGCCCGAAGAGCTGCTCGTTATAGATATTCGTCCCCAAGAGCGGGTTTAACGAGCCGGAGGGGTCGTAATTGACGGAGAAGAGGGAGTCGGCGCGGCTGTAGCCCTCCGGCGTCTCGGGCTCCGGCGGGGCGGCGGTGGCGGGGGGCTCCTCCGCGGGGCTGTCGTCAGGCTGGGCGGGGGATCGCGGCACAAGGCCGCAGGAGCTCAGAAGCACGCACAGCGCCAGGGCCCATATGGATTTTTTCGTGGCGTCGCGCATTATAAGCCCTCTCCGTTCACTATCACCGCGCCCTGGGAGCCGCGCCGCCCGCCGGTGGCACGGTGGGACCAGAATTTTTCGCTTTCGCAGACGGTACACGCCTCCGACACGGCGATGTTCTCCGGCGAAAGCCCGGCCCTTATGAGAAGAGCGCGGTTGACGCCCTTCAGGTCCACAAAAAATTTGTTCTCCTCCCGGCCGGGGCCGTCGATGTATTCCCGGCCCTCCCGGCCCAGGACGGCCATGACCGCCTCCGGCACCTCCGGGCCTGTCTCAAAGCAGCAGCGGGATATTCCGGGACCGATGGCGGCCAGGATGTCCCCGGGGCGGCTTCCGAGCCCCGCCATAGCTTTGACGCCCGCCCCGGCAATGTCCGCCACGGTGCCCCGCCAGCCGGCGTGGAGCGCCGCGCTGACGCCCCGCGCGGGGTCGCACAGCAGGATGGGGATGCAGTCGGCGGTGAAGGCGACGAGGGCAAGGCCCGGCCGGTCCGTGACGATGCCGTCGGCCTCGTAGGGCAGGGGCCCGTAGAGCTCCCGGGCGTCGGCGGAGGTCACGTACCGCACGGTGTTCCCGTGGACCTGCTTTGTAAAGCAGAGCTTACGGATGCCAAGGGCCGCGCGGAGCCTGCGGTAATTCTCCCGCACGGCCTCCGGCTCGTCCCCCAGATTCTCGCCCAAGTTGAGGGAGGCAAAGATCCCCCGGCTCACCCCGCCGCGGCGGGTAGTGAAGCCGTGGACAAAGGGGATGTTGGGAGCGGTCAAAAAAGCCACGCCCTCAGAACACTTTTCAATAAAATCCATAGACTTATTTCACAGAAAAACTCATAATCCAATATTTTTTCCAAGGACATGTGCCTTGAAAAAAATCCCTTTTGTCATGCCGCTTGTGCCGCCCCCGGCGGCGCGGGCGGCATGACAGCAGGGAAAGTTTTCTGAATTTCGCAAAATTCAGAAAATTTTCCCGCACGCATCCCCTTGGCATTTGAAGGCCGCTTCACGGCCTTCAAAGCCAGTTCATTCCGGATGGTACTCCTTGCAGGTGCATTTCTTCCATTTTAATCCGCTGCCGCAGGGGCAGGGGTCGTTGCGGCCGATCTTGACCACCTTGACGGGCTGCTTTTTGACGGTCCTGTCGCCGCCCACGTTGGCCCCGGCGGTGGCGTTGCGGGCAACGCTCTTGCGCTCCAGGGGCTGCTCCCGGGTGACGCGGACGGTGAAGATGCGGCGGACGACCTCCTCCCGGATGCCGTTGATCATGGCGTCGAACATGTCGCCGCCCTCCCGCTTATACTCGTCCACGGGGTTGACCTGGGCGTAGGCCCGCAGGCGTATGCCCTGGCGGAGCTCCTGCATGGCGTCAATGTGGTCCATCCAGTACTCGTCCACCACCCGCAGGAGGATGATCCGCTCCACCTCCCGCATCAGCGGCTGCTCCGCGCCCTCCGGGGTGCCGAGGGCGGCCTCCCGGGCGTCGTAGACCTTGTTGGCCTTTTCGGTGAGCCAATCGGTGAGGTCCTCCGCGCTCATGGAGGAGAGCTGCGCGTCCGAAAGCTCCGAAAGCTCCGCCGGCGTCACAAAGAGCCCCATGAAGGGCGCGGTAATGGCGGTCAGCGCCTCCCGGGTGGGGGTGACGGCCTCGGGGTGGTGCCTCGTCTCCTCCGACGCCTGGGGGGAGAGGCCGGAGGCCACGGAGGCGGCGATGACCTCCCTGAACCAGGCCCGGATGTTGGCGCTGACGTCCTCGCCGTCCAGAACGCGCCGGCGCTGGTCGTAGATGATGCCGCGCTGGGTGTTCATCACGTCGTCGTACTCCAAAACGTGCTTGCGGGACTGGAAATTCTGGCTCTCCACCTTCTTCTGGGCGTTTTCGATGGCGCCGGAGAGCATCTTCTGGTCGATGGGGGTGTCCTCGTCGATCTTCAGCGTCTCCATGAGATTCATGATCCGCTCGCCGCCGAAGAGCCGCATGATGTCGTCGGTCATGGCCAGATAAAACCGTGTCTCGCCGGGGTCCCCCTGACGGCCGGACCGGCCCCGGAGCTGATTGTCGATGCGCCGGGACTCGTGGCGCTCCGTGCCCAGGACGAAGAGGCCCCCCACCGCCCGGACGCGCTCCGCCTCCGCGTCGGTGACGGCCTTGTATTTCGCCAGAAGCTCCCCGTACTGCGCCCGGGCGGCGAGGATGTCCTCGCTCGCCGTCTCGGCAAAGCCCACGGCCTCGGCGATGACGCTGTCCTCGATGCCGGCCTTTCGCAGGTCGGCCCGGGCCATGAACTCCGGGTTGCCGCCCAGCATGATGTCCGTGCCGCGCCCGGCCATGTTGGTGGAGATGGTGACGGCCCCGAAGGCGCCGGCCTGGGCGATGATCTCCGCCTCGCGCTCGTGATTTTTGGCGTTCAGGACGTTGTGCTTCACGCCCTCCCGGGAGAGAAGCTTTGAGAGATATTCGCTCTTTTCAATGGACACGGTGCCCACCAGCACCGGCTGGCCCTTTTCGTGGCACTCCACGATCTGGCGGATGATGGCCCGGTTTTTCCCGGCGTCGTTTTTGTAGACCACGTCCGGGTCGTCCTGACGCATGAGGGGCTTATTCGTGGGAATCTCCACGATGTCTAAGTTGTAGATGGCCCCGAACTCCTCCTCCTCGGTGAGGGCCGTGCCCGTCATGCCGGAGAGCTTTTCGTAAAGCCGGAAGAAGTTCTGGAAGGTGATGGTAGCCAGGGTCTTGTTCTCACTCTGGACGTCCACGTGCTCCTTGGCCTCGATGGCCTGGTGGAGCCCCTCGGAGTAGCGGCGGCCGAACATGAGCCGGCCGGTGAACTCGTCCACGATGATGATCTCCCCGTCCTTCACCACGTAGTCCACGTCCCGCTTCATGATGCCGTGGGCTTTCAAAGCCTGGTTGATGTGGTGGGAGAGGGTGGCGTTTTCGATGTCGGCGTAGTTCTCTAAGCCGAAAGCCGCCTCGGCCTTGGCCACGCCCCGGCCCGTCAGAGTGGCGCTGCGGGCCTTCTCGTCCACCACGTAGTCGGCGTCCTCGTCGGTGGTGTCGGCCTTCTCGTCCACGGTGGCGTAGACCACCTTCTTCAGGCGCGAGACAAAGTCGTCCGCCTTGCGGTAGAGGTCCGTGGACTCGTCCCCCTGGCCGGAGATGATGAGGGGCGTCCGGGCCTCGTCGATGAGGATGGAGTCCACCTCGTCCACGATGGCGAAGGCGTGGCCCCGCTGGACCATGTTGCGCTTATAGAGGGCCATGTTGTCCCGGAGGTAGTCAAAGCCCAGCTCGTTGTTGGTGCAGTAGGTGATGTCCGCGGCGTAGGCGTCCCGGCGCTGGCTGTTCGTAAGGCCGTGGACGATGAGGCCCACCCGGAGCCCCAAAAACCGGTAGACCTTGCCCATCCACTCCGAGTCGCGGCGGGCCAGGTAGTCGTTGACGGTGACGATGTGGACACCCTTGCCGGCGATGGCGTTGAGGTACGCCGGGAGGGTGGCGACGAGAGTCTTGCCCTCGCCGGTCTTCATCTCGGCGATGCGCCCCTGGTGCAGGACGATGCCGCCGATGAGCTGTACCCGGAAATGCCGCATCCCCAGGACCCGGGTGGACGCCTCCCGGCAGACGGCGAAGGCCTCCGGCAGGAGGTCGTCCAGGCTCTCGCCCCGCTGATAGCGCTCCCTGAATTCCTGGGTCTTTGCCCGGAGCTGGGCGTCGGACAGCGCCGCCATCGTGTCGGACAGCGCCTCTATCTTATCCACCGCGGGCAGGAGCTTTTTGATCTCCCGCTGGCTTCTGGTGCCAAACATCTTAGTAATAATTCCCATGTCAATTGACCTTTCGCGTGTGAAATTGAAAATAAACTTCAAATTATTATAGCACAACTTGCCAGTGAAATAAAGAAGAAAGTTCCCGATACGCCGGATTTACAAAATGTTCACATTTGCGGGCCCCGGTTCGAGTATAATTGGGCCATCTATATTTGCTGCGAGGGATCGAAAATGAACATAAAGAAGCTCCTGTGCCTTTTGACGGCGGCTGTGCTGGCGCTCTCCCTGACCGCCTGCTCCAAGGGCGGCTTTTCGGACAAGCTTGACGAAGTGGTGAACGGCGGCTCCGACACCGGCGATACCGGCGATACCGGCGATGCCGGAGATACCGGGGATGCCGGCGATGCCGGCGACACGGGCTCGGGCGGCTCCGGCTTTGTGCTGGACTACGCAAGATACAGCGAGGGCCTGGACGAGCGCGGCTTTTTTGAGGGCGTCACCGCCCGGGACATCGTGACGCTCCCGGACTACACCGGCACGGACATGCCCACCGAAGCCGACGAGGAGGAGGTGCGTGAGCTCATCCTCTCCGCGCTCCAGTCCAACGCCGACCCCATCGAGGTGAGGGACAGGCCCGTGGTGGACGGCGATACGCTGAACATCGACTACGTGGGGAGTGTGGACGGCGTGGAGTTCGACGGCGGCAGCACAGGGGGCAACGGCACCACCGTCACCATCGGCGTCACCAGCTACATCGACGACTTTCTGGAGCAGCTCATCGGCCACACCCCCGGGGAGAATTTCAATATCGAGGTCACCTTCCCGGAGAACTACGGCGTTGATAACCTCAACGGCAAGGACGCCATATTCAACATCACCATAAACTATATCTGCGAGTGGCAGATAACGGACGAGAGCTACGCCGACCTGGGCTTTGAGACGGACGAGGACATGTGGGCCGCCGCCAGGGAGCAGGTGCTGGGCGACGCCCAGGCGGAGGTCCTGAACGAACTTTTGTCCCGGGCCGTCTGCGACGACATCCCCCAGAGCGTTCTGGACACCGTCCACACCATGAATCTCCTCTATTTTGCCGACCAGGTGCAGATGTATTACGGCATGACCCTGGACCAGTATGTCTCCGCCGTGGGCTACCAGAGCGTGGAGGAATTCGGCGAGGAGATTCGGGAGGACGACCGGGTCATGGCCTTACGGCTCCTGGCCGCCCAGGCCATAGCCGAGGCCGAGGGCCTTGAGGTGACGGTGGAGGACATCGCGGAGCTGGGCTACGAGAGCAGCATCGAGGTCTACGGCGAGCCCTATGTGCGCCTGTCTATCTTAAACTCCGTAAAACTCCCGGAGTTCTTGGCGGGAGCGCAGGAATAAACAGTATTGCCGCATAAGCGGGCGCCTCGGCGCCCGCTTCAGGTTGTCAAAAAACTCAAATTCAATATTTTTTCCAAGGACATGTGCCTTGGAAAAAATCCCTTTTGTTTTGCGGAGTGTGCGGCCCTGCGGGCCGTGCGCGCAGCAAAACAGCAGGGAAAATATTCTGAATTTCGCAAAATTCAGAATATTTTCCCGCACGTTCCCCCTGTCGGAAAAGCCCGACAGGGCTTTTTCGACAGGCTAAAGCGGGCGCCTCGGCGCCCGCTTTTTTGTGCCCGCCTGTGTCTGACGGGAATAGGATGGGGGGCGGGAATGCCCGCTGAAGGCGGTGAGACAATGGATATGGATGATACGGTGGACCTGGAGGGCCTGGAGCGGGCCTGGCGGCGCGTCCGGGCTCCGGAGACGCCGGAGAGCGCCCCGGAGGACAGTTTAAGGGCGGAGCTTGCGCGGTTTATAAGGAACGCCTCCGCCGCCGGGGCGATGTACGGGCTCCTGGCCATGAAGACCGGGGGCTCCGCGGCCGAGGGGGTCTTTCGGCGGCTGGCCCGGCAGGAGCTGGACACCGAAAAGCGGCTCCAGACGGAGTATTTCCTGCTGACCGGCGACACTTGGGCCGCGCCGCCGGTGCGCCCCAGCGCCCCCAGCGTCGCCGGCGCGGTGAGGAGCGCGTGCCTGGCGGAGAGCGACAACGCCGACGCCCTGGAGGCCGCCGCCCTCCGGCGCCCGGAGACGCGCTCCGCAGGGCTCCTGGGGGAGCTGGCCTCCCGGGAGAGGGCCCACGCCCAGGCGCTCCGGGAGCTCCTGGGGCTCATGCTTTGAAGGCCCCCGCCCGCGGAAAACCGCGGGCGGGGGCACAGCCTGTCGAAAAAGCCCTGACGGGCTTTTCCGACAAGGGGAACGTGCGGGAAAATATTCTGAATTTTGCGAAATTCAGAATATTTTCCCTGCTGTTTTGCTCCGCGCACGGCCCGCAGGGCCGCACAGCGACTCGCTAAGAGCCGCCCTACGGGCGGTTGCTCGCTTGCATGACGCCTGCGGGCGTCAACTCCGCAAAACAAAAGGTATTTTTTCCGACGCACATGTCGCCGGAAAAAATATTGAATTTGAGTTTTTTGACAAGCTGGTCCCCCGCCCGCGGAAAACCGCGGGCGGGGGAAATGGGCGTTAAAATAGACAAGCGCGGGGCGAAAATGAAGGATGAATTGGTCAAAGTCCCAAAAAGTTTATAGTTTGTTAAAAAATGCGAAAAATGATGTAGTATTTTGAGTAAGAATGTGGTATATTATCCCTGTCATCCAATATTCCATGGACCCAACCGAAAGACGTGAAGACGGCGTTTCTCCGATCATCACGTCGCTTTTGTTTTTGGGCCTGGGAGTAAATCTAAATGGAGGGGACAATATGGAGAAACTGTTCAAGCTCAAGCAAAACGGTACCACCGTGCGCACGGAGATCGTGGCCGGTCTTACCACCTTCATGACCATGGCCTACATCATTGCCCTGAACCCCAACCTCATCGTGGGCTTCGGCCAGGGCGCCTTCGGCGGCTTCGGCGAGGACGGAGCCGCGGCCTGGAACGGCGTCTTTATGGCGACGTGCCTTGCCTCCGCCGTGGCAATGTTCTGCATGGCTTTCCTGGCCAATAAGCCCTTCGCACTGGCCCCCGGCATGGGCCTCAACTCCTACTTCGCCGTCGTCATCGCCCAGATCGCCGGCGCCGCCGGCTGCTCCATGCTGGCCGGACTTCAGGCGGGCCTTTGCATCATCCTCATCGAGGGCATCGTTTTCGTGCTCCTTTCCGTGTTCAA
>CANROF010000066.1 GCA_947632155.1 uncultured Oscillospiraceae bacterium
GCTCATGTTCTATTTCAACAGGGGCGCGGACCTCTATTCCGTCAGCGGCGTCTACTTCAACGAGGACCAGAAAAACGCTCTTCTGGAGCTCTTCGCCGTCATCTACCCCAGCCTTGGAAAGGCGTAATACTGAAAGCGGAGGACGTGAAAACGCCCTCCGCCTCAGCCTGTCGAAAAAGCCCTGACGGGCTTTTCCGACAAGGGGAACGTGCGGGAAATTTACGCTGAATTTTGCGAAATTCAGCGAAAATATCCCTGCTGTCGCCCTGCGCGCCGCCGCAGGCGGCACTTGTGCGACAAAAGGGATTTTTTCCAAGGCACATGTCCTTGGAAAAAATATTGAAATTGAGTTTTTTGACAAACTGAAAGCGGAGGACGTTTTCACGCCCTCCGCTTTATTTAAAGACGCTTCGGAGACGCACCCTGTCGCCAGAACAGGGTCTTGCTCTTTCTTCACGCTTTTGACCTTTCACCCGCAAAGCGGATACCGGTCTGATTGAAAGCGCTCATCGCGTCTGAGCCTATTATGCGCACCCGGCGAGAGAGTAAACATGGGAAAACATAACAAAAAAACTCCCGGTGGGAATGTAGATTTGTTCATATCTGCGGGTTAAAATCGGGACAAAGGAGGCGTGAGAGATGAAAATCGTTTTCAAAGACAAGGCGCGATGGTACCTTCTTGTATCGGGGCTCGGCGTTCTGGCGGGGCTCTTGGTGGTGCTGTTCTGCGCTGTCCCGGACAGCCGCCTGTGGGCGTTTTATGCCTGGAGCGCGGAAACCTTCGGCTTTTGGATGTTCAGCGCGTCCCTCCTGGCGCTGCTCAGCGAAAAACGCGGCGCCGCCGCCGTGAACGTTGCCATTTATATTTTTCTTATGTTTTTTATAACGACGGCGTACATGAGCCTGAGCCAATATTGGCGCGGGGAGACGCCCTACTCGTCCGTCCCGGAGCTGGTCGCCGGCAGCGCCGGCGGGTGGCTCATGTACAGCGTCCCTCCGGCGGCGCTCTGCGGCGCGCTGGGCGCCGTGATGTGGAGCGGGAGAGGGGACACCCCATGGGCACGGCTCCTGCGGGCGCTGCCGGTCCCATTTATCCTTGCGGAGGCGGCCATAATGCTCCACGCCGTATTCACGGAGCGCACCCGGCTCTTTTCAGCGCTCACGGACCTTGCGTGCCTCGCGGGGTATATCGTGACCGTGAAATGGGCAAGGGAATAATATCCGGGGCGGCTTGGCCCTCCAATTTGCTTGCGTTGCCCTCCAACCGCACGATCTCGATCCCTGCCGTAGGGGCCGATGCCCACATCGGCCCGTCCTCCCGATTCGCGCCCACTTTCCGGCAAACGGGATACGCTTCCCATTCTTGCTGTACGGTCACGGCCCGTACAGCGAGATTGTGGGCCATCGAGATTCCGAGAAATTTCCCCGGGCCAGTTTTAGCTTGCTTTTTCTCAAAATATATGGTAAAATAAGCTGTTAAAAGTACAACATATGGGATGTGTGACATGAGAAAAGGCGCGAAGAACGATTACGGCAACGAGAGCATCACCCAGCTCAAGGGCGCGGACCGCGTCCGCAAGCGCCCGGGGGTCATTTTCGGCTCCGACGGGCTGGAGGGCTGCGAGCACTCGGTTTTTGAGATTCTGTCCAACTCCATCGACGAGGCCCGGGAGGGACACGGGAATCTCATTACCCTGACCAGCTACGCCGACGGCTCCATCGAGGTGGAGGACTTCGGCCGCGGCTGTCCCGTGGACTGGAACCCGGTGGAGCAGCGGTATAACTGGGAGCTGGTCTTCTGCGAGCTCTACGCCGGGGGCAAATATAAAAACGACAACGGCGGGGACTATGAGTATTCCCTGGGCCTCAACGGCCTTGGCACCTGCGCCACCCAGTATTCCTCGGAGTATATGGACGTCACCGTCTGGCGGGACGGGAAGAAGTACGCCCTCCACTTTGAAAAGGGCGAGAACGTGGGGGGACTTCGGTCCGAGCCCTACACCGGCCGGCGCACCGGCTCCTCCATGAAGTGGCGGCCGGACCGGGAGGTCTTTACCGACACCAACATCCCCCGGGAGTATTTTGAGGACGTTTTGAAAAAGCAGTCCGTGGTGAACCCCGGCGTCAAATTCGTTTTTCGCTTCCAGACGGGGAGCAAATTCGAGGAGAAGGAGTACCTCTACGAGCACGGCATCCTGGACTACGTCACCGAGCTTGCCGGGGAAAATCCCCTCACCGCCCCCTATTTCATCGAGGGGGAGAGGCGCGGCCGGGACCGGGAGGACAAGCCGGAATACAAGGTGAAGCTCTCCGCCGCCTTCTGCTTCTCCAATACCGTCAACGTCATCGAGTATTACCACAACTCAAGCTGGCTGGAGCACGGCGGCGCCCCGGACAAGGCCGCCCGCAGCGCCTTTGTCTCCGCGGTGGACGCGTATCTCCGGCAGAGCAATAAATACCAGAAAAACGAGACGAAGATCGGCTTTCAGGACATCGCCGACTGCCTTATTCTGGTCACCAACTGCTTCTCCACCCAGACCAGCTACGAAAATCAGACGAAAAAGGCCATCACCAACAAATTCATCCAGACGGCCATGACGGAGTTTTTCCGCTCCCAGCTTGAGATCTACTTCATCGAGCACAAGGCGGAGGCGGACCGGATCTGCGACCAGATCTTAGTGAACAAGAGGAGCCGCGAGCAGGCGGAGAAGGCCAGGGTCACCATCAAAAAGAAGCTCTCCGGCAGCATCGACATCGCTAACCGCGTCCAGAAATTCGTGGACTGCCGTTCCCGGGACGTGACGCGCCGGGAGCTCTACATCGTGGAGGGCGACTCGGCCCTTGGCAGCGTGAAGCTCTCCCGGGACGCGGAATTCCAGGGCGTCATGCCGGTGCGGGGCAAGATCTTAAACTGCCTCAAGGCGGACTTTGCCCGCATCTTCAAAAGCGACATCATCACCGACCTTGTGAAGGTCCTGGGGTGCGGAGTCTCGGTGCCCAGCAAAATAAAAAGCGACATCTCCGCCTTCGACATGGACGCGCTGCGGTGGAGCAAGGTCATCATCTGCACCGACGCGGACTTCGACGGCTACCAGATACGCACGCTCATCCTCACCATGATCTACCGGCTCATGCCGGCGCTCATCGACCAGGGAAAGGTCTTTATCGCCGAGTCGCCCCTCTATGAGATAAACGCCGGGGACAAGACCTGGTTTGCCTACACCGAGCGGGAGAAGGCGGACATCCTCGCGAAGCTCGAGGGGAAAAAGTACACCGTTGCCCGCTCCAAGGGACTCGGCGAGAACGACCCGGAGATGATGTGGATGACCACCATGAACCCGGAGACGCGCCGCCTCATCAAGGTCCTCCCCACCGACACGGAGGAGACGGCCCGGGTGTTCGACATGCTCTTGGGCGACAACATCCAGGCCCGCAAAGACCACATCGCCACGGACGGGTATAAATATCTGGATTTAGCGGACATATCTTAACTGGCTCGAAAGCCCTGACGGGCTTTCGATGCCAAGGGGAACGTGCGGAAAAATATTCTGAATTTTGCGAAATTCAGAATATTTTCCCTGCTGTTTTGCTCCGCGCACGGCCCGCAGGGCCGCACACTCCGCAAAACAAAAGGTATTTTTTCCGACGTACATGCCGCCGGAAAAAACATTGAATTTGAGATTTGACGGGGGATGCATTGCCGCTCTCCGAAAGGAGTTGTTCCTGTGAGTATTTTCGACATCCTGGGCCCGGTGATGGTGGGGCCGTCCAGCTCGCACACAGCGGGGGCGGTGCGGATGGGGCAGATCGTCCGGCGCCTTTTGGGCGGCGAGGTGTGCTTCGCCCGGATCCTCCTGTCCGGCTCCTTTGCCCTCACCGGGGAGGGACACGGGACCAGGCAGGCCATCATCGCGGGCCTCATGGGGATGGGGCCCGACGACGAGAGGATCCCCATGAGCTTCGAGCTCGCCCGGGAGCGGGGGATGGAGTTTTCCTTCGGCACCGTGGCGCTGCGGGATAAACACCCCAATTCCGCCGTGATGACCGTCCGAAACGCCGGCGGGGAGCAGGTGGAGGTGGGGGCGTCGTCCCCCGGCGGAGGGCGCATCCGGGTCTTTGAGCTGGACGGCCTGGCCACCTCCTTTTCCGGGGAGGCGCCCACGCTCATCGTCCGCAGCGACGACAAGCCGGGGTACGTCAGCCGCGTCACCGGCGTCATCGCGGCCCAGGGCATCAACATGTCCAAGCTCCGGGTGGAGCGGGAGGAGCGCGGCGGCAGGTCCCTCATGGTCATCGAGTGCGACCAGCGCATCCCGTACAAGGTCAAGGTGGCCATCACCGCCATCGAGGGCGTCAGGAAGGTGACACGCCTCAATCCGGGGGAGGAGTCGAAATGAGTACCTATTCGTCCATAAAGGAGCTGCTGGACCTCACGGAGCGCATGGGGGAGCCCCTTTGGAAAACCGTGCAGCTTGCCGACTGCGAGGAGCAGGACATAACGCCGGAAGCATCCTGGGAGACTATGGCCAATATGCTGTCGGTGATGCGAAAGACCGACGCCGGGTATGACCGCTGCCAGCGGTCCGTCAGCGGCCTCTCCGGGGGCGACGGGGGACGGATGGAGGACTATGTGACATCCGGAAAGTCCATATCCGGACCGCTCCTGGGGGAGATCGTCGCGACGGCGCTGAGGATGGGCGAGTGCAACGCCTGCATGAAGCGCATCGTGGCCGCCCCCACGGCGGGGGCCTGCGGGGTCCTGCCGGCGGTGCTGCTGCCCTGCGCGAAGCGCCTGGGAGCGCCGGATGAGCGCGTCATCGAGGCCCTTTACGTGGCCGCCGGAGTGGGCTCCGTCATCGCCACCCGGGCCAGCATCTCCGGGGCCGAGTGCGGCTGCCAGGCGGAGATCGGCTCGGCCTCGGCCATGGCCGCCGCGGCTCTGGTCCACCTGGCCGGGGGCACGGCCCGGGAGATGGCAAACGCCGCGGCCCTGGCCCTCAAGGGCCTCATGGGCCTGGTGTGCGACCCGGTGGGGGGCCTGGTGGAGGTCCCCTGCGTCAAGCGAAACGTCACCGGCGCCGTCAACGCCCTCACAAGCGCGGAAATGGCCCTTGCCGGCATCACGAGCCGCGTCCCTCCCGACGAGGTCATCGACGCCATGCGCGAGGTGGGCGAGAAAATGGACCCGACGCTCAGGGAGACGGGCGAAGGGGGTCTGGCGGGGACGGCGACGGGGAAGAGGTACGGGGGGTAAGGAAAGCGACAATGATAGTTGACAATAATTTACCAAGTAGAAAATCAATAAGATTAAAACAGTATGATTATTCAACCCCGGGATATTATTTTTTGACCATATGCACCAAAGAGAGAAATAAAGATATTTTATGCCATATTTCCCCGGATTTCGCCGTAGGGGTCGCCGTCCCCGGCGACCCGCCCATCGTATCATTGACACCTATTGGTGAGGCGGTAAGGCGGTTAATAGAGGATATTAACACCCATTACGCAAATGCGGAGGTCGATTATTATACGATTATGCCCGACCATATCCATATGATCGTCATTATTCATGGAGGGGGGGACGGGTCGCCGGGGACGGCGACCCCTACGGCGAATATTCCAAGAGTTGTGAATAACCTGAAAGGTTTGGCGACACGGAAAATCGGATATTCGATTTGGCAAAAAAATTATTATGAAAGGGTCATAAGAAATCAAGAGGAATTAGACGATATTCGCAGTTACATACAGACAAATCCCACAAGATTACTCTCATATGAGGAATGATACCCATGCCTAAGAAAAAACAACCCGACGAAATCAAGAAGAAGGCCAATCCCAACGTGATGGGGCTGCATGCCGAGGTCCAGGACCAGCAGATCACCGACACGCTGGAGGTCAACTTCATGCCCTACGCCATGTCGGTGATCGTCTCCCGGGCCATCCCGGAGATCGACGGCTTCAAGCCAGCCCACCGAAAGCTGCTCTATACCATGTACAAAATGGGGCTTTTGAGCGGCGGGAGGACGAAGTCGGCCAACATCGTGGGGCAGACCATGCGCCTCAATCCCCACGGGGACGCGGCTATCTATGAGACGATGGTGCGCCTTTCCCGGGGCTATCAGGCGCTGCTGACGCCCTTTGTGGATTCCAAGGGCAACTTCGGAAAGGTCTACTCCCGGGACCTGAGCTACGCCGCCTCCCGGTACACCGAGGCAAAGCTTGCGCCCATCTGCGCGGAGCTTTTCCGGGACATCGACTCCGACACCGTGGATTTTGTGGACAACTACGACTCCACCATGCTGGAGCCCACGCTGCTGCCCACCACCTTCCCCAACGTGCTCGTCTCCGCCAACACCGGCATCGCCGTGGGCATGGCGTCCAATATCTGCTCCTTTAACCTGGAGGAGGTCTGCCGCACCGAGATCGAATACCTCTCCGACCCGGACTGCGACCTGTTTCTCACCCTCCGGGCGCCGGATTTCCCCACGGGAGGCGAGGTCATCTACGAGGCCGACGCCCTCCGGGAGGTCTACGAGACGGGCCGGGGCAGCGTGAAGCTCCGGGCCAGGTGGCGGTATGATAAGAAGGAGAACCTCATTGAAATCTACGAGATCCCCTACACCACCACCGCCGAGGCCATCATGGACAAGGTGGAGGAGATGGTCAAGACCGGCAAGCTCCGGGAGATCTCCGACATGCGGGACGAGACGGACCTGACGGGGCTGAAGCTCACCATCGACCTGAAGCGCGGGGTGGACCCGGAGAAGCTGATGGCGAAGCTCTATAAGACCACGCCCTTACAGGACTCCTTCGCCTGCAATTTCAATATCCTCATCGCCGGGACGCCCAAGGTCATGGGCATCCGGGAGATTCTGTCCGAGTGGACCGCCTGGCGGGAGGAGTCCGTCCGGAGGCGCGTCTTTGCCGACCTCACAAAGAAAAAGGACAGGCTGCACCTCTTAAAGGGCCTGGGGAAGATACTCCTGGACATCGACAAGGCCATCCGCATCATCCGCGAGACGGAGGAGGAGCGGGAGGTGGTGCCGAACCTGATGATCGGCTTCGGCATCGACGAGATTCAGGCCGAATTTGTGGCGGAGATCAAGCTTCGCAACATCAACAAGGAGTACATCTTAAAGCGCCTGGAGGACATCGAGAAGTTGGAGGCGGAGATCGCGGACTTAGAGGACGTCCTGAAAAACCGCCGCCGCGTCCGCACCATCATCAGGCACGAGCTGGAGGCCGTCATCAAGAAGTACGGCGAGCCGCGAAAGACCCAGATTGTCTACCCCCACGAGCTCACGGAGCCCGAGCCCGATGAGCCCGAGGACGACTACGCCGTCACGGTGTTCTTCTCCCGGGGCGGGTATCTCAAAAAGATCACCCCCCAGTCCCTGCGCATGTCCGGGGAGCAGAAATACAAGGAGGGCGACGGCCTGAGGACCAGCTTTGAGGCCCGGAACTCCGGGGAGCTGCTGGTATTTACCGACAAGTACCAGTGCTACAAGACCCGCCTTTCCGACCTTCCGGACACCAAGGCGTCGGCCCTGGGGACGTACCTGCCCACCCAGCTATCCATGGACGACGGGGAGAACGCCATCTATATCTGCGACCCCGGGGATTACCGCGGGAGCATCCTTCTCATGTTTGAAAACGGCAAGGCGGCGCGCATCGCCCTTGCCGGCTTTGAGACAAAGACCAACAGGAAAAAGCTGACGGGCGCCTACTCCGACAAGAGCCCCCTGGTGGGCTTCATGCCCCTTGCCGAGGACACGGAGGCGGCGGTATACACCTCCGACGGGCGCTGCGCTGTCTTTTCCACGGCGCTCCTGGCCGTCAAGACCACCAAAAATACCCAGGGCGTGGCCGTTATAACGCTTAAAAAGAACAGGACGGTGACGGAGCTCCGGGCGCTGGCGGAGACGAGCGTCAAAAACGTCTCCCGCTACAGGGTCAGGAGCCTGCCCACCGCCGGGGCGCTTCTGAGGGACGAGGACCGGGAGGAGCGGCAGCTCTCCCTGCTGGAGGGCGATGGCGATGCGTAAGACAGTCGCCGCGCTGCTGGCGCTGGCGCTCCTTTTGGGGCTCAGCGGCTGCGCGGGGCTTTTTGAGGGCGAGTACACCTCCTCCGAGGACCACCGGATGCCGGACTCCCAGGACCGCGCCGACGCGGAGATGACCCTGGACGCCGGGGATTACGCGGAGCTCCTGGAGGCCGTCAACGCCCTTGTGGACGGGGGCGTGGAGTACGGCGTGGTCCGGATGCCCAGCTACGACGGGGACATGGAGGCGGACCTGGCCCAGGCCGTCACCACCGCCGCCAACGAGACGCCCATGGGGGCTTTCTGCGCCTACTATATCAATTACAGCATCGTCCAGATCGTCTCCGTCTACGAGGCCCACGTCTCCATCCTCTACCGCCGCTCGCCGGAGGAGGCCAGGAGCGCCGTGGACTGCGAGAGCGTGGAGAAGCTCCGGGACCTGATGCTCCGGGCCCTTATTGACCGCAGGACCGGCGTGACGCTGCGCGTCACCGACCCGGAGCTGGACGCCCAGGCCGTCACGGAGGCGGTGGAGCTGGCGTATTACGAAAACCCCGGGGAGATTCTGTACATCCCCACCTGCACCGTCAACGCCTACCCGGAGACGGGCCCGGAGAGGCTTTTGGAGATCGAGCTTTCCTTCCAGTACGCCAACACCACGGTGGAGACGCGCCGCGGGACCATGATGCGCCGCGCCAGGACCGTGGCCGGCCTCATAAAGGGCGGGACCAACAGGGAAAAGCTCACGGAGCTTGCCGAGTATTTTAAGGAAAACGTGGTGTTCGACGAGGACGTAAGTCCCTCCGACGCCCAGGCCCGGCGCTACAACGCCATGACCGCCTACGGGGCCCTGGTGCAGGGCAGCGCCGTGGGCGAGGGCTATGCCATGGCCATGAAGGTCCTGTGCGACGAGCTGGGCATCGAGTGCCGCGTCATCCGCGGGCGGCTCAACAACCTGAACCACGCCTGGAATTTGGTGCGGCTGGATAACGGGGAGCTCTACCACCTGGACTGCTCCCACTACGACGGCACCGGCGCCGTTTACCGGAACGACGAGCAGCAGATATACCTCAACTACTCCTGGGACGCCTCCCAGTACCCGGCCTGCGGCGGGGAATCCCTCTACGGCCCGGAGTTCGACCCGCCGGAGCCCTCAGAGACTGAGGAGCCCCCGGAGGACCAGCCCGCCGGCGAGCCGGGAGAGGATGACCCCTCCCAGGGCGAGGAACCGCCGGAGGGGGCGGACACCCCCGGCGGAGAGGACCCGTCCGAGGGAGAAACCCCGCCGGAGGGCGGAGAGCCGCCGGAAACGGAGACGCCTCCGGAGGGACCGGACCCCTCCGCGGGTGAAGAGCCGTCCGGCGGGGAGGACCCCTCCGGGGACCAGGAGCCGCCGGAGGAAGAGGGACCTGCCCAAAGCGAGACGCCGTCGGAGGGGGAGGAGCCCCCCGAAGGCGGCGGCACCGAGGACGAAACAGTCCCGGACACAGGCGCCGGCACCGAAGCCCCCGGCGCCGCGGAGGACACGGACCCGGCGGACGCGGAGTGAATTTTCTGAAAAATGTAAAAATGTAAAAAATATAAAATAGGACTTGACAAAAGGGCCGCCAGCATTTATAATAAACGAGCTTTCGGCCCCGCGGCCTTAGCTCATCTGGTAGAGCGCCACCTTGCCAAGGTGGAGGTAGCGAGTTCGAGCCTCGTAGGCCGCTCCAAACAAAAAACACCAGTCTGCGGACTGGTGTTTTTTGTTTGGAGCGTGATTTGAATTCGAGGCGGGACCCTGACGGTCCCCCTCGAGCTCCCCTCCCTCCGAAGCTTGAAACGGAATTCGCAACAGCCGAAAGCGTTCGG
>CANROF010000067.1 GCA_947632155.1 uncultured Oscillospiraceae bacterium
AGGATCTGCGGCCCTGACAGGAACAGCTATTCCAAGACAGACCACGACGCCACATTCATGCGTATGAAGCGTGACTATATGGGCAATGACCAGCTGCTCCCGGCGTACAACGTACAGGTCGGCGTGGCGGACGAGTACATCGCTGTTCTCGACGTGCAGCAGTACAGGTCGGACATGGACTGCTTTGTGCCGCTGATGGAGAAGTTCAAGGAAATGTACGGCTTCTACCCCAAGTATCCGGTGGCCGACGCGGGGTACGGGTCCTTCAACAATTACATCTTCTGCCAATTGGTAAGGATACCTTTCGGGATTGCAAGTCTTTGACCAGCGTGACTATCCCGGAAGGTGTGACGACTATTGGTAAGGATGCCTTTCAGGGGTGCAAGTCCTTGATCAGCGTGACTATCCCGGCAAGCGTGACAGAGATTGGGGTAGATGCCTTTCGGGGGTGCAAGTCCTTGACCAGCGTGACCATCCCGGAGGGGGTGACGGAGATTGAAGAAGGCACTTTTGTTCATTGTGATGCCCTGACCAGCGTGACCATCCCGGAAAGTGTGACGACTATTGGTAAGGATGCCTTTCGGGGTTGCAAGTCCTTGACCAATGTGACCATTCTCAACCCTAACGCTGAAGTGGGGGACGGTGCTTTTGACACGGGAGTAACTATCAATCGGTAAGCCGGGCACCCATACCCACCAACAAAACAAAGCAAGGCCGGACACATTCGCTGTGTGTCCGGCCTGTGTTGTCCTCAAAGGCCCCCGGCGCGAATGGCTTATTTTAATTGGACATCATTGACGCCTTAACTGGTGGAAATAATTTTTATGGGCGGTAGATTTTTTTGCGTTTGGGCGGTATAATATCCGCAAAGCGTTTTTTCACGCCGTTTCCCGGGGCTTGCGCCGGGAGACGGGGACATATTTTTTGGGAGGGAAAGCGATGAAGAGCTCCTTTCGCTGGTATGGGGATTCCGACCCCGTGACGCTGGAGGAAATAAGGCAGATTCCGGGGATGCGGTCCATCGTGTCCGCGGTGTACGACGTGAAGCCGGGGGAGGTGTGGCCGGAGGCGTCCATCAAGCGCCTGGCGGACGAGTGCCGGGAGCACGGGCTCATCTTCGACGTGGTTGAATCTATCCCCGTGACGGAGGAGATCAAGCTGGGCCGCCCGGAGCGGGACCGGCATATTGAAAACTACTGCGAGAATATCCGCCGCTGCGCCAAGTACGGCGTGAAGTGCGTGACCTACAACTTCATGCCGGTCTTTGACTGGACGCGGACGCAATTAGACAAGGTTGGGACCGACGGCTCGACCAGCCTCGTCATGTACTGGGACCAGATGCGGGGGCTGGACCCGCTGAAGGACGACATCCACCTGCCCGGCTGGGACGCAAGCTATACGCAGGACGAAGTCCGCGACCTCATCCGCGCCTACGGTGAGATCGGGGAAGAAGGACTTTGGGCGAATATCGAGTATTTCCTTAAAAAGGTCATCCCCGTGGCCGAGGAATGCGGCGTGGTGATGGCGCTCCACCCGGACGACCCCCCGTATCCCATCTTTGGCCTTCCGCGTGTCGTGACGAATGAGGCCAATATCGACAGGTATCTCAGCATCGTGGACAGCCCGGCCAACACGCTGTGCCTGTGCACCGGGTCCCTGGGCTGCTCACCCACAAATGACATCCCCAAGCTTGTCCGCAAGTACTCCGCTATGAAGCGCATCGGTTTTATGCACCTCAGAAACGTGAAAATTCTCCCCGATACCTCCTTTGAGGAGTCCGGGCACCTCACGAAAAACGGCTCTCTGGACATGAACGCTATCGTGAAAGCGCTGGTGGAGACGGGCTTTGACGGCTGGTTCCGCCCGGACCACGGCCGCATGATCTGGGGCGAGACGGGCAAGCCCGGCTACGGCCTCTTTGACCGGGCCCTGGGCAGCGCCTACCTCAACGGCCTCATCGAGGCCAACGGAGGGACGATTGAATAAAGTCCCTCAAAATACAGAAAGGATGAGTAAAATGCTTGATCTCCCTCTGAATATTGATTTTACCGGCAAAACGGTCGCCGTCACCGGCGCGGGCGGCGTGCTCTGCTCCGTCATGGCGAGGGCGTTCGCCCAGGCGGGGGCGAAAGTGGCCGCTCTGGACCTCAATGAGGACGCGGTGAAGAAGCTTTCTGACGATGTGCGGGCCGAGGGCTACTGCCTCAACGGCTACAAGTGCAACGTCTTAGAGCCGGAGTCCATCCGGGCCGCCCATGAGGCGATTTTGGCCGATTTCGGCCCCGTGGACATCCTCATCAACGGCGCGGGCGGCAACAACCCCCGGGCCACCACGGACAACGAGTACCAGCACGAGGCCAGGGAGGGGCAGAAGACCTTCTTCGACCTGGACCCCTCCGGCGTGGATTTTGTTTTCAAGCTCAATTTCCAGGGCACGCTGCTGCCCACCCAGATTTTCGCCCGCGACATGGTGGAGCGGGGGAGCGGCGTTATTTTGAACGTCAGCTCCATGAACGCCTACATACCCCTCACGAAAATTCCGGCTTACAGCGGTGCGAAAGCGGCTGTCAGCAACTTCACCCAGTGGCTGGCGACGCACTTTGCCAAATCCGGCATCCGCTGCAACGCGATTGCCCCCGGCTTCCTTGTGAGCAACCAAAACCGCGCCCTCCTTTTCAACCCTGACGGCACCCCCACGGCCCGCTCCGAGAAGATTCTGAACGGCACTCCCATGGGCCGCTTCGTGGACGCGGAGGAGCTTCTGGGCGGCGTGTTCTTCCTCTGCGACGACCGGGCCGCCTCCGCCATCACCGGCGTAGTCCTCCCCATCGACGCCGGCTTCGCCGCCTATTCCGGGGTGTGATTCTCAGCCCTGAAACGGAAAAGGGCCGCCGAGGCGGCCCTTTTCCGTCAGGTTGTCAAAAAACTCAATTTCAATATTTTTTCCAAGGACATGTGCCTTGGAAAAAATCCCTTTTGTCGCACAAGTGTGCCGCTTGCGGCGCGCGCAGGGCGACAGCAGGGAAGTTTTCGCTGAATTTCGCAAAATTCAGCGAAAATTTCCCGCACGTTCCCCTTGTCGGAAAAGCCCGTCAGGGCTTTTTCGACAGGCTAACGGAAAAGGGCCGCCGAGGCGGCCCTTTTCCGTTTGATTTTGACGCGACGCGGTACTGCCGCGTGAATGGGAGGGGTCACATTTTTTCCGGCGCGGAGACGCCGAGGATCGCAAGGCCGTTTTCGAGGACGGCGCGGACGGTGTCGGCCAGCTTTAACCTGGCCTTTAAAAGCTGGGGCTCCGCGCCCTTTATCCGGCAGGCGTTGTAGAAGCGGTGGAAGCGGGCGGCGAGCTCCATGAGGTAGCGGTTTATCCGGCTGGGGTCGTAGTCCCGGGCGGCCAGCTTGACCTCCTCGGGGAGCTGCGACAGGCCCTTTATAAGGTCCCGCTCCGTCCCGTCGGTCAAGAGCTCCAGGGACAGGTCCCCGGCGCGCTCCACCCCATACCCCTCGGCCTTCAGCATGGAAAGGAGGGTGCAGATACGGGCGTGGGCGTACTGGACGTAGTAGACGGGATTCTCGCTGTCCTGGCGCACGGCCAGGTCCAGATCGAAGTCCAGGGGGCTGGTGGCGGCGCGGTTATTGAAGTAAAATCTGGCGGCGTCCACGCTGATCTCGTCCAGAAGGTCGTTCAAGGCGATGGCCTTGCCGGTGCGCTTGGACATCCGCACGGGCTGTCCGTCCTGCAAAAGATTCACAAGCTGCATGAGGACGATGACGATCCGCCGGGAGCCCTCCAGCCCCAGCCCGTCCACGGCGGCCTGGAGCCGCGCCACGTGGCCGTGGTGGTCGGCGCCCCAGACGTTGATGACGCGCGAAAAGCCGCGCGTCTCCAGCTTGTCGCGGTGGTAGGCGATGTCCGCGGCAAAGTAGGTGTAAAAGCCGTTGGCGCGCCGGAGAACGTCGTCCTTGAGGTCCAGCTTCTCCGCCTCCTCGGGGGTCTTGCCCTCGGAGATATACTTTTTCCGCAGAAGCTCCGCGGTCTTGAGCCAGAGAGCACCGTCCTTTTCGTAGGTCCAGCCGTTTTTCGAAAGCTTATCCACGGTGTCCGCCACAAAGCCGGACTGGTGGAGGCCGGATTCCAAAAACCACCGGTCGTACTCGATGCCGTACTTTTGGAGGTCGGACTTCATCTTGGGGATGTTCCGCGCAAGGCCGTACTCCGCCATGGCGGCGAGCCACGCCTCCTCCCCGGCGCCCTCCGGGAACAGGGGGGACGTCTCCAAAAAGCCGTGGGCCAGCTCCTTTATGTCCTCGCCGTGGTAGCCGTCCTCCGGGAAAGGATAATTTTCCTCCCCGAATTTTTCCTGCATGGCCCGGGCGTAGATGGAGACGGCGAACTTGTGGACCTGATTCCCGGCGTCGTTGACGTAAAATTCCTTCCAGATGTCGTATCCCGCCAGCTTCAGGACGTTTGCCAGGGTGTCCCCCAGCACGCCGCCCCGGGCGTTGCCCATGTGCATGGGGCCCGTGGGGTTGGCGGAGACGAACTCCACCATCACCCGCTCGCCATGGCCTATGTCGCATTGCCCGTAGGCGGCGCCCTCAGCCTCCACGGCCCTTATGACGTCGGAATACCACTTGGGCCCCAGGCGGAAGTTGATAAAGCCCGCCCCGGCCACGCTGACGCTCTCAAAAAAGCTGCCGGTCAGGTCAAGCTGGGAGACGAGGGCCTCGGCGATTCTCCTGGGGGGCATCCGCATGGCCCTGGCCGCGGCCATGGCGGCGGAGGAGGCGTAGTCGCCGAATACCGTGTCCTTGGGGATCTCCACCGTCCCCGCAAGCTCCGCGCCCGCGGGCAGCAGGCCCTTTCCGGCGGCGCGCTCATAGCTCCCCGCCAGGAGGGCGGTTATCTCTTTTTTCGCTTCGTCGATGAGGTTCATCTATTGTAAACTCCTTTGTGTCCTACGATTTTATCTCGATCTCCACCTTGTTGCGGGTGGGCAGGATGGTGTCCAGGTCCATGAGATACCGGAGCACCAGGCGTCCGCCCTGGCGCGTGAGCTCGTTTTTGATGCTCTGGGTCACAAGGCCCATGGTCATGGAGCCGAAAGGGGTGGAGTAGTTTACGTAGTGCTTGCGCCCCTCCTCGAACATCATCTGCATGTTGACGGTGCCGGAGCGGGTGATGAGCACGCTGCTCCGCTCCACGGAGATGGTGGTCTTGGTGCCGCTCATGCCGGTGAGCTCGCTCTCCATGTACTCCAAGGCCGCGCGGCGCTCGTCGAAGGAGTAGCTGCCGCCGGTGACGAACTCGATGTCCTCGCCGTCCTCGTCTACCCCCGAGAGGCCCTTTATGGAGATCAGCACCTCTTTTTGAACATTTTCCTGTTGAATCATGTCGTTATTGTCGTCGTTCATGGGCTTGGTCCCTCCAATGCGATCTGTCTGACGGCGCCCTCGATGTGTGCGTTTAGGAACAGCGAAGCCGTTTTGGAAAAATCCTCGGCGCTGTCCGTGACAAAATACCTGTATGTGCCCCTGGCGTGGCCCCCCAGGGCGTCCGCGGCCTCCAGCTCCCGCCGGAGCCGCTCCGCGGTGACGGCGCCGGGGTCGATGAGCCGGACGTCCGGCCCCATGACGCGGGCGATGGTGCCGGCTATCAGCGGGTAGTGGGTACAGCCCAGGATGAGCGTGTCCACGTTCTGACGCCGGAGGGGCGTTAAGTAGTCCTCCGCCACGAGCCGGAGGACGGCGTCCTCCGGGCTTATGCGCCCCTCCTCCACCAGCGGGACGAAGAGGGGGCAGGCGGCCTTGAAGATGGACGCCCGGGGCATGCGGGCCAGAATCTTCTCGTCATAGGCCATGCTTCGGATGGAGGCCTTTGTGCCGATAAGGCCGATGCGGCCGCTTTTCGTGGCGTCCACGGCGGCCTGGGCGGCGGCGTCCGCCACGCCCATGACGGGGATGGGGTAGTCCCCGGCGATCTCGTCGAGCCCGTTGGTGCTGACGGTGCCGCAGGCCACCACCACGGCCTTTATGTCGAAGCCGCGCAGAAAGGCGATGTCCTGGCGGGCGTATTTTATGATCGTCTCCCGGCTGCGCCCGCCGTAGGGGACGCGCCCGGTGTCGCCAAGGTAGATGATGTCCTCCCCGGGCAGGACCTCCATGAGCTTTTTGACGCATGTCAGTCCCCCGAGGCCGGAGTCGAACACTCCCACAGGTCTTGAGTCCATTTTTCCCTCCGTGCCGCGCCCCGCGGCGCTTGCTGTCCCTTATGTATATATGATATTCGATTGGCGTAAATAAAACAAGTGTAAAATGTAGAATTTCTTTGCGGTTTTTGATATAATGAATTTGTAAGACTGCCTATTGACCCGGGAGGGATACGCGATGATACATTTTGACCTGACCAACAAGGAATTTCGGAGGCTCCTGGACCTCGTCTATATCGGAAACTGGGTGCTGAACTCCGCCCGGGGCGACGACCGCATCGACGATTACGACCGGGTGGAGAGCCTTATTTTTGCCCAGTGCCTCCAGCAGGAGGGGACGGAGGAGCTGTACGACATCGACGGCGGCGTCGTGGTGCCCTCCGACGCCTTCGCCGAGGGCGGCATCCACGAGGCCATCATGGACTACGAGGACGCCGTTTTCTACGACATCCTGGCCCAGGAGCTGACGCTGCGGGACATGGACTTCGCCGAGGTGACGGACGCCAACTACCCGGAATTCGCCCAGCGCATGGACGAGTACCTGGACGAATTCGACGAAAACGGAATTGATAATCTTTTCCTTGACAAACAGTGATTTTTGCAATAAGGTAAGTGTATAGAAAATACGAAGGGAGAACGGCGGACGGTGAGCAGCAACGGGAAAAAATCCGGAGATTCCTTTGTCTCCAACGTCTTTTTCATAATAGCCCTTATAGTGGCCTTCAATATCTTCCCGCCCCTGGGCTTCCTCATGATCCTCTGGAAGGCGGGCGTATTCAAAAAGCGCACCACGGGGAAGAACATATCCTCCGACTCCCGCCAGTCCATCCGGATGGACAAGTACAGCATCATGACCGAGGGGCGGAACGTGGAGTCCATCGAGTATCTGGCCTCCGCCGTGGGCGTCAGCTACGAGACGGCCCTCCGGGACCTGCAAAAGATGGTGTCCGAGGGAAAGCTGGGCCCCCGGGCGTATATCAATTACGTGGACAGGACCGTGGTGATAAACCCCGTCCGGACCGCCCAGAGCCAGACGGGCCGGCAGAATACCTCCCAGACCGCCGAGGCGCGCCCCAGGCCCTCCGGCGGGGCGGCGGGGTCGAATATGGTGTCCCGGGCCGCGGAGTCCGACGCCAAAAAGAAGGCCGGGGCCGGGATAAAGACCTCCGGCGCCGGGAAGGACGCCCAGCCCTTTGACGGACTTAAAAAATTCCTGCTCATCGCCGGGGCCATCCTTCTGGGCCTGGGCGGCATATCCACCCTGGGGCACCTGACGGACCTGAGCTTCTGGCCGCTGCGGGACGTGCTGGCGGAGGCCATCCCCAGCATCGCCATGGCCGTGGGCGGGGCCGGGTGCCTCGTGTACCGGGGCTTTTTGAAAAAACGCGAGAACCGTTTCAAGGTCTACGCCGCCGCCTGCGCGGGGCGGGACTATGTGGAGATAGCGGAGCTGGCGTCCAAGACCGGCGTGTCCCAGCGCAAGTGCCAAAAGGACCTGGAGGCCATGCTGGAAAAGGGCCTTCTCACCAGGACCGCCTACATCGACCGGGGCGAGGGCGCGCTGGTGCTGACTCCCGGCGCCGGCCCCAAGGCCAAGGCCCAGCCCGCCCCGGAGCCGGAGGAGGACAGCGAGGACCGCTACAAGGCCATTTTACGGGAGATCCGCAAGCTCAACGACGACATCCCCGACGAGGAAGTCTCCCGCCGCATAGACGAGATGGAGGACCTGACGGGCAGAATCTTCAAGGCCGTCCAGGAAAAGCCGGAGAAGGAGCCGCAGATCAAGTCCTTCATGAGCTACTATCTGCCCACCACCCTGAAGCTCCTGCACTCCTACGCCGACTTCGGCGCCTCCGGCGCCCAGGGCGAGAACATCCGCTCCGCCCAGGCGGAGATCGAGCGGATCCTGGACACCCTGGTGGACGGCTTCCGCAAGCAGCTCGACAAGCTCTACGAGACGGAGGCCATGGACATCTCCTCCGACATCGACGTCCTGGAGACGATGCTCCGCCGCGACGGCCTCACCGGCGACGGCAGCGCGTTCAATGTGAAAACAAAATAAAATCAGGGGCTGTGAAAAAAAGAGCATCTACAAGCTCGGCTTTTCACAGCCCCATTTCCCCGGATTATTGTCGCGTTCCGTTGAACGGAGGGCCGGCGCGAATCGGGAGAATGGGCCGCCGTGGGCGGCGGCCCGTACAGTGAAATCATTGGTTTTCGCGTTGTGGGGCCACATGTTCAAAATTGCAACGCGGGTCGCCGGGGACGGCGACCCCTACGGCATGTCGGCGATGTTGTGCGAAAACTTCCAAGCTTGTTCGTAGGGGTCGCCGTCTCGGCGACCCGTCCCCGGATATACAGCGTCGTGTCCGTTGTATGCAGCTCTTGTTCTCTTGATCCGGTCCCGCTATCACCCACCCCACCCTTGTCGTATCCGCTTGTCAAGAGGGCGGGAGGATTTTTTTGAAAGCCGCCTGCGCGGATGGGCGAATTTGACGAAAAAAATTTTCAATTTCCCCGCCGCTTTTGCGTTTATACGCTTGAAAAGCGGCGATTATCTGTTATATAATACTTCTGTTGAATTTTTACGCCCAGAGAGAAGTGTGACCTTTGGAAAAAAAGATACGCAACGTGGCCATTATCGCCCACGTGGACCACGGCAAGACTACGCTGGTGGACGAGATGCTCAAGCAGTCCGGCGTCTTCCGTGAAAATCAGGCGGTGCAGGAGCGGGTCCTGGACTCCAACGACTTGGAGCGCGAGCGGGGCATCACCATCCTTGCCAAGAACACCGCCGTGCAGTACGGCGACATCAAGATAAACATCGTGGACACCCCGGGCCACGCCGACTTTGGCGGCGAGGTGGAGCGCATTTTGAAGATGGTCAACGGCGTCATCCTCCTGGTGGACGCCGCGGAGGGCCCCATGCC
>CANROF010000068.1 GCA_947632155.1 uncultured Oscillospiraceae bacterium
CCCCAACGCCTTCGTCACCATCACCGACGTCTCCGACGTCTTGGGCGCCAGCCTCAAGCGCGCCCCCGGCGCCCCGGTAAGCGAGGAAAAGAGCGTAGACGGCATTTTGCGGAAAGACAGCGAACAGAAACAGGAAAAAGAAACAGAGCGCGGATAAAGCTCCGAGGGACGGCAGTATTCCAACTGCCGTCCCTCGGAGCCTGTCGAAAAAGCCCTGACGGGCTTTTCCGACAAGGGGAACGTGCGGGAAATTTTCGCTGAATTTTGCGAAATTCAGCGAAAACTTCCCTGCTGTCGTCCTGCGCGCCGCCGTAGGCGGCTGCGACTCGCTAAGAGCCGCCGCATAGCGGCGGTTGCTCGCTTGCATGGCGCCTGCGGACGCCAACTTGGGCGACAAAAGGGATTTTTTCCAAGGCACATGTCCTTTTGAAGGCCCTCACCTTAATAGACGTCATTTCCAGGCGGTTATTCCCCGCGTTTTCAAAATAATATTAGCTCTTTTCTGTGATTATTTCTATCACGTATTTCTTGCCCGGAATAGAATGGGCGGCTGTCTCTATCCGTTTTTTTGTTATGCTTCTTTACCGTACATGCGCATTCGGCCACGGCATCACCCACATCGGCGCCACTGGTTTTTACTCCGGCAAACGAGGAAAGGGTATAAAAAAAGCAGGAAACCGTTTTGATTTCCTGCTTTCTTTCGCCGGCGGGTGCTCCGGTATTCAGTTTTCGGCGGTCAAAGCGGGAGCGCGTCAAGCTTTGTACCAGTAGATTTTCTCCCCGGAGATTTGGAGCGCGGCGTTTTTCGGGATCTTCCAGGCATGGATGACGTTCATGTAATCGCCGAAGCTGGCGCCGATGTTTACAAAGGAAAGTCCGTAAAGGATGCTGTTCAGGACTGGAAGCTCCTTCGGTATGAACAGAAATACGATAAGCGGGAGAACGCCCAGGACGGCGGAGGGGAAAATGTTTACGAGAACAAAGCGGCGTTTCCGAATTGGGGACAAGCAGGTCGTGCCCAGTCCGTATTTTGTATAAAACATATATACCGCGCTGCCCTTTGGAAAGCACACCGCGTGGAGCAGCTCGTGGAGCGGGGCCATCAGAAATCCGCAAATAAGCCCCACCAGCAAATAGCGCCGGTAGAGAAGCGCGCCTGTCAAAAACCGGCTCTTCACGAAAAGGATGCCTTGCAGCAGCAAAATGATGGGGATGATAAGGACCGCCGACTTGTTCGTGACCTCCGGCAGCTCCCGGTGATCCGCGCCTATATCGGCTGTGGGGAGGTTGTCGCCGGTATATTTCCCGAGCCACTTAATTTTCATGGAACTTCTCCCCAAAAAGCTCATCGACCAGCTCCTTTGCCCGCTCCAGTTGATCGTTAGGCACATAAAAGAGGACACTCTCCTGATTTGGGCCGACCTTCAGCGCCACTCCGGCGCCGAGGCGTGGTTTTTTGAGGAATGGGATTTTGTTTTGCTCCAACACATCCGCCAACATACCGCTCCAAAACTGGTCCTTCTCGGTAAGGAAGCACAGGTCATCCGTGCGCATACAATCACCCCTCCCCCTCGTCGTCCACATTCTCTAACTTATCCCGCCGCTTTTGATACAGCGCGCGCAGGAGCTCTAAGAGGGCGAAGCACAGGGCGTACGCGGCGGCCATTACGAGAAAAATGCCCAAAAGAGGCTTAAAACGGACGGGTTCGCGCAGGATGAGATACAGCCTCACCGCGTAGATGCCCCCAAGGAGAAGCGCGGGGACAAGGCTGAACAGCAGATTCGTCCTTCTCGTCGGCGCATAGCTGCGCGTCCATAGCCCGTTTCTTATGGTCGTAAACGCGATATAGACGCTCAGAAGGACAAGGACGGCTATTTCGCCGGCTATCTCCTTCAGCGTTGTCCCCGCCACGAATTGAATGACGATGGCGGCCATCAGTCCCCAAAACGCCAGCCATAACCCAGTCTCCTCGATTTTCAGCAATTTACTGTCCTGCATTTCGTCAAGACTGTTATTTGTTTGTTTGCGCTTCATGTCAATCCTCCTCTCCAAACAGCTCGTCCAGCGATTTTCCTAATACCTTGCAGATCGCGCGGCACAGCCGTATAGTGGGATTGTAGTCTCCCTGTTCTATGGCGTTCATTGTCTGCCGGGAGATCCCCACGGCCTCCGCCAGCGCCTTTTGGGTCATGTCCAATTCCGCCCTCGCGACCTTGACCTTAATATTTCGGCCGATGCGAATCACCTCCCTCTATGTATATTAATATATAGTTTAATATAAGTCAAGTATATACGACATTAATTTTTAATTATACCCCAAAAAACGCCCCCGGGCAAACCGAGCGGCGAGAATTTTTTGCGTCTGACGAAGCATGGCGCAAAAAAGACCGTCGCGAATTGGAGTTTTTGATTAGGGATTAGTATTATACGTTTTTCAACCGCAGCTCTCCCCCGTCCACGGTGTAGACGGCGGCGTATTTTTTCATGGCCTCGGGCGTGAGGCGGTGGGTGACGCTGATGCATGTGACATCTTCCAGCGACAGGATGCCGCTCTCCACTGCGGCGGCGGTCTGCTCGTCCAGGGCGGAGGTCGCCTCGTCCATCAGCAGGATGTCCTTACCGCCCAGCAGCGCCCTGGCAATGGCGATGCGCTGGCACTCGCCGCCGGAAAAGTTGCTTCCGTTTTCCTCGACCGGGGTATCAAGCCCCTGCGGGAGCCTGGCGATAAGCTCCGTCAGGCCCGCTCTGTCCGCGGCCTCCATGATCTTCTCCTGCGGATACGGCTTCCACATCGTAAGGTTATTGCGGAGGGTGTCCCGAAACAGGAACGGTTTTTGATGGATCATGGCGGCGTCATCGGGAAGCGCCGCGGTCCCGTCGGTGCAGATCTCCCCGTCAGACGGAGGATAGTACCCCGCAAGGAGCTTCAGGAGCGTACTCTTCCCGCTTCCGCTTTTCCCGACGACCGCGTACTTTTTCCCTCTCTCAAAATCCGCCGACACATGATCTAAAACAGCCCTGTCCCCGTATCGAAAGCTCACATTTTTAAGGGAAACGCGGTCCTTCATCGGGCGCGCTTCGCTTTTTTCGGGGGTCTTCGGCTCGGAAAGGCCGCGCAGCGTCTCAAGCACCGGTTTGGCGGATCTGAGCTCGCCGATTTTCGCCGAAAGCTCGAAGGCGGGAGAGATCACCTGCCCCGTAAGCTGCGTGACCGCCACGATGCTGCCTATCGTGATATATCCCTTGACCGCGAAAAATCCCGCCAGGCCCATAACGAGATATTGCACCGCGATGGACGCGAAATTCGTCACGCCGTAGAGCCTCGCCATCAGCGACGACAGACGCTCCCTGCTGTTCTCCAGGGCTTTGGCGCTCTCCGAAAACCGGGGGAGCACTTCCCCGGCGGCGTTGCAGGTCTTTATCACCTCAAAGCCGTTCAGCAGATCGCCGACCTTCTCGTTGTAGGCGTTGGTCGCTTCCATCACCGTCCCCGTGGCCCTCCCCAGCGCCTTTGTGAAAAGGCCGGGCAGCAGGCCGGGAATCGCCATTGCCGCGATGGAGATCACCGCGATCGCCGGATCCATCCAGATAAGCACGGCGACGGCGAGGACGATGCTTATAACGGCGTCCATGAGGGAGATGCGGTTTTGCAGTACCTTTTCCTCGATAACGGAAAAATTTTGGTTAAACGCCGAGACATAGGCGGCGCTGCCCGTGTTCTCATACTCGGCGATGCCTGTCCTCAGCGTACCGCCGGCCAGGGCGTTTCGCATCCGGAGCATGGACTTCCGGATAAAGCGGGCCTTGCACCGCCCGGACAGATAGACCAGCGCGCCCGTTAAAAGCGCGTACAGGACGCTGACGGCCACGACATCCCGCAAGCCGCCGGCGTCTCCGCTGATAATGGAGGCTTCCGCGGCGTCGATCAGGGCGTTTAACAACACAGCCACGCCCACGGTGGCCGCGCTTGTAAGAAGCTGTAAAACAAACAGAGGGATATATTCCCATATGCGTTTCTTCATCGAGGCTTCCTCCTTTATGTGATACCGTGAGTATAAAGGAGGAAGCGCGGCGTTTCCATATCGCCCCGTGTATAGCTTCAACTTACGTCATTTGATAAGGTTTTCAAAATAGACCAGCCTTTCATGGCGTTCTTTTTCGCAAGGCCCGGCGTCTGCGTTTGATCGAAGCATCTCCAGATATTCCTGGGCCACATCCGCCATCTGGGTTTTCCCGATGAGCCTCATGTAGGGAATCAGCGCCTCCACCCGCGCGCGGCTCTCCTCCGGCTTGCCCATGTTATTGAGTATCTGCGCGATACCGAATTCGATCTCTGGCAGCATGAACTGCTCCGTTCCGTGAATGCTCAGTTCCTCCGCCCGTCTGGCGTAGAAAAGCGCCTCCTCATAGCGCCCTTCCGACACCAGGTATTGGCTCAGATTGTGGGCAAGGTTGATGTGGAAGACATGAAATTCGGAGAGGCGGCTCCGGCTGCGCTCCAGGGCGAAAAGGACCTCCTCGCCAAGGCGTATGGCCTCCAGGCTCTTCCCCGCCAGATATTTTGCCTCCGTCAGCATGACAAGAAGATTGGCCTCCGCCGGGGAAAACAGCTCCCCCCGGCAGTCCCGAAGGTCGATGTTGGGCTTTGTCAGGCGCAGGGCGCTCTCCAGCTCCGCTTCCATGCCAGTATCATCCGTGCCGTCCTTCATGCGAATCGCCGCGAAAAGCATTTTCGTGTATTGAAGGCTCCCGGCGTCCATCTCCCTGGCGGAGAGCTCCCGCAAGGCCGCTCTCGCCGAATCCAGATCGCCGGACGAGACTTGCGCGTTGATCTCATCCAATGCGCGGCGCAGGGACGCCTGCTGCTCGTTCTCATAGTAGACGCTGCACAGCTCATATGTCCCCGTGCCCAGCCGCTCCAGAAGCTTCTCCAAGACCCTGCCGGAGGGCATCTGATTGCCGTTCTCAATGCGGGAGACGGATATGGGGGAGCAAATGCCCTCCGCCAGCGCCTCCTGCGTCAGTCCCGCTTTCTTCCGCAGGGTATAAATGATCTCGCCCAGGGTATTTCTTTCCATGATACGAACGTCATCCTTTTTTACGAAAATCTCCGGGCGGGACGTGCGTCCGCCCGGGGATTCTGCGGTTATTCTCCGCCGTTTCTTCTCATCAGCAGCCTTGCGGCTCTCGGCAGGATCTCTATGTCGGCTTCGCCCTGCCAGTCGGCGCGCTCGCCGTCCAGGGTCCAGGGCTGGTCGTCGGGGGAGATTATCCGAAGGGACGGGACGGAGACGAAGGTCATGCCCTCCGCCTTCAGGTCCGCTGTCCGCAGGGCCCTTATATAGCCGTGGAGCTGCATGGGCGTCTTCTCCTTCTCCACCAAAAGGAGCTCGAATTTCCCGTCGCTCAGGTCCACCCGGTCCTCCCCCAGGGACACCACGCCCCCCAGCTTCCGGGAGTTGCTGACCACGCAGGCCAGGTACTCCCCCTCGTAGACCGCGTCGCCGGCCTCAATGCGCAGCGGGATGGGGTGGACGGTGGGGACCTCCCGGATGCCCTCTAAGACGTAGGCCAAGAAGCCCAGGGTGTTTTTCATGTCCTGGGGCGTCTCGTAGCAGGTGCGGGAGAAGATGCCCAGGAGCCCCACGTCCAGAAAATACCGGCCGTTGAAGCGTCCCACGTCGATGGGCACGGGCTCGCCCTCCAGTATCATGTCCAGCGCCGCGTCCACATCGGAGGGGATGCCCAAGGAACCGGCAAGGTCGTTGGTGGAGCCCAGGGGGATGTAGCCGATGGGACACTCAAGGCCGTTTTTCAGCAGGCCGGATATGACCTCGTTCAAAGTCCCGTCCCCGCCGGTACAGACAAGGAGGTCATACTCCCCCGCCCTGGCGGCCAGCTCCGCGGCGTGGCCCCGGTATTTTGTCAGGACCACGGTGGTGTCGTATCCGGCGCCGTCCAGGCGCTCCACGATGCGGAAGAGCTCCGTCTGGACCCGCTGGCGGCCGGATCTGGGGTTGACGATCAACAGCGCTTTCATAAGATGTCCTCCATACAATATTTATACGGCGCAAGGCCCATTTTTTCATAAAACGCCCTGGCCCCGGGGTTGCACTCCCAGACATTCAGCGTCACGTTGTAGCAGCCGGAGCTTTTGGCAAACCCGCGGACGTGCTCATAGAGGGCCCTCCCCACGCCCCGGCCCCGGCAGCGCTCAAAGACGCAGATGTCGTCCACATAGAGCGTCAAATTGGGCTCCATCACGCTCTCCCCGGAGTGGTCCTGAAAAACACAGAAGGCGTAGCCCAAAACGCCGCCGTCGTCGCAGACGAACACCGGGCGCGTATCGTCGGACAAAATTTCCGCAAGCTCCGCGTCGCTATATTTCCTGCCGCCGTTTTTGAAAAGGTCCGGCCTTCCCCGGTGGTGGACCAGCTCCACCTCCTCCAAAAGCGCCCCGATGGCGGGAATGTCCCGCGCCCGGGCCCTGCGAATCTCCATACGCAACAGCGCCTCCCATCGTCTTTGATGTATATTTCGCAATTATAGCACCACTGGGCAAAAAAGGCAACCCCGGGACTCTCCCCGGGGCTGTGTGTCTGTGTACTTATTCTTATTTGAACAGTCCCGTTGACAGTTTCCGACAAAAGGCGTATGATAGCTTCAGCCCCATTGGGGGAGGCTGTGCGGAGGTCAAGCACTTCTGGCGGTGGACCCACTTTCCCGGAACGTTGAGCGAAGGGAGGTGGTACGGCGTGTGGAAAACGCGGAAAAAGGTACTTATCCTTATTCTCTTTGTCCTGCTGCTGATTTTAGCATCGGACATTCTGTTTCCCATATACGCCAGTTGACCGCCTGGATTTGGCAGCCCAGCGGTCAACTGACGTTATTCGTTAGCTAAAGATCGTGGGTCCCCGTCATGATGACGAGCCCCCTTACAGTCTCAGTATACCCTCCCTTGGCGTATTTGTCAAGGGAGGGTATACTCATTTTTATGAGTTGAGGGTTCTGTGCGCGGGGCTGGCTGGCTGTTCACGGTGAAGCCGTAGTTTTCCGGGTCCGGCTCGGATTCTTCGCGGCCGAAGCTGGAAAAGTCCGTCAGGTGGATGACCGTCCAGCGGGAGTCGGAGATGTTGGAGAGGAGCATATCCGCGGCGGTCCCCCGGCGGAAGCTGTCAAAAAGGCCGGTGTGGAGGTAATTCATGCAGAGGTTGTAGATAAGATGCGAGTCCGACTGGGCCCGGACCATGTAGAGCACATACCCCCGCGCGTTTTCCGCGCCCCGTGGGGCGTAGACATTCCCGGTGATCCGGTCCCCCTCGTCGTTCCAGAGGACGCCGGGGATGACGGCGTGCCCGCCCCGCAGGTCCCGGAGGGGCGCGCGGTACGTCTCCCCTCCCCGCTGGTAGACCAGGGCCCCGGTGGGCTGGGGGCTGCCCGTGTCCGGGCGGACCGCGCGGGTGAAATGGGAGGAGTGCCAGCACTCAAACCCATCGCCGTACTTTGGCCCGCCCTCCAGATAACGGAAGATGTGGAGAATCAGGAGCTTTTGCTCCGGAAGCTCCGCCACGGCGGTGCAAAATTCGATCACCGTCCCGTCGGGCAGCGTCTCCGGCCCGCGGGATTTAAATTGAATCTCCACGGCGTCCTCAAAAAGCGCCGCCTCCGCCGGAGTCAGAAGCTCCGCCGCCTCCGCCGGGAGGCCGTCGGCGAGCGTCCGGCTGTCATCAGGGGTATAGAGCTCCGCGTTCGGGACGCGCATGGCGATACCGGCAAAATAGGCCCCCGCCACAAGCGCCAGGAGCGCCGCCCCCGCCAGCGCCGCCGCCGGCAGGTCCCCCAGGCGCACCGGGGCGTTGCGCAGGGCGCAGCCCGCGTCCCCCAGGGCCCGGGGCAGCTTGAAGAGGGCCACGATGATGCCGATATACAGTCCCAGCAGCGCAGCGCCAAATATCCCCATGCTCCCCACGTTCAAAAATCCCAGGACCGCCACCAGGATCTGCATAACGATGAGCCAGTTGAAGCTCCGAAGCCGCCGCTCCGACCCCGCCCGGTCGAAGACCCCGGCAAACCCCGCCCGGAGGGCGAGGAGCTGGACGATCTGGAGCGCCGCTGACGGGATGTAAAGGGCGGCAAGGACGTCCGCGCGCTCAAAGGGCGTGGCGGCGAAGCAGTCCACGGCCGCCGTGAAGAGAAACCGCCCGATGGCCAGCGCCCAGGCCGCGCGAAAGCCCCTGTTTTCCCGGCGCAGGGCCCGGAGGCCCAGATACATGAGGATCAGTCCCACCCCCGGCAGGAGCATATCCAGATTCCAGAAATTCAGCGTGACGGTGGACAGGAGGATTCCCCAGATCAGGAGCCGTACAGGCCGCCGCCAGGGGTCCGCGGTGTCCTCCGGGTCGAGGGCAAGCTCCCCCAGGAGCTCGTCCATGCGGTCATCCATCGTCCTCACCTCCCAAAATGTCCCGGAGCCTGCGCTTCAGGCGGTAAAGCTTGCCCTCCACGGCCCGCTCCGTCATGCCAAGCTCCGCCGCTATTTGGGCGGTGGACTGGCGGTAGTAATATTTCCGGTATAGGAGCCGGCGCTCCCCGGCGGGGAGATTGGAGACGGCGCTTCTCAGCGTCTTCAGCCGCTCCCGGCGCAAAAGCTCCGCCTCGGGGCTGTCCTCCCCCGGCACCGACTCGTCCAGCTCCGCCTCCGGCCTCGCCCTCCGCGCCATGGAAACGGCGGCGTTCCTGGCCACGGCGGTGATATAGGACCTCAGCGGGCGCTCCGGGTCCAGGCGCGGCGCGGCGGACCAGATTCTCATGTAGACGTCGCTGACGCACTCCTCCGCGTCCCGCGCGTCCGGCAGGATGGGCTCCACCACGTAGCGGATGAGGGCGTCGAACCGGCGCCTCAGCTCCGCCAGCCCCTCCGGGCTCCGCTTTTTCAACAGCTCGACCAGCTCCCTGTCCAACGTCCTCACCGCCTTTCTATCTCACAATACGCAAAAAACGGATAAAACCCACGAAAAAAAGGCGGGCAAAAAGCCCGCCCTTCAGCCTGTCGGAAAAGCCCTGACGGGCTTTTCCGACAAGGGGAACGTGCGGGAAATTTTCGCTGAATTTTGCGAAA
>CANROF010000069.1 GCA_947632155.1 uncultured Oscillospiraceae bacterium
AGGAGCCAAGCCTGCGCCTGAGCCCGACCAAAGGGAGGGCGAGGTAAAGCGGCTTGAGCGACGACGACGCGAAAAAGCCCGCCGCGAATGGCTTATTTTAATTGGATATTAGTATTATTCCAACTCAAACGCTCCGGTGTAGAGCTGGTAGTAGGTGCCCTTTTGGGCGATGAGCTGGTCGTGGGTGCCGCGCTCGATAATGTGGCCGTGGTCCAGGACCATGATGGCGTTGGAGTTCATGACGGTGCTGAGGCGGTGGGCGATGACGAACACCGTCCGGCCCTCCATGAGCCGGTCCATGCCCCGCTGGACCAGCGCCTCGGTGCGGGTGTCGATGGAGCTGGTGGCCTCGTCCAGAATCATCACCGGGGGATCGGCCACGGCGGCCCGGGCGATGGAGATGAGCTGTCTCTGGCCCTGGGAGAGCCGCGCGCCGTTGTTGGTGAGCATGGTGTCGTAGCCCTCGGGAAGGCGGGTGATGAAGTCGTGGGCGTTGGCGAGCTTCGCGGCCTCGATGCACTCCTCGTCCGTGGCGTCCAGGCGCCCGTAGCGGATGTTCTCCATCACCGTGCCGGTGAAGAGATTCACGTCCTGCAAAACGATGCCCAGGGAGCGGCGCAGGTCGGCCTTGCGGATCTTGTTGATGTTGATGCCGTCGTAGCGGATCTTGCCGTCCTCGATGTCGTAAAAGCGGTTTATGAGGTTGGTGATGGTGGTCTTGCCCGCGCCGGTGGCCCCCACGAAGGCCAGCTTCTGGCCGGGCTTGGCGTAGAGGGAGATGTCGTAGAGAATCTGCTTATCCGGGACGTAGCTGAAGTCCACGTCGGTCATGGTGATGTCGCCCCGGAGCTCGGTGTAGGTGACGGTGCCGTCGGCCTGATGGGGGTGCTTCCAGGCCCAGTGGCCGGTGCGCTTGTCGGTTTCCGTGACGGTCCCGTCGGGGCCGATCTCGGCGTTCACCAGGGTGACGTAGCCGTCGTCCACCTCGGGCTCCTCGTCCATCAGGTCGAAGATGCGCTCCGCGCCGGCCAGGGCCAGGACGATGGAGTTCAGCTGGTTGGAGATCTGGGCGATGGGCATGTTGAACTGGCGGCTGAGGAGCATGAAGGACATCAGCGCCCCCAGCTCCAGGGCCTTGCCGCCGGAGGTCACGGCCAGAACGCCGCCCACCACGGCGAGAACGGCGTACTGGATGTAGCCTAAGTTATTGTTGATGGGCCCCATGGCGTTGGCGTAGACGCCGGCGGTGTAGGCGTTGCGGCAGAGGTCGTCGTTTATCTCGTCGAACTCCCGCTTGCAGGTGTCCTCATGATTGAAGACCTTCACCACCCGCTGGCCGTTGATGAGCTCCTCCACGTAGCCGTTGACGCGCCCCAGGGCCTGCTGCTGCTCGATGAAGTACTTGCCGGAGCGGCCCACCACGAATTTCGTGACCTGGACGATGACAAAGACCGTAAACACCATGACGATGCACAGCACCCAGGAGGTGCGGATGAGGTTGACGGATATTACGACCAGCGAGACGATGGACGCCGCGCACTGGGGGATGGAGGCGGATACCATCTGCCGGAGGGTGTCGATGTCGCTGGTGTAGCGGGACATGATGTTGCCCGCGGTGTTGGAGTCGAAGTAGCGAAGGGGCAGACGCTGCATCTTGGTGAACATCTCGTCCCTTATGACTTTCTGGGTGCCCTGGGCCACGGACACCATCAGGAAGTTATAGAGCCACGCGCAGAAGATGCCGGACGCCAGCACCGCCGCCACCCGCAGCAGGAACCTGGCAAGGCCGGAAAAGTCCGTGGAGCCCTGGGCGATCATGGGCTCGATGTAGTCGTCCACCAGGTCCCCCAGAGCCGTGGACATGCGGACCTGGGCGTAGGAGGTGACCACGATGCAGATAAGGACGATGACGAGGACGGGGATATACTTTTTCATGTAGCCCAAAAGCCGCGCCAGCGTCTTTTTGGGATTCCGGGCCTTCCGCCCGTTGCCGCGCATTCTCACGGGGGGCATCAGTCCTCATCTCCTTTCCTCTGGGAATAATAGACCTCCTGATAGATCTCCGAGGTCCTCAAAAGCTCCTCGTGGGTGCCCATGGCGGCGATGGCGCCGCCGTCCATGATGATAATGATGTCCGCGTCCTGGACGGAGGCCACGCGCTGGGCGATGATGAGCTTGGTGGTGCCGGGAATCTCCTGGGCCATGGCCTTTCTGATCATGGCGTCGGTCTTTGTGTCCACGGCGCTGGTGGAGTCGTCAAGAATGAGTATCTTGGGCTTTTTGAGTAGCGCCCTGGCGATGCACAGCCGCTGCTTCTGGCCGCCGGAGACGTTGGTGCCGCCCTGCTCGATGTGAGTGTCGTACTTGTCGGGGAAGCTCTGGATGAACTCGTCGGCGCAGGCTAATTTACACGCGTGCTCCAGCTCCTCGTCCGTGGCGTCGGGGTCGCCCCAGCGCAGGTTCTCCTTGATGGTGCCGGAGAAGAGCTCGTTTTTCTGCAGGACCATGGCAACGCTGTCCCGGAGGGCCGTCAGGTCGTAGTCCCGCACGTCCACGCCGCCGACCTTCAGGGTCCCCTCGGTGACGTCGTAGAGCCGGGGGATGAGCTGGACCAGGGTGGATTTTGAGGAGCCGGTGCCGCCCAGAATGCCCACGGTGGCGCCGGAGGGGATGTGGAGGTCCACGTTCTTGAGGGCCATGTTCTTGGCCTTGGCGGAATATTTGAAGCTGACGCCCTCAAAATCCACGGAGCCGTCGCGGACCTGGGTGACGGCCCCGGCGGGGCTCGTGAGGTCCGGGACCTCGGTCAATATCTCGTATGTACGCTTCAGGGGCGCCCGGGACATGATCATCATCACATAGACCATGGAGAGCATCATGAGGGAGGACAGGACTTGGGTGGTGTAGGTGAACATCGCGCTGAGGTCGCCGGTGGTGAGGCCGGCCTCGGGGACGTTGCCGGAGGCCACCACCATCTTGGCGCCCATCCAGGAGATGGCCAGGATGCACCCGTAGACACAGGTCTGCATCACCGGGTTATTGAGGGCCAGGATCTTCTCGGCCTTGCAGAAGTCCTTGTAGATGGACTGGGAGATGGAGGTGAATTTTTCGATCTCCTTGTCCTCCCGGACGAAGCTCTTCACCACGCGGATGCCGTGGACGTTCTCCTGCACAGCGTTGTTGAGCTTGTCGTAGGTCCGGAACACCCGGTCAAAGATGCTGTGGACCAGGGGCACCAGGCACACCAGGGCCACGATGAGGATGGGCATGGCCACGCAGTAGACCAGGGAGAGCTTCACCGAGATGGTCATGGCGGAGATAAAGGCCAGGATCATGGTCATGGGCGCCCGGATGGCCATGCGGATCATCATCTGGAAGGTCATCTGCAAATTCGCCACGTCCGAGGTCAGGCGCGTGACGATGGAGGCCGTCGAGAATTTGTCGATGTTGGAAAAGCTGAAGTCCTGGACGCGGTAGTACATGTCGTGGCGCAAATTTCTGGCAAAGCCGGTGCCGGCCTTTGTGGCGAAGGCCGCGGAGGCCACGCCGAAGGCCAGAGAGCACAGCGCGCACAGCACCAGCTCCAGGGAGCGCAGCAGCACCACGCGCATGTCGCCCATGGTGACGCCATAGTCGTAGAGCGCCTTCATCACCTTGGGGATAGTGACCTCCATGGCCACCTCGCCGATCATGGTGACGGGCGCCAATATGGCGGCCAGCGTGTATTCCCGGACGCACCGGGCAAGTCTACGTATCAAATCACTGCTCTCCTTCCTGACGGCGGCAGCCCGCCGACTGTCTCGCGTTCTCCACAAGCCGGTCCAGGAGCCTGTGGAGCTCGTGAAGCTCCTGCGCGGTCAAATTGCTGGTGAGCTTCCGGTCCATGTCGTCCAGCCGCCGCTTCGTCTGCTCCGCCGCGGCGCGGCCGGCCTCGGTGATGACGATGCGCTTCAAGCGCCCGTCATACTTGTCGGGCCGGAACTCCACGAAGCCCTTGTCCTCCAGCCGCTGCAAAAGGCCCGTGGCCGTGGGGTGCTTGATGTTGAACCTGGACTCGATGTCCCTCTGGCACGGGGGCTCGCCCTGGGAACAGTGGAGAAACCCCAGCAGGAACGACTGCATCCCCGTGATGCCCAGCTCGTGGGTGCTCTCGTCGGCTATCCGGCGGAAGCTGTTGCTTATGATCTTCAGCTTCGACCCCAGCCGTTCGGTTTGTTCGTCTTTGTCCGTAAATATCGCCTCCCGAAATGTCGCTTGCTACCTTGAAATGTCGCATACGACACATTATAGGGACATTTTTTCCCCGGGTCAAGTGTAAAAGAGTATAGAAACAGTGGAAATTCCGCGGGGAATATGGTAATATTGCTATGGATTTTTTGTTGGAGTGACGCCCATGGATTATTTTTCTGTAGAAATGACCGACACACAGCTCCAGGCCCTCTCCTCTCTGGCCCTGGCGCACTTGGGGGACGCGGTGTACGAGCTGATGGTCCGCACGCATCTGGCCTCCCTGGGGCGGGAGACGAACCGGGGCCTCCACCGGGAGACGGTGAGGTACGTCTCGGCGCCGGCCCAGGCCGCGGCGGCAAAAAAAATAGCGCCAATGCTCACCGCCGAGGAGGCGGAGGTCTGCCGCCGGGGCCGCAACGCCAAGGTCCACGCCGCGCCCAAGGCGTCCACCCTTGCGGAGTACCACGCCGCCACGGGGCTGGAGGCGCTTTTCGGGTATCTGTATTTGAAGGGCCGCCGGGAGAGGTTGAACCGGCTCTTCGCGGCCATTTTGGAGGATGAACATGTCTCTTGACGCACTTTTTCTGCGCGCCCTGACGGCGGAGCTGGCGCAGGCGCTCACCGGGGCGAAAATTGAAAGGATCCAGCAGCCTGCCCGGAGTACCGTGGTGCTGACGGTAAAGGGCGCCCGGCGGGCGGACCTGCTCATCGGCGGGTCCTCCGGCGCGCCCAGGATACACCTGACGGCCGCGGACCTGGAAAAGCCCCAGGAGCCGCCCATGTTCTGTATGCTCCTGCGGAAGCACCTGACCGGGGCGCGGATCCTGGAGATCTCCCAGCCCGCCACGGACCGGGTGGTCCTCATGCGCCTGGCCGCCCCGGGGATGTTCGGGGAGGGGGAGGAGCGGGGCCTCGCCGTGGAGCTCATGGGCAGGACCGCCAACGTCATTTTGACCGACGGGGAGGGCGTCATCACCGACTGCCTCTACCGGGTGGGCTCGCTGGAGGACAGGCGGGCGGTCCAGCCGGGGATGCGCTACCGCCTGCCGCCCATGCAGGACAAAAAGGACCTCCTGGCCATGCAGGAGGAGGAGATAAGAGCCGCGCTGGGGGGCTTTGAGGACCAGCGGCCTTTGGACAAGTGCGTCCTGGGGGCGTTTCTGGGCATCTCCCCCCTGACGGCCCGGGAGCTGTGCGCCCTGGCCTATGGCGACGCCTCCCCCCGAGTCTTTGAGGCCCGGGGGCGGGACGGGCTTGCCGCCCTTGCCCGGGAGCTTTCGGCTCTGCGGGACCGGTGCCTTTCCGGGGACGCGGCGCCCTGGCTCATCTCCGACCCGGAAGGGCGGCCCATGGATTTTTGCTACATGCCCGTGACCCAGTACGGCCCCGGGTACGCCGTCACCCGGGCGGAGAGCTTTTCCGCCCTTTTGGACGGATTTTATGCGCGCCTGGACGCCGACGAGCGCCGCCGCCAGCGCTCCCGGGAGCTGACAAGGACGGTGAAAAACGCCCGGGACCGGGTGACGCGCCGCCTGGAGGCCCAGCGCCGGGAGCTTGCGGATACGGAGAAGCGCGACTGGTACCGGGAGTGCGGGGACATCATCACCGCCAACCTCTACGCCATGAAAAAGGGCCAGAGGGAGCTTACGGCGGAGGACTTCTACGCCCCCGGCGGGGGAACGCGGACCATCCCGTTGGACCCCCTGAAGACGCCCCAGCAGAACGCCGCAGGATATTATAAGGAGTACACCCGCCGGAAAAGCGCCCGGGCGCACCTCACCGGGCAGACGGCCCAGGGCGAGGCGGAGCTTGCGTATCTGGAGAGCGTCCTGGACGAGCTGGAGCGCTGCGAGACGGAGCGGGACCTTATGGAGATCCGCCAGGAGCTGACGGAGGGCGGGTATCTGCGCGCCCCGGCAAAGCGGGGACAGGCGAAGCGCCAGATAAGCCAGCCCCTGCGCTTTCGCTCCAGCTCCGGTATGCTCATCAGGGTGGGCCGCAGCAACACGCAAAACGACGCCCTGACGCTCCGGGACAGCGCCAAAACGGACCTATGGCTCCACGCCTCCAAGATCCCCGGCTCCCACGTGGTCATCTCCTGCGAGGGACAGGTCCCCGACGACAAGACCGTGGCCGAGGCCGCAAGCCTCGCGGCCCTCTACTCCCGGGCCCGGGCCTCCGCCAAGGTCCCCGTGGACGTCACCTGGATCCGGGAGATAAAAAAACCCGCCGGCGCCCGCCCCGGCATGGTCATCTACCACACCTACCGCACCTTGATCGCCGCCCCGGACGAGAAGCTGGCGGAAAGACTAAGTGACCGCTGAGCAAATCGCCGCACGATTCCGCAATGTCATTAAGTTAGCAGCCATAATGCTATGCAACAAAAAACGGGCGGGTTTAGGACCCGCCCCCACGAGGAAAAGGGATTGTTTCCGATAGCCGCGAAATCGTTCATGTAGGGGCCGATGACCACATCGGCCCGTCAATCCGATTCGCGCCTGCTTTCCGTCAAACGATAAATCCCCCATTCCCGCTGTACGGGCCGCTGCCCACAGCGGCCCATTTCCAGGTTTATTACCGCGCCCTGTTGAACGGAGCGCGGGCCGATGTGGTCCGCCCAGGGGCACTTCCTTCGGTCGTCGGCCCCTACGGGGGCGTTGTGCGATTGATGGGAATTGGGCGGTGAATCGGAGAAATGGGCCGCCGTGGGCGGCGGCCCGTACAGCAAGAATGGGAGGCGAATCCCGTTTGCGGAAAGTGTATTCGAATCGGAAAAATGGGCCGATGTGGTCCGCCCAGGGGCACTTCCTTCGGTCGTCGGCCCGTACGGGGGCGTTGTGCGATTGATGGGAATTGGGCGGTGAATCGGGGGAATGGGCCGCTGTGGGCATGCCCAAGGGCATTCCCTGCGGTCACGGCCCGTACAGCGGGATTGTGGGTTATCACGTTAAAATTGGGATTTTCAATAATTGCATCGTTTTTGATCAACTCGTAGGGGCGGGTTCCTCCCGCGTATGAGGCTCGGATTTTGCTTAACTTAATGACATTGACCGATTCCGGTGGCAGCCTTTTCTTCCCCTTGAAAATGTCAATGCGGTGTGGTAACATAATATAACATTCAAGCGAAAAAGCCGGAGGGGGTGGGAAAATGGGCCGGAATGAGGACGGCGGCTGGGGCGCCATGACGCCGCAGGCGGCCGCGGAGTTTTTGCGCTCCGGGCGGCTGCCGGAGCGGTCCTTTTCCGACACCCTCCGGGAGCTCTACCCCGGGGAGGACCTGCAGGAGCGGCTTACCGCCTGCTTCGCCCGGGGGGAGGACGCCCTGGGCGTGGAGTCGGCCTCCAGGAAGGTCCGCAACTGGCTCAGCGGCCGCCACGCCCCCACCGACAGGGAGGACATCTTCCGCGCCGCCTTCGCCCTGGGGCTCACCGAGGGCCAGGCCGGCATCCTGCTGGGGCGCTGCACCGACTGCGGCATCCACTACCGGGACGGCCGGGACGTCATCTACGCATGGTTTCTGCGCACGGGCAGGAGCTTTGAGGAGGCCCGGGAGTTTTACGCCTCCCTCCCCAAGCCCGAAAAGCCCGCCGCCGCGCCCAACGCCAGCGGCGCCTCCCACATCACCCACGAGCTCCAGGCGTGCTTCCAGCGGGTGAGGAACACCCGGGAGCTGCGGGAGTGCTATATAGCCAAGCTTCCGCTTTTCGGGAGCCTCCACCTGCGGGCCTACGCCTATTTTGACAAGTACATGTCGGTGCTGACAAGCCCCTCCGGCGACGAGCAGGACTACTCTCTGGAGGCCGTGACGGAGCTGTACCTGGGGATGAACATGCCCATGGGCCGGGACCGCTCCGGCTACACCGCCGCCCAGAAGCTCATCAAGCACGGCTGGCCCAACGCCACGGCCATCAAGATGATAAAGGCCCGGGAGCGGGACGTACCCAGAAAGCTGCTGCTCATCCTTTACGTGGTGACGGAGAACGTCCTGGACACCGGCTACACCGAGTCGGACGAGGCGTACATATCCCCCGAGGAGCGCTTTGAGGACCACTGGTGGACCTTGAACGCCATCCTCTCCGACTGCGGTATGCCCACCCTGGACCCCCGGGACCCCACCGACTGGCTGGTGCTCTATTCCCTCCGTGCCGACAGCGACTCCATGAGCGAGCGCATGTCCGCCGTCATCAAAAACCTCTACGGCGAGTGACCCCGCCGGCTGCCGGAATAAATTAAATTCGAGTTTTTGACAAACCGAAGAAGGGGCTGTGAAAAAAGTCCCGTAAAAAAGGAAGAGAGTTACCAAGGCCCCCCTGGTAACTCTCTTCTTTTTTTGGTATAATTATTTTATGAGAAAAAACCATACCGACACACATTATAGTCCAACGCAGGGAAGATTTCCAGAGTTTTTTGAAGAAAGTTTGGAGATCGGCGATGTGGTTTTTGAATTCGACCGGATCATGGAGGAGATCGGGATAGAGCGGTATCTGAA
>CANROF010000070.1 GCA_947632155.1 uncultured Oscillospiraceae bacterium
AGGAGCCAAGCCTGCGCCTGAGGGCGACCAAAGGGAGCCCGAGGTAAAGCGGCTTGAGCGACGACGACGCGAAAAAGGCCGTCGCGAATGTCTTTTTTTAATTGGATATTAGTATTACAGCACGGAGAGAAATACCAGCAGCACAGCCAGGAACGAGAAGTTGAAGGCGGAGAACTCACCGATGTATTTTTTGGCCTTGCCGGGGTTGTGCTTTACGTACTCGCGGAAGGTGATGAGGCTGGCCAGGGACGCGATGAGGGTGCCCACGCCGCCTACGTTGACGCCCCGGAGGAGGTCGGCGTAGTTGTTCGTGAACTGACTCAGCAAAATGGCGGAGGGGACGTTGGAGATGCACTGGCAGGACATGGCGCTGAATATCAGGGTGTTTTTGTCCAGAAGCCCGGAGAAGAAGTGCCTCACCGCGCCGATGCGGCCCATGTTGCCGGAGAAGATGAAGAAAAAGACGGAGGTCAGCAAAAGCGGGTAGTCCACCTCACGGAGCGCCTTCTTGTCCGCCGCCAGGAGCACCGGAGGGATGACCAGGAGCCCGATCCAGTAGGGGATGCCCCGGAACACGATGGCGATAGCCAGGGCGAAGAGGGCCAGATACAGCACCGTCCGCTTGGGGTCGATGGAAAATTCCTCGTCCCCCACCTCCAGCGGCTCGGCCTTCACGAAAATAAGGCAGCACGCCGTGATCATCAAAACGGCCAGCACAAAGGGCGGGGCCATGATGGTCATGAACTCCCCGTTGGGGATGGAAAAGCGGGTGTAGAGGTAGAGATTCTGGGGATTGCCGAAAGGCGTCAGCATCCCGCCGAGGTTGGCGGCGATGTTCTGCATGATGAAAGTGAAAGCCATGTACTTCTCCTTGCCGGTGGAGTGCAGGACCAGATACCCCAGGGGCAGGAACGTCAGAAGCGCCATGTCGTTGGCGATGAGCATGGAGCCGATAAAAGTTATGTAAACCAGCGCCAGGACGCTCATCCGGGCGTTTTTGAAGACCCGCACGACCTTACGGGCCAGCATGTAGAAGAAATTGATGTCCCGGAGGGCGCAGACGACGGCCAGCACGCAGAAAAGGCAGGTCAGCGTTTTCAGGTCGAAATATCCCAGGTACTGCCGGTCCACGGGGACCGCCAGGGTGGTGAGGAGCGCGGCGAAAAAGGCGATGACCGTGACGGTGTTCCTTTTTGCGAAGGCCTCCGCGCGGCGGAAAAGCTCCTCGACGGCGGTGACGCCCGTCCGTACCGGGGCGTGTCCGGCGGGCACGGCCACGGGCCGGCGGTAGCGGACACGCGTATTGTTCTTTTGCGGCCGCCTTGCGCGGCCGGAGGAAGCTCCCAGGTCTTCAGCCCCGGAGGATAAGTCCTTCATAAGATGCGCCCCCAGAATATGTCTTTTCTTTAAAACCGGAAGTATTATACCGCCCCGGCATCCGGGATTCAACTGGAAAAGTGTCTCAAAGCTCACAAAAATGAGCCGCCGGGAGGGGAAAAATCCGACAAAATCACCCCTGTCCCTGGCCGGCCCGCCGCGGGGAAACGCTGCTGCCTTAAAACGCTAAAACGGCAAAATAATACTTGACAGCCGCCGCCGGGGGTGCTACAATAGACCCGTTCAAACCGTTGATGCGGAGATAAAGGCGGCTAAGCCTCCACAGAGAGCCCGGGGCGCTGAAAACCGGGCGTGAAACCGGCCGTCAAATGGACCGCGGAGGGCGCAGTCAAATGCGGCGGCGGGCGCAGTCAAATGCGGCGCGGGCCGCAGAGTATTCTGCGACGGCCACGGCGGACGTTACCCGCCGGGAAATATGTCTGTATTTCCGAAAAGCGCGCGGGGACGTCCCGCGAATTCAAGGTGGCACCGCGGATAATGTCTGAACGCTTTATTCGTCCTTGACAGAAGAACACTTCTGTCAGGGACTTTTTTGTGCCTGACGGAGGAAACAGGAGGGAAAAATGGAAATAAGGCCGTCTCTTGAGGAGGTAAAGCGCGTCGCCGCCGGGGGGAAGTACGACCTGCTCCCGGTGAGCGCGGAGATCCTCTCCGATTTCATAACGCCCATCGAGGCCATGCGCGTCATGAAGCGCGTCTCCACCCACTGCTACATGCTGGAGTCCGCCGCGGCGGACGAGCGGTGGGGCCGCTACACTTTCATGGGCTTCGACCCCACGCTGGAGATCACCTGCGCCGGGGGCGAGATGAGGATAGGGGAGCGGGTCTTCCAAACGGACGACCCCTCGGCGTATCTGCGGGAGCTCCTGAGCGCCCACAAGAGCCCGCGGTTTGACTACCTGCCGCCCTTTACCGGGGGACTGGTGGGGTACTTCGCCTACGACTACCTGGGCTACAGCGAGCCCGCGGTCCGGCGGGAGACTGAGGACACGGAGAGCTTCAAGGACGTGGACCTGATGCTCTTTGAAAAGGTCGTCGCCTTTGACAACGTCCGGCAGAAGATCGTCCTCATGGTGAACATGGCGCTCGCTGACCCCGAGGCCGAGTACGGGGCGGCGGTGCGGGAGCTTCACGCCCTGGCGGAGCTTCTGCGCCGGGGGGAGAAGAGCCGCGAGCCCGGTGGGCGCCTCACCGGCCCCGTGACGGCGCTTTTCGACAGGGAGCGCTACTGCCGGATGGTGGAGCGGGCCAAGGGACACATCCGGGAGGGGGACATCTTCCAGATCGTCCTTTCAAACAGGCTCAGCGCCCCCTTTGAGGGGAGCCTTCTCAACACCTACCGGGTGCTGAGGACCATAAACCCCTCGCCCTACATGTTCTACTTCTCCGGTACGGACGTGGAGGTGGCCGGGGCGTCGCCGGAGACGCTGGTGAAGTTAGAGGACGGGGTCCTGCACACCTTCCCCCTGGCGGGCACCAGGCCCCGGGGCCGGGACGAGGCGGAGGACCGGGCGCTGGAGGCGCAGCTTTTGCGGGACGAGAAGGAGCTTGCGGAGCACAACATGCTGGTGGACCTGGGGCGCAACGACCTTGGAAAGGTGAGCCGCTTCGGCACGGTGGAGGTGGAAAAGCTCCGGTGCGTGGAGCGCTACTCCCACGTGATGCACATCGGCTCCACGGTGCGGGGGGAGATACGCCAAGACCGCGACGCCCTTGACGCCATCGAGGCGGTGCTGCCGGCGGGGACGCTCTCCGGCGCGCCGAAGATCCGGGCCTGCCAGCTCATCGCGGAGCTGGAGGGGGCGAAGCGGGGCATCTACGGCGGGGCCATCGGGTACATCGACTTCACCGGGAACATGGACACCTGCATAGCCATCCGCATCGCCTATAAGAAAAACGGAAAGGTCTTTGTCCGCTCCGGGGCGGGGATCGTGGCCGACTCCGTGCCGGAGAAGGAGTTTGAGGAGTGCCTCAATAAAGCCAGGGCCGTTTTGAAGGCCCTCAGCATGGCGGGGGAGGCGGAGCTGTGATACTGCTCATAGATAATTACGACAGCTTTTCCTATAATCTCTACCAGCTCGTGGGGGAGCTGGACCCGGACATCCGGGTCATACGCAACGACGAGCTGACGGTGGAGGAGATACGGGCGCTGAAGCCCCGGCGAATCCTCCTCTCCCCGGGCCCGGGGAGGCCCGAGGACGCCGGCGTCACCGTGGAGGCGGCAAAAGCCCTGGGGCCGGAGATACCCACCCTCGGCGTGTGCCTGGGGCATCAGGCCATATGCGCGGCCTTCGGGGCGAGGATCACCTACGCCCGGGCTCTCATGCACGGAAAGCAGTCCGTGGCGCGCTTTGACACCTCCTGTCCAATCTTCCGGGGCTGTCCGGAGACGGCGCCCGTGGCGCGCTACCACTCCCTGGCGGCGGACCCGGAGACGCTGCCCCCGTGTCTTTTGGTGACGGCGAGAACGGCGGAGGGCGAGATCATGGCCGTCCGGCACCGGGAGTACCCCATTTTCGGCGTCCAGTTCCACCCGGAGAGCATCCTGACCCCGGACGGGAAAACGATGCTCAGGAATTTCATTGAATTATGAATTATATAAGGAGATGTGAGATATGATCAAGGAAGCCATTGTAAAGATCGTCAGCAAGGGGGACCTCACCTACGACGAGGCATACGCCGTGATGAACGAGATCATGAGCGGCGAGACGAGCCCCACCCAGAACGCCGCGTTCCTGGCGGCGCTGTCCACCAAGAGCGCCCGGGCCGAGACTACCGACGAGATCGCCGGCTGCGCCGCCGCCATGCGGGACCACGCACTGAAAGTGGAGACGGGCATGGACGTCTTTGAGATCGTGGGCACCGGCGGCGACGGGGCCCACAGCTTCAATATCTCCACCACCTCCGCCCTGGTGGCCGCCGCCGGGGGGATGAAGGTGGCCAAGCACGGCAACCGGGCGGCGTCGTCAAAATGCGGCACCGCCGACTGCTTAGAGGCCCTGGGGGTCAACATCGACCAGTCCCCGGCGCGGTGCGCGGAGCTTTTGAACGAGGCGGGGATGTGCTTCTTCTTCGCCCAGAAATACCACGCCAGCATGAAGTACGTGGGGGCTATAAGGCGCGAGCTGGGATTTCGGACGGTATTCAACATCCTGGGGCCCCTGACAAACCCGGGCAGTCCCAAAATGCAGCTCCTGGGCGTCTACGACGAGTACCTGGTGGAGCCGCTGGCGCAGGTGCTCATCTCCCTGGGCGTCCGGCGGGGCATGGTGGTCTACGGCCGGGACAAGCTGGACGAGATCTCCATGAGCGCCCCCACCTCCGTGTGTGAGTTCAAGGACGGCTGGTTCAAGACCTACTCCGTCGCCCCGGAGGACTTCGGCCTCGCCCGCTGCCGGAGATCCGACCTCACGGGCGGTACGCCGGAGGAGAACGCCGCCATCACCCGGGCCATCCTCGCCGGGGAGCGGGGCCCCAAGCGGGACGCCGTTTTGATGAACGCCGGAGCGGCCCTGTACATCGGCGGCAAGGCGGAGAGCTGGGCCCGGGGCCTGGCCCTGGCCGGGGAGCTCATCGACTCCGGCGCCGCGGCGCGGACGCTCGATAAGCTCATCGAAGTCTCCAACCGGCCTGAATGACGCGGATATGGATATACTGAACGAAATTGCCGCCCGGACCCGCCTGCGCGTGGCGGAGCGAAAGCGGCGCGTCCCCCTGGAGGCCATGCGGGAGCTGGCCCGCGGCGCCGGGAGGGCCGGGGGCGCGGCCTTTGAGAGCGCCCTTGGAAAACCGGGCCTCTCCTTTATCTGCGAGGTCAAGCGGGCCTCCCCCTCCCGGGGCCTCATCGCGCCGGTCTTCCCCTACGCGGACATCGCCCGGGAGTACGAGGCCGCCGGGGCGGACGCGGTGTCGTGCCTCACGGAGCCCCACTGGTTTCTGGGCTCGGACCAAATCTTCCGGGAGATTCGGGGGAAGATCGCGGTCCCCATGCTCCGCAAGGACTTCACCGTGGACGAGTATCAGCTCTACGAGGCGGCGGCCCTGGGCGCCGACGCGGCGCTGCTCATCTGCGCGCTGCTGGACGCGGGGACGGTGGAAAAATATCTGGGCATCTGCTCCGAGCTGGGCCTGGCGGCGCTGACGGAGGCCCACGACGGGGCGGAGATACGCGCCGCCGTGGCCGCCGGAGCCAGAATCATCGGGGTGAACAACCGGAATCTCCGGGACTTCTCCGTGGATTTCGAAAACGCCGCGCGCCTGCGGGAGCGCATCCCCCCGGACAGGCTCTTCGTGGCGGAGAGCGGCGTCAAGAGCCCGGAGGACGCCGCGGCGCTCCGTAAGATCGGCGCGGACGCGGTGCTCATGGGGGAGGCCCTGATGCGCGCGGAGGACAAGGCGGGGCTCCTGCGGGCCATGCGGGAGGCGGCGGGATGACGATGATCAAGATCTGCGGCCTCTCCCGCCGGGAGGACGTGGAATTCGTAAACGAGGCGCGGCCGGATTTTGCCGGCTTCGTCATCGACTTCCCCAAGAGCCGCCGGAGCGTCAGCCCCCACACCGCCCACGAGCTGCGGCTGCGGCTGGAGCACGGCATCACGCCGGTGGGGGTCTTCGTGGACAGCCCCGTGGACACGGTGGCGGACCTCTTTTTTTCCGGCGCCGTCAAGATCGCCCAGCTCCACGGGAGCGAGGACGGGGACTACATCGCCGCCCTGCGCCGGGCGGCCCCCGGACTTGCCGTCTGGAGGGCCTTCAGGGTCCGCTCGGCGGCGGACATCGCGGCGGCGGAGGCGTCGGAGGCGGACATGGTGCTCCTGGACAACGGCCAGGGCACCGGGGAGAGCTTCGACTGGTCGCTTATACGCGGCATCCGCCGGGACTTCGTCCTGGCCGGGGGCCTGACGCCGGAGACGATCCCGGAGGCCGTCCGCGCCCTGCACCCCTGGGCAGTGGACATATCCTCCGGCGTGGAGACGGAGAACATCAAGGACAGAACAAAGATCCTGGCGGCCGTTGGCGCCGCCAGAAAGGAAGGAGACACATGAGCGAGAGCAGAGGCCGTTTTGGCATCCACGGCGGGCAGTACATCCCGGAGACGCTGATGAACGCCGTCATCGAGCTGGAGGAGGCCTACGATCGGTACAAGGACGACCCGGAATTCAACCGGGAGCTCACGGAGCTTTTTAACGACTACGCCGGCCGGCCCTCCCGGCTCTACTACGCCCGGCGGATGACCGAGGACCTGGGGGGCGCGCGAATCTATTTAAAGCGGGAGGACCTGAACCACACCGGGGCGCACAAGATCAACAACGTCCTGGGGCAGGCCCTGCTGGCCCGCAGGATGGGCAAGACGCGCCTCATCGCCGAGACAGGCGCCGGTCAGCACGGCGTCGCCACCGCCACCGCCGCGGCGCTTTTCGGCATGGAGTGCGTGGTGTTCATGGGGGAGGAGGACACCCGCCGCCAGGCGCTGAACGTCTACCGGATGCGCCTTTTGGGGGCGGAGGTCATCCCCGTCACCACCGGCACCGCCACCTTGAAGGACGCAGTCAGCGAGGCCATGCGGGAGTGGACCCGGCGCATCGACGACACCCACTACTGCCTGGGCTCCGTCATGGGCCCCCACCCGTTCCCCACCATCGTCCGGGACTTTCAGGCGGTGATCTCCCGGGAGATAAAGGAGCAGCTCTTGGAGCGCGAGGGGCGACTGCCCGACGCGGTGGTGGCCTGCGTGGGCGGCGGGTCCAACGCCATCGGGAGCTTTTATCACTTCATCGGCGACCCCTCCGTGCGGCTCATCGGCTGTGAGGCCGCGGGCCGGGGGGTGGACACCCCGGAGACGGCCGCCACCGTGGCCACCGGGCGCCTGGGCATCTTCCACGGCATGAAGAGCTACTTCTGCCAGGACCAGTACGGCCAGATAGCGCCGGTCTACTCCATCTCCGCCGGCCTTGACTACCCCGGCGTGGGCCCGGAGCACGCCTGGCTCCACGACACCGGCCGGGCCCAGTACGTCCCCGTCACCGACGACGAGGCCGTGAACGCCTTTGAGTACCTGGCCCGCACCGAGGGCATCATCCCCGCCATCGAGTCGGCCCACGCCGTGGCCCACGCCATGAAGCTGGCGCCCGCTATGGGCCGCGATAAGATCATCGTCGTCACCGTCTCCGGCCGGGGGGACAAGGACTGCGCCGCCATCGCCCGCTACAGGGGGGAGGACATCCATGAGTAACATCGGAAAGGCCTTTGAAAACGGCAAGGCGTTTATTCCGTTCATCACCTGCGGCGACCCGGATATGGACACCACCGCCGCCTGCGTCCGGGCCATGGTGAGAGCCGGCGCGGATCTCATCGAGCTGGGCATCCCCTTCTCCGACCCCACCGCCGAGGGGCCCGTCATCCAGGGCGCCAGCCTCCGGGCCCTCCGGGGCGGGGCCACGACAGATAAGATATTCGACCTCGTCCGGGACCTCCGGCGGGACGTGGCGGCGCCCATGGTGTTCATGACCTACGCAAACGTGGTCTTTTCCTACGGCGCGGAGCGGTTCATGGCCGCCTGCCGGGACACCGGCATCGACGGCCTCATTTTGCCGGACCTGCCCTTTGAGGAAAAGGGGGAGTTTTCGGAGGTGTGCGATCGGTACGGCGTGGACCTCGTCTCCCTCATCGCCCCCACCTCCGCAAACCGCGTGGCCATGATAGCCCGGGAGGCCAGAGGCTTTATCTACCTTGTCTCCTCCCTGGGCGTCACCGGCGTCAGGAGCGAGATAAAGACCGACCTTGCCTCCATCGTGAAAGTCATCCGGGAGAACACGGATGTGCCCTGCGCCGTGGGCTTTGGCATCTCCACCCCGGAGCAGGCCAGGAAAATGGCGGACGTCTCCGACGGCGCCATCGTGGGCTCCGCCATCGTCCGAATCATAGAGCAGTACGGCCCCTCCGCCCCGGAGCGGGTGGGGGAGTACGTCAAAACCATGAAGGACGCCATAAGCCTGTCGAAAAAGGGGCTGTGAAAAAAGTCCCCACACAGAAAAAGAGAGTCGCCAGGGGTGGCGGCTCTCTTTTGTTTGTGGTA
>CANROF010000071.1 GCA_947632155.1 uncultured Oscillospiraceae bacterium
CGTTTTTCTGGTCCTCGTTGAAGTAGACGCCGCTGACGGAATAGAGGTCCGCGCCCCTGTTGAAATAGAACATGAGCTGGCTGGTGGCGGGCATGCTCTCCAAAAGCGCGTCCCGGCCGCCCATATCCGCAAGGTCCGCCTCGGTGAGGCCCGCGGCCTCCAATATGGCGTCCAGATACCTGTCCATGTCGGAGACGACGATGTCCAGATACGCCACGCGCTCCCCGTCCACGCTGCGGAACTCGGCGGCGGCCGCCTCCATGAAGTCCATGTCGGCGCTGAGCATCTCTTTTTTGAGGTCCCGAAGGTCGCTCTCGGTGAGCTTGGTGGACGCGGCCTCAAATCTCACCGTGACCGCCACGGAGGCGCTGTCCTCCAAGGTCTGCGTGAGGTAGAGCTGCGCCGGGTCCTGGCCCGCCAGGGTCCACTTGCCGTCCGGGTAGTCGAACCGCACGTCCTCGCAGACGGCGTGGACCGTCTCGAGGGCGGAGACGTCCGGAAGCTCAAGCTCCGGGTAGCTGTCGCCGCCGCAGGCGGTCAGCAGCAGGGACAGGAGCGGGACAAATGCCCAAATAGCGGATCGTTTTTTCATGTTTTGCCTCCCATTTATTCAAAACTGGCATTAGTTTACAACAGAGTGAAAAATATGTCAATGTGCGACATGCCGATTTTTTGCGGGAGGGGGCTTCTTTATCCTTTCTTAAAAAAATCTCCCCTTTTATATTAAGACAAAAGCATGTATAATGGTGTCATCGACAATAAAAGGCGGCGGTTTTGTGTACAACATACTTATCTGCGACGACGACAGGGACATCGTGGCGGCGCTGAGGATCTACCTCTCCGGGGAGGGCTACGGTATTTTGGAGGCCCACACCGGCCGGGAGGCGCTGGACATCGTCTCCAAGGAGACGGTGCATCTGGTCCTTATGGACATCATGATGCCGGAGATGGACGGCATATCGGCCACGTCGAAGCTCCGGGAGGAGCACAACATCCCCATCATCCTCCTGACGGCCAAGGGCGAGGACACGGACAAGGTCTTAGGGCTCAACATCGGCGCGGACGACTACATCACAAAGCCCTTCAACCCCGTGGAGGTCATCGCCCGGGTGAAGAGCCAGCTCCGGCGCTACACCATGCTGGGCGGCATGGAGCGCAAGCCGGACCACATCACCATCGGCGGCATCGACTTAGACGACGCGGGCAAGAGCGTCACGGTGGACGGGGAGCCCGTCTCCCTCACCCCCACGGAGTTTGCCATTTTGAAGCTTTTGATGGAGAGCCCCGGCAAGGTCTTCTCCTCCGGGGCCATCTACGCCCACGTCTCCGGGGGTTACGCGCTTTCCGCTGAGTCCTCCGTGGCCGTACACATCCGGCACATCCGGGAGAAGATCGAGATCACGCCCTCCGAGCCCCGGTACATCAAGGTGGTCTGGGGACAGGGCTACAAGTTTGAGGGGGAGAAAAAATGAAAAAGGTGCTCTATTCCTTCCCCATGAAGGTCCTGGCGGTGTTCCTCATCACCCTGTCGGGGATATTGACCGCGGGCTTCACGGCGGTCATCGTCATCGCCTACGACGCCATGTTTTACCACGTCCCCGAGACTTACGGCAGCTTCGACGGCGCCGCAGGATACCTTTTCGAGAACAGATATATCGGCGATTACAACTTCTCCCACATGACCGGCAGTTGGAGGGGCGCCTACGAGTTCGTCTTCTACAACCGCTACAGCGCCATATTCCTGGCGGTGGTGGCGTTTGTGGCCTTCATCGTCCTCTTCATCTACCTCATGCGCGCCGCCGGGCGGCGGGGGGACACGGACGAGATCGTCTTAGGGCCCCTGGACAAGATTCCCTTCGACATCACCCTGGGGCTTGCGGTGCTGGTGTGCTTCCTTCTCTTCCAGGCCGCCGCCGAAAATCACAGGGTGGACGCCGTCATGTTGGGGGTGGTGTCGGGGCTGGGCGTGGTGATCTTCCTCATACTGCTCTATGTGCTCTACACCTTCTCCGCCCGGGTCAAGGCCGGGGGACTCATCCGGGGCACCGTGACCTTTATGGTCCTGCGGCTTATCTGGAGGTGCCTGCGGGGCGCGGCCGGTTTCTTTTGGCGGCTTTTGCGGGCCATCCCCATGGTGTGGCGGGTGTCGCTGGCGGTGGCGGCGTATTTTGCCCTGATTTTGTTCTCCATTTCCTCCCGGTTCTGGTACTATGATGACGGATATATGCTCTTTTTCTTTATGATGGTCCTGGCCGCCGGCGCGGTGGTCATATTGGGCGCGGCGCAGATGCGCGCCCTCCACAAGGCCGCCCGGGAGCTGGCGGGGGGAAATTTAGACTACAAGGTGGACACAAAGCACCTCTTTTTCGATTTCAAGCGCCACGCGGAAAATTTAAACTCCCTGGGCGAGGGCATGAGCGCCGCGGTGGAGCAGCGGATGCGCTCCGAGCGGCTGAAGACCGAGCTCATCACCAACGTATCCCACGACATCAAGACGCCCCTGACCAGCATCGTAAACTACGTGGACCTTTTGCAAAAGGAGCACACCCCCGAGCAGGAGGAGCAGTACCTGGACGTCCTGAAGCGCCAGTCCGACAAGCTCCGGCGGCTCACCGTAGACTTAGTGGAGGCGTCCAAGGCCTCCACCGGCAACCTGCCCACGGAGCTGGCCCCCACCAACTCCTCGGAGCTTATCAATCAGGCGGTGGCGGAGTACGCCGACAGGTTCGAGGCGGGAAAGCTCACGCCTATCGTCACGCTCCCAACTAAGCCCATCATCGTCATGGCCGACGGGCGGCACCTGTGGCGGGTGCTGGATAACCTCTTCAACAACGCGGTAAAATACGCCCAGCCCGGGACCCGGGTCTACATCGACGTACACCCCACCGCCGGGGGGGCCTGCGTATCCGTGAAGAACATCTCCCGGGACAGGCTCAACGTCTCCGCCGAGGAGCTGATGGAGCGCTTCGTCCGGGGCGACCAGAGCCGCCATACGGAGGGCTCGGGCCTGGGCCTTTCCATCGCCCAATCCCTCACCGAGCTCATGGGCGGGAGCTTCAACATAAGCGTGGACGGGGACCTGTTCAAGGCGGAGATCTACCTCCGCACGGTCCCCGGGACAGTGACGGAATAATAGGATAAGGGGATAAAATGGTCAAAAAAAGAACGGGCCTTCGAAGGCTCCTGATCATCATACTCATTTTTGCCCTGGCGGCGGCGCTCTTCGGGGCTCTCGGGGGCTTTGACTGGGCCAGACGGGCCGTCAACAGCGCCCGGGCCCGGGCGAAGCTGGATGAAGCCGGCCTCCGGACGGCCATGGCGGACATGCTGAAAGCAAACCCGGAGGCGGAGGACTTTGTAAACGGGTTTGAGGAGATACGCGATTACGACCTCACCCTGGACCTCACCTCCCAGCTTGAGCGCGGCGAGATTCCCTATCTCACCCAGTACGACCCCCGGTGGGGGTACTGCCAGTACGGCGACGGCCTTCTGGGCTGGACGGGCTGCGGGCCCACGGCTCTTTCCATGGTGGCCATGGGCCTCACCGGCGACGGGACGCTGACCCCGGCGTATGTGGCGGACCTCTCGATAAACGAGGGCTACTGCGTGGCCGGGGACGGGACCTCCTGGAAGCTCTTCTCCCAGGGCGCGGAGAAGCTGGGCCTTACGGCAAAGGAGCTCATTTTATGGGAGCCCACCGTCCGGGAGGAGCTGGCCGCCGGGCGGCCGGTGATTTGCATCATGGGTCCCGGACACTTCACCTCCTCCGGACACTATATCGTCCTCGTCTCCTGCGATGAGGAGGGCTTTCAGGTCTACGACCCCTACCGCATCAAAAACAGCCGCACCTGGCCCTGGAGCGATTTAGAGGGCGAGATAAGGAATCTCTGGTCCTACCAGGTCAGCGAAGCGAAATAGGCGAAAAAGCAAAAATATCCCGGTCCCTCGCGGAGCCGGGGTATTATTTAGTCAGCTCCGGGAGGGCGGTTTTGACGCGCTCCTGCTCCGAGGTGCACTCGGCGGAGAGAAACCTGTACCGCTCATCGGGTATCCTGCCCAGGATATTGTCCTCAGCCAGCGTTGTCAAGGGGGAAATTTCAAAAAGTCTATAATGATATAGTAGAACAGGGCGGAGCCGTCCGGCTCCGCCCTGCGTAGTTATTCTTCGCCCGTTTCCTCGCCGCAATAGCACGTGAGGATTGCGGCCAGCTCGCCGCGCTTGGCGGGGCCCTTGGGGTCAAAGATATTATCGTCCTTGCCCGTGATGACGCCCTTCATATTGCACCACGCCACCGCCTCAAAGGCCCAATCGGAGATTTGGTCCAGATCGGTGAAGGGCAGGCGGTACATCCAATCGCCGATGAAGCCGCCGCTGTCGTACTTCTGCTCGTAACGGTAGAGCATGACGGCCATCTGCTCACGGGTGATGGGGTCGCCGGGGCCGAACCTCCCGTCGCCGTAGCCGCCCGCGATGCCCTCGCTGGTCGCCCAGCGGACGGCCTCGGCGTACCAGGCCTCCTCGCTGACGTCGGAGTAGGTCATGTTGTAGTTGACCACGGGCTTGCCGCGCATGTTCCACAGCACCGTCACCATCTGCGCGCGGCTGACGGCGCCATCCGGGGCAAAGAGACCGCCGCCGATACCCCGCATCAGGCCCTGGGCGATGACGTGATCGGTGTAGTCGTGATACCACGCGCCGGCGTTAAGGTCCGTGAAGCTCAGCGAGCCGCACTTCACAAACGCGGCCTCCACGGTGACCTGGCCGTAGGGCATGGTGAAGGTGTATGTCCCGTCCTCGCCCGCCGTGACCTCCACGGGCTTGCCGTATCTGTTCCTGACGGTGAGGGAACCGAAGTGATACCCCTCGTCGGGCTTTACCGTCAGGGTGACCCTGCTCCCCTGCATAGCCGACGTGCGGCTGGATGTTACGTTCCCGCCCTCAAAATCGGAGGGTACGGCAACGCTGAAATAAGCGGGATAGGAGACGGACGACGGGGCGGTCCAGCCGACGCAGACGGGCGAGAGGCCGTTCAGCGTAACGGTGAGGCCGTCGGCGCCGTTTGTGACATCGGGCGTCTCCGTTTGCCCGGCGCTCGCGCCGGAGGCAAGCATATGGACTACCGTGAAAGTATAGCCGGAGTTCGTCCCGGCGGGATAGGGCAGCGTGACGGTGACAGAATCCGGGATGCTGTTCTCGGGCGCGTCCTGCCAGGCTTCGCCGCCCTCCTTGACCTCGATCTTCACGTCGTAAACGGCATAGTTCGTCCCGGTATCGACCTGCTCGGCCAGCGCCCTTGTGAGCGTCCCAACGTCGCTGTAAAGCTCGCTCAATCCGTCCGGGACTTCGGTCAGCGGCTCGGCCTCAAGGCGCAGCTCGCTGTTGCAGCCGCACATGACTGCGCCGTTGACGCTTGACGGGAGCTTGTGGGTGATCCGGAAGTCCGCCGTGGCCGTGACCTCGTTATAATCATTCGTCGCCGCGAAAACCGCCCTGACCGTGTACTCGCCCGCCGTAGTGGGCTTGTCGGATGTATATTCGTTGTCGGGAGCGTCCTTTTGCTTGTATGTGATCGTGACCTCGCCGGTGTTGGTCGTGGACTCCGCGACCGGCTCCACGCTGTTGTCGCCGCAGGTGTAGTCCGCCATTTTGACGGTGCCGGTGCCCGGTCGAAGCTGCGTAAAGACCGCGTAGACGGTGGTGTCGGCGCTGATGGCCGCGCTGCCGTCGAAGTCTGCGAAGCCGCCCTGCTCTGTGGACCAGCCCTCAAAGGTATAGCCCGATTTTACCGGGTCGGCAGGCAGCTCCGCCAGGCCGGTGGGGTTGGCGTATTCCACTTCGTATTCCACGTCATTCGCCATGAACGTGACTTTGCAGACCTTTTTGGCCGCTTCGCCCGTCAGTTCAGGATAGCCAGCACCAACTATCTGACCCCAGACTTGAGATGTCCGCCCATTTTGCAGCAGCCACGTCACCTCGCCGGAGTTAAACTCAGTCTCGTTTTTCGCTGTGCCACCTGGAACCTCGCTGTCGCAGGAGGTATCAAGGTAATAACTATTGGTTACTTCTATGCTGTCCTGGCCCACAATAGCACCTGCATCTGAGCCGGTGACTGTGCCGACATTGTAACAATTCGTGACTGCACTGCCTCCGTACTCTTCGCCAGCAATTCCGCCTGCATTGTAACCGTTAATCTTGCCAGTGTTGTAGCAATCGGTTACACCAGATACACCGGCATCTGAGTCCGGTAGTAGAAATCCATCAAAATGTCCAACGATTCCTCCTGCTCCAGTATCCCGGCTTGAAATAGAACCGTTATTTTGGCAACCTGTTATTTGGCTTCCCCCGGCACATGATCCTACAATACCGCCAGCATATCCCATAATGGTACTGACATTACAGTTGTTGACGCAGTTTTCCATCGTGCTGACCATGTCGAGATGCCCAACAATGCCGCCAGCACGCTGTAGACTTGAAACGGAGCCGGATACGGTGAGATTTTTAATTGCAGCAGCTTGGGTGCATCCGAACAGACCCTGATCATTTGTTGATCGTGTGTTGATATACAAACCACTGATCGTCTTCCCATTGCAGTCAAAATGGCCTTTGAATATGTGATTGTATTGAAAGTTATCGCCAATCGGGATCCACTGAGTTTCTTCCTGGTCCTCAAGTACGATATTGTTCGTAACTTTGAAGTACATTCCCTCACAATCGTTCCCGGCGTTGACATAGTTCCGAAATGCTTTCAGTGTATCATAGTCCGGGATAAGGTAGGGGTTGGTTTCTGTAGTGGGTCCAATGTTGCCGAGCTTCCACTCGGCGTACACAGTGGTGTCAGAGGTGATACCCATACGCCGATCAAAGGACCGAGGTCCGTATTCTTCCGTATTATAGTACCAATCCGCAAAGACAAAGTTTTCGTTGGATGGAATTGGATTGGAAGAAGGCAGGATCACATGTCCACCGGATTTGGTGTACTTTGCATCGAACTCTTGCCCATCCGCCTGGTAGGTTACTTTGCAGACTTTTTTGGATGAGTCAGTAGTCAGAACAGGTTTTGTATCTGAGGAAAGGTCCTGTCCCCACACCTGCTCTTCCTGTCCATTCTGCAGAAGCCATGCCACTTCGCCGGACTTGAACTCATTTTCGGATTTTTCTGTTGCTTCGCCATCACAACTACCAGAGCCGACACTGCTGGTTGCAGAATCAGAAAGGAAATAACAGTTTGTTATAGTAGTATTGTATGCACTTCCAACAATACTTCCGGGACTTGTACCACTTACGGAACCGGAGTTATAACAATTTGTGATTGCGCTCTCGTCATTACGGCCTACAATGCCACCAGGATTATCACCAGATCCGCTAATACTACCGGTATTATAGCAATTTGATATTGTTCCACGATTATAAGAGACAATGCCTGCCGGATAATTGACTGCGTTAATATTTCCGGTGTTAATACATCCCGTTAACGCCCCGTTAACGCCCCGTTAACGCCCCTTTACCGACACTCGATCCTGTGCCACCTGTTTGAGTGTTGGCGTCCGTTCCGGTAATTACCCCGCAATTGGAGCAGTTTGTAACCGCACCACGATTGTCTCCTACAATACCGCCCACATCAGTGGAGCTATTTGTGACTGTACCGCTATTACTACAGTTGCTTATTGAGCCTTTGTTGAAACTTGTAATACCACCTACATCCATGGGGTTTTGACTTTCAAACTCACAGATTACGGTGCCGGAGAAATTACAATCGCTTATGTTACCTTCATTGTTCGCTGAAATACCGCCCACAGAGCCATTTCCACTGACAAATCCGGACACAGACAGCGCTTTTACAGTACCACTTTCACCAATATACCCAAACAAGCCCGAATCAAATCCGGCTAATTTTGAGGTGACATACAGATTACTAATTGTACGACCATTTCCATCGAAAGTACCTTGAAATTTATGTTCTCTGTTTCCTATCGGCGTCCACTGGTCGTTATCGTTGCCATTGAGGTTAATATTCTCCGTCAGTTGGAAATACTTATCCTTGCAGTCGTTCCCGTCGTTCACATATTGGCTCAGTGCCGCCAGTTGCTCCGCCGTGGAAATCTGATACGGATCGCCGGCGTCGCCCGTGCCGTTAAGCGAACTTGGGAAGTCCGCCGCACGCGCTGTGGCGGGCAGCAGGGCAAAGACCAGCGCTACGGACAGCAGCGCAGCAAAGCATCGTTTCCATATGTATTTCATGACAAGTCCTCCTTTGACGCCCGGTCTTGTTTCGTGTGCGGGGGCCCGGGGCGGTCCTCCCGTCCACAAAAAGTTGTTTAAAGCTAATTATGGGGCTGTGAAAAAAGTCCCGTAAAAAAGGAAGAGAGTTACCAAGGAACCCCCTGGTAACTCTCTTCTTTTTTTGGTATAATTATTTTATGAGAAAAAACCATACCGACACATATTATAGTCCAAC
>CANROF010000072.1 GCA_947632155.1 uncultured Oscillospiraceae bacterium
CTGTGGCTTCCGGTCCGAATCAGTTTCAGGAGGAGCATATCCCGGTACACCTTATAGACCAGAAGCCAGTCCGGGTCGATGTGACATTCACGCATACCTTTATAATCCCTGGAATTGGTCAAATCATGGTCACGATATTTCTCGGGCAGCGGCTTTTCGGCTTGGAGGATACTCACGACTTCTTCCAACTTTTTGGGGTCACAGCCCCTTTTGACCGCCAGCCTGTAGTCCCTCTTGAATTGGCTTGAGAATTCAAGCTTAAGCATTGAGGGCCTCCATCATATCTGCAACGCTGTCAAAAGGGCCGTACATATTCTCTTCATTTTCCGCATCGTCCATGGCCTTCAGCGTCGTCTCGTTCGGTCCATCGCGCCCGATCGTAAAGGGAATCCTCCTCTCGTAAATCGACTGCTTCAGGAAAACATTGATGGCCGTGGACAGGTCCATCCCGAATTCCGCAAACAATTCCTGCGCTTTTGCCTTCACATCGGCATCAACAGAAATGCTTGTTGAAACTTTTGCCATATCTTATCACTCCTTGTCTTGTTTATTATATTATATCATATTATACCCGCATGTAAATATAGAATATTTATATTTTAACAAACAGCGGAGCAAGAATTTCCCTTGCCCCGCTGTTTAAGGTGACGGGAGTCGGCGCGGGTTCGACTCCCGTCACCTTAACCATTTTTCAGTTTTTACTGACCAAACCCGTTGATTTTCCTGGGCTTTCGGGTGCCTCGCCCGATTTGTCCATCCCGCTTGCTATAAACATCGCGTCGCCGAAGGAGAAGAAGCGGTATTTTTCCCGGACGGCCTCGGCGTAGGCGGCGAGGATGTGGTCGCGGCCGGCTAAGGCTGAGACGAGCATCACCAGAGTGCTCTCGGGGAGGTGGAAGTTTGTGATGAGGGCGTCCACGCACTTGAATTTGTAGCCGGGGTAGATGAAGATGTCCGTCCAGCCGGAGGCGGGCTTCAAGTATCCCCGCCCGTCGGCGAAAGACTCCAGCGTCCGGCAGGAGGTGGTGCCCACGGAGATTATCCGCCCGCCGCGCTCCCGGGCCGCGTTGACCTTTTGGGCGGCCTCCTCGGGGATGACGCAGAACTCCGAGTGCATGTCGTGCGCTTCGATCTCATCCTCCTTCACGGGCCGGAAGGTCCCCAGGCCCACATGGAGAGTGACGAACGCAAGGTCCACGCCCTTATTTCTAATCGTTTCCAAAAGCTCCGGGGTGAAGTGGAGCCCCGCGGTGGGCGCCGCGGCGGAGCCGGGCTCCCGGGAGTAGACGGTCTGGTAGCGCTCGGCGTCCCGCAGCTCCTCATGGATATAGGGCGGCAGGGGCATCCGGCCAAGGCGCTCCAGCGTCTCCATGAAAATGCCCTGATAGTCAAAGCGGATAAGGCGGTTGCCGCCCTCCAGGACCTCCAATATCTCCGCCGTGAGCTCGCCGCCGCCAAAGGTGAGGGTGTCGCCGGGGCGGGCCTTTTTGCCCGGGCGGACAAGGCACTCCCAGCATTTATCGCCTCTGTCGGTGAGAAGCAGCACCTCCACGGCGCCGCCGGTGGGGCGCTTTCCGAAAAGCCGCGCCGGGAGGACCCGGGAGTCGTTGAGCACCATGCAGTCGCCGGGACGCAGAAGCTCCGGCAGCTCATAAAACCGCCGGTGCTCCGTCTTTCCCGTATTCTTGTCCAGCACCATGAGCCGGGAGGCGTCGCGCCGCTCCAGAGGCGTCTGGGCGATAAGCTCCTCCGGGAGCTCATAGTAAAAATCAGATGTTTTCATGAATCATGCTTCGTTTCTGAAAAATGTTTTTGAAGACTTATCCCACGGCGCCCTCGTACTCACCGCCGCTCTCGTCGATGCCGGGGTCATCCCCGCCCGTTTCGGAGCCTTCGTTCGTTTCGGGGTCCCCGTCCGCTGAGGGCTCGTCCCCGCCCTGGGCGCTGCCGACAAAGGGGCCGGAGGAGCTGATGCCGGGGTCGGGCCTGGGGGAGGTGACGACCTCGGTGCCGCTGTAGTAGAAGGTCAGGATGTCCATGCAGGTCTTATCGTGGTACTTGGCCATGGAGTAGGCGCCCCACTGGCTCATGCCCACATTATGCCCGTCTCCGGAGCCGGCAAACACGAAATAGCCGGAGGAATTCACGCCGACGCCGCCCTCGATGGTGACGTCCCCGGCCTGCACCAGGCCCACCTCGCCCTTGCCGGAGATGGCGTATACGCCGTCGGAGGGGAGCTCCATAAGGCCCCCGTCGCCGCCTGCGGCGAAAGCGCCCTCAAGTCCGTCGGGGAGGGCGGCGCCCTCGTTCACAAAATAGTTGTGGTCCGCGGCGGGCCCCAGGCCGTTGACGGTGTAGCGTTGGGAGTTGAAGCCCAGGACGATCCTGGCCCGCTCCTTGCGCACAGTGTTCCGGACGCCGTACACGTCGGTGAAGGTTATGCTCAGGACATTTCCCACCTCGGTGAAGGTCATGTCGATGTGGACCACGTCGGAGCTGTTGTAGCCCCATTTGCGCAGCGCCGCCCCCAGGGCCGAGGGGCTGTAGGTGCGGGTCCAGTAGTAATTGCCCACGGTGTTGGCGATGTCCTTTTCATACGGGTCCTCGATGCCGCGGAGGTACTCGTATTTCTCGCTCCAGACGTTCTCGGAATTTTCGGAGGCCCCGCCGTTGGAGGCGGCGTAGAAGGTGACGCACAGCTCGCCGTCATACACCAGGTACTGGCTGCGCGTCTCGTCCACCGCCCGGTCGGAGTTGGCGTCCGCGCCGTTGGTGCCGTGGTAGGCCTGGCAGTCGATGGTGTTGCACACGTCAAAGCCGGAGGCCCGGTGCTTTGAGATGTTGGCCATGAGGTAGGTCCTGGCGGTGATGGCCTGGGCCTTCAGCGCCTCGATGGGCCAGGAGGGGCTCATTTCGTAGCAGACTACGCCCTTGACGTAGTCCTCCACGTCCACGTAGTTTACGGTGGTGATGTTGCCGCCGGTGTTGCGCAAAAAGGCGAAGGCGCCGTAGTACATGTACCCCCGGTGCCAGGTCTGGGCCTTGCCGTTTTCCGGCCCCAGGGGCCGCAGGGCCAGATTGCGGCTGGTGCCGCAGTCAAACTCGAAAAGGATCCGGTTGGTGCCGGTCTGGACCAGGGCCACGGTGTAGCCGGTGCCGGTGTCCACGACACAGTGCTCCGGGATGTTCCAGGACGCCTCCTCGGCGGCGTAGGCGGAGGTGTAATTCCCCACCAGCACTAAAAATTCGCCGTTCTGGTAGCGGACAAAGCCGGAGCTGTACTGGTCGGCCACGGCCTTGGCGGAGGCGTAATCGGAGTAGCTGCCGTCCAGCAGCAGGTGCGCGCAGCCCACGGTGACGGAGCCCACGCCCTCGGAGTAGGAGTTGGAGCCGGGGTTGTAGACCATGTTCCGGTCCATGATGGCCGTGACCTGGTCGGTGTCCGTCACCGTGGCGCCCAGGGAGACGAAGTTCCTGTCCGCGTCAAAATAGCCGATCTCATAGCCGTAGCCCAGACCGTTCACGTTCTGGAGATTGGCGGAGGGGAAGCTGCGGTCCTTGACCGAGCCGTCGTCATAAAATGTGAATATCCCCACCCGCACGGTGGTATAGGGGGCCGTGTAGGCCGGCGAGGCGTCGGCCCGTGTGGGCGCGAAAGTCAGCGCCAGCGCAAGAGTGAGGGCGGCTGCCACGGCAATCTTAAGCTTTGCTCTCATGCTTTTCCTCCAGACGGTGCGAATTTTCAGGCCCCTGTGGGAAAAAAGCGTTATTTACCACGCTAAATTCGAAAATTCGCCTTTGAATTTAGTCCATTTCGACGTTGACACAGGCGGGCGGGTGTGGTAGAGTACACATACCGCCGCCGCGGCGGGAACGCGGCTTGAATTTATGTAAACCGCAGTAAGCTACATTATACTACACATTTTCCGTTTTGGCTACACAAATCGCATTATTTTTCGCATTATTTTTTGAGGCAGTTTTACCTGTTCCCGAATATCATGTCAATGGAGGCAGAATATGAGAAAATACAAGGTCGGCGTTATCGGCGCCACCGGCATGGTGGGCCAGCGCTTTGTCACGCTTATCGCTGATCACCCCTGGTTTGAGCTCAGGGAGGTCGCCGCCAGCGCCCGCAGCGCCGGAAGGCCCTACGCCCAGGCCGTGGAGGGCCGTTGGCTCATGCAGGCCCCCGTCCCGGAGTGCGCCAGGAATCTCGCCGTCAAGTCCGCCGAGGGCGACATGGATGAGATCTGCGCCAATGTGGACTTCGTTTTTTCCGCGGTGGATATGAAAAAGGCCGAGATCCAGGCCCTGGAGGAGGCCTACGCCCGCCGCGAGTGCCCCGTGGTATCCAACAACTCCGCCCACCGCTGGACCCCGGACGTGCCCATGGTGGTGCCGGAGATCAACCCGGAGCACCTGGAGGTCATCCCCTTCCAGCGCCGGCGCCTCGGGACGAAGCGCGGCTTCATCGCGGTGAAGTCCAACTGCTCCCTCCAGAGCTACGTCCCGGCCCTGCACCCCTTAAAGGACGAGTTCGGCCTGGAGCGGGCCCTGGTGTGTACCTACCAGGCCATCTCCGGCGCGGGCAAGACCTTTGAGACTTTCCCCGGCATCGTGGACAACGTGATCCCCTTTATCGGCGGGGAGGAGGAGAAGAGCGAGCAGGAGCCCCTGAAGCTCTGGGGTAAGGTGGAAAACGGCGTCATCGTCCGCGCGGACGCCCCCTCCATCACGGCCCAGTGCTTTCGCGTGGCCTGTTCCGACGGCCACATGGCCGCGGTGTTCGCGTCTTTCAAGAATAAGCCCACCGTGGAGGAGATAAAAGACCGCTGGGCCGCCTTTTCCGCGCTGCCCCAGAAGCTCTGGCTCCCCTCCGCGCCCAGGCAGTTCATCCACTACTTTGAGGAGGAGGACCGCCCCCAGACGAAGCTGGACCGGAATTTGGAGAACGGCATGGCCGTCAGCGTGGGCCGGCTCCGGGAGGACACCCAGTACGACTATAAGTTCGTGTGCCTCTCCCACAACACCCTCCGCGGCGCCGCCGGCGGGGCCATCCTTTTAGCCGAGCTTCTCTGTGCCCAGGGATACATGGACTGAGCTGGCTCGAAAGCCCATAGGGCTTTCGATGCCAAGGGGGACGGCGGGATTTTTTGCGACGCGCATGTCGCCGCAAAAAATATTGAAATAATAGATCCGATTTGTTCTGCCTATCTCTCCGAAAAGGAAGATATTTACGAAAATCCCTGTTTTCAAGGGCGTTTCCACCGCCATTGTCACGCCCTTTCGGGGCGGCCGGGTGGATCACGACGCCCTTTTGAAGCTTATCGAAATACAAAAGCTCGCCGGTGTGGCCGCCCTGACAGTTTGCGGCACCACCGGCGAGTCCGTCACTATGACGCCCGGGGAGCGCGGAGACGTCATCGCCTTTTGCGTGAAAAATAAGGGGCAGATGAAGATCATCGCCGGGGCGGGCGGCAACGACACCGCCAGGGCCCTGGAGGACGCCAAGGCCGCCGGGGACGCCGGGGCGGACGCGGTGCTTGCCGTCACGCCCTACTATAACAAGCCCACTCAGGCGGGGCTCACGGCCCACTATACATATATAGCGGACCGGGTGCGCATGCCGGTGATCCTCTACAACATCCCCTCCCGCACGGGCACGGCCCTGGCGCCGGAGACGGTGCTGGAGCTCTCCAAACACCCCAACATCAACGGCATCAAGGAGGCCGGGCCGGGGACGGCGCTGACCAGCTTCATTATGTCAACCTGTCCGGAGGACATGAACGTCTGGAGCGGCAACGACGCCGAGACGGTGCCACTCATGGCCCTGGGGGCCAGGGGCGTCATATCCGTGGCGTCCAATTTGATTCCCCGGGAGATGACGGAGCTCTCACGGCTGTGCCTTTTGGGTGAGTTCGGCCTGGCCGCCCGGATGCAGGCAAAATACCATGACCTGATGACGGCGCTCTTTTACGAGACGAACCCCATCCCGGTAAAGACGGCCCTTTCGGAGATGGGCCTTTGCGGCGGCGAGCTGCGCCTGCCGCTGTGCCCCATGGGCGCCCAAAACCGGGAAAAGCTGAAAGCGGCCCTCAGAAAATACGGACTTATTAATTAATGGAACATCATATGATTTCGGGCCCCGCCGTCTGGCGGGGCCCGAAAGGTATGTATTGAGGCTGAAATTTACTTGTTGAGCGCCTGGTCCACGGCCACGGCCACGGCGACGGTGGCGCCAACCATGGGGTTATTTCCCAACCTCAAAGAAGATTTGGATTTTTCACTATTTATCTCAAAATGTATCTGATTTTTTCAGATTAATTTCAATATCTCTGGATAACCATTCGAATTTGTCCCTATTTGTATTTTGGCGTATTTTTACGTATTTTCAGAATTGTACAAGAAATGTTCAACTTTCCCGTGTTCGAAGATATGGATATAACGGATATTGAATTTTACCATATACTAACAAATAACGAAAGGGCCATTCCTCTTGGAAAACTCTTTTTGTAAACCTTGCAAATCTTGTGTATTGCCATTTTTGACGCTCAGAACATTTTCTCGACGTCCAAGACACTCACATTCTGTGGGTCGGTAATATCATAGCCTTCGTACTTTTGTAGGAAAGCGTCAAGTGCGCTTTCCCGCACTTTGATTCCGCCCATTTTCAGCACAGGCAATAGCCCGGCGTGGATCATGTCATAAACTCTGTTCTTACTGACTTTGAGAAGCTTCGATACTTCCTGGACCGTATATAAGTTTTCCATTATCCCATCTCCTATATAGAATATATATAATTAGAGGCAACTGAGTCTTTCTTAGTCAGTCCTCAAAAATATATACGCAATCGTGCTTTCAGAAAATCAGAGGATGAGGACATACAAAAACCGGCCCCCTTTTCGGGAGCCGGTATAATATTACTGTTTCGCGACCTCACACCGCCACTTCAATTTTCTCATCGAAGGGCAGCGGGTCGTACCCGGCTATCGTGAAGCTCTTGGTCGTGAACTTGTAGAAGTCATCGACCGTCTTGTCTATAGAGACAACAGGCGCTTCATGAGGCTCCTGGGAGATGAGTTTTTCCACGATAGGAACGTGCCTGTCATAGATATGGCAGTCCGCTATAACGTGGACCAGCTCTCCCGCCTCAAGCCCTGACACCTGCGCTATCATCATCAGCAGCATCGCGTACTGCACAACGTTCCAGTTGGAGGCGGTGAGCATGTCCTGGCTGCGCTGATTGAGGATGGCGTTGAGCGTGTTTCCTGTGACGTTGTACGTCATAGAGTAGGCGCAAGGGGAGAGGTGCATCTCTGTCAGATCCGCGGGTATGTACGAGGTCGTCATGATACGACGGCTTGCAGGGTCGTGCTTGAGCTGGTAGAGAACCAGGTCGACCTGATCCATGAGTCCGTAGGGGGTCGGATGTTTGACTCCCATCTGGTACCCATACGCCTTCCCAATAGAGCCGCTTTCGTCAGCCCACTGGTCCCAAACGTGGGAGTGAAGGTCATGGATGTTGTTACTCTTCTTCTGGTAGATCCAGAGTATCTCGTCCAGAGCGGACTTGAGATAGGTTCTGCGGAGAGTCATGATAGGGAACTCATTGCGGAGATCGTACCGGTTGACAACTCCGAACTTCTTGATGGTATGCGCCGGCGTACCGTTGCTCCAACGGGGACGGACCTCACGGTCAGTGTCCCATGTGCCGTTGGCAAGGATGTCCTTGCAGGTGTCGATGAAAATTTTGTCTGCTAAGCTCATGTTTATATATTTCCTTTCTTTGTTTTTTTACGCGGCAACGCCCATCGCTAATGCGTAGCCTTCGATCTCATCCTCATCAATCCACTCAGGCGCCTCTCCTAACTCCCGGAGATACCGGAAAAGCTGACGCATGAGGGAGATGTGAGAGGATTCCTCGAGAGCCCAAAGCCACTTAGGGTTCCGCATCCCGCCGCCGAGGTAGTATTTACAGTCAGACTGCATCCGCGCCAGAAGTCTGCACACGAAGTCCGGGCCGGACTTGATGATGTCTTCGAACATTGCGGCACCTCACTCATGCTCGGCAATATACTGTCGAGCTTCCTCATCCGGGACCACAGCGAGCAGCCGGACGGATTTACCGTCTAAGAGGTTCTCCATGTCGTTCCCGGAGAAGATGTAGATACGGTCGAGGCGGGAGTTGTAGACCATGATGCCTACGTCGAAGTTGCCGAGGCTCTGGGGATCTCCCACAAACCTACAGTCGAGATTCCAGAGTATCTCCGCCAGCACTCCCCATCTGTCGAGGAGGGCGCTGGTGATGGTCTCCTCGTCATACTTGATGACCAGATTGCCGTTATCGAGTTCGACAATACAGTATTCGCTTCTCATACTTTTTCTCCTCGTATAATAAGTTTCAAGTAAAAAGATTTCAGTATCAGCAGACTTTAAGATGCCCGTGATACAATAG
>CANROF010000073.1 GCA_947632155.1 uncultured Oscillospiraceae bacterium
TTGGGCGGGGTACCTTGGTATTTCGGGCGGGATTGGTACTCATGATGTTGGACTCTACGGCGTAGTCAAACATCTGGCATCTGGACCAATGTACCGCGGACATGCTCAATCGTGCGCTTGGAAAGGTGCTTGCGCGTCTGCAGCTCATTGAGGAAGATTTGCAGCCTGCCCGTTGTTATGTTACACATAGCGTAGTGACCAAGCTGCGGAACGATATGATTTCTTTCGTCACCAAAATAAAGCTCCATGGTTCGGCTTGAAACTTCGGACGTCTTGACATCGGATAACCATGAATGAAGATAATCCTTGATAAGCAAGTCTTCCGGGTCGAGTTGAGAGCGCGTCTCACCGTGATTCGCCAATGTAATGGCTACCTAATGGGAAACACCCTCCCGCTTGTCGGAGTAATGATATGCTCGCTTGGGCTTACCGGTGTTGGGATTGTAGCCCAGCAGTACCTGCCCTACCCATGTTCCATTCTTACGTTGCAATATACTTCCTTCATTGTTCCCACGCCTATTGTCTCTGCTCCTGCGCGGTATCAATGATAACCTCCTTCAATTGCGCGCAAGGAGAATCCTATAAGCTCAGGATACTCCTTGCGAGCGTAAGTGTCAATGCTTATTCATGAATCGTGTAAAAAAGGAAAGTGCAAATTTTACTGTTTCAAATATTCTTCTACAGACTCTTTAGGGATGCGGATTTGCTTGCCGACGCGGATGCTGAAGATTTTCCCGCTGCGGAGAAGCTCGTAAGCAGTATTCCTGCCGACATCCAGGACCTGCATCAGATCTTCCACGCGAAGCACCAACGGCAGTTCTTCCACCGACCTGTACATACGAAACACCTCTTTTCGTGATATTTCCGTTTCCGCTCAGGGAAACTGGATATCACATGATACGCAACTTTTTTCTCAGAATATCAGGAGATGCTTCGTAAGGTAAAAGATACAGCCAAGAGCTATTCAGGAATGAAATCCTGTACGGCGGTTTTTTGGCGCCTTATGAGGCAAGTTTAATATAGCCGCTCTTTATGCAAGCCTGGAGAAGAAAATCCTTTGAGGCGTTGTTTTTATCAAAGACGATAGTGGTAGCGGTAGCATTGCCCGAGGGTTTGTGGGCGGTGATCGTTCCGGCTCCGAATACAGAGTGGATGACCTTCGTCCCGACCTTGAAGTCCTGGAACAGCGTGGATTCGGCGGGCGCTATGGGCGGCAGCTTGGGCGTTGCGGGCTTATTGGAGTTTGCGGGCTTAGAAGGCTTCGCGGGGGTGTATTTCGCGGCCGTATCACGCCGCTCCGCCGTTTGAGGCAGGGGCGGATACTTCAATTTGGCGTCGGGAGCCTTTTCCGTAAGGACAACCGCGTTCGGTGCAGCCTTAGCTTCGCTTAGGGAGGACGCTCATGAGCTGTACACACTGGCGCAGCACGTTCGGAAGGCTCAGGTCGCCGGCCAGCGGGTCGTAGGAGGCCAGGGTCAGGACGCTTTTCGTCATGGAGTTCATGATGTCGGCGCTGGGGGCCTTCATGATCACGTCCCGGGTGAAATTCGTGGGCATCATCCGCTTTTCCGCCAGCACGCGGATGAACTCGTCGAGCTGCGCCCTATCCGGAAGGTCCCCGAAGAGCAGCAGGTACGCCGCCTCCTCAAAGGCAAAGCGGGAGCTTCCCCGGATGAGGTCCCGCACGTCGTAGCCACGGTAGAGAAGCTCGCCATCGCAGGGCGTCTTGACGCCGTCTATAAACTTAAAGGCCGTCACCTCGGATATGTTGGTAAGGCCGGTGAGGACCCCCTTGCCGTTCTCGTCCCGGAGCCCCGTCTTGACGCCGAACTCGGCATAGAGCTCACGGCTTATGCGGTCGGAGGAGGCGCACTTTGCCGCCTGTTCCCCGAAATACCGGTCGTTTTCCTTCAAAACGTCCATTTTTCGCTCCTTTCCATTTTCAGTGAACAGCGCTAATACTGATAGCTTCTTGGTTATGAAACGGCCGCAGCCAAAATGAGCTGCGGCCTTGTGTCTATTTACGGTCCTTGCAGATCTCGTTCATTCGTTTCAGTATCCGTATAAGCTCCGCGGCGTCCTCCGGACCGAGGGCTTTCAGCGCATCGGAGAGAGCTGACAGCGTCTGTTCGCGCCGCCGGCGTAACTCGCCGCGCCCCTCGTCGGTCAGGGAGACCAGGATATGTCGGTTGTCCGTGCGGTCGTCCCGCCTCAGAATCCAGCCCTTCTCCTCCATGTCCCGGAGCATGGCCGCGATACGCGCGGTGCTGACGGACAGCTCGTCGCTGAGCTCACGGGGATAGACCCCGCCGTCATGCTCCTGAAGGTAATAAAGCGCCAGAAGCTCCCCCTGCGTGAGCTTTGCGGTCTGCCGCCAGACGAAGCTTTTGAGCTGTTCTGCCCGGAGCCTCAGCAGCTCCACGGCCATCTCCTCATACTCCATGGGACGCTCCATACAGCTAATAGTATTAGCAATTGTACCCCATTTCGCCCGCCTTGTCAAGGCAGTATTCATACCTCCTTTGACTTGAACCTATTCCCGAATTATTATAAAATGGACATGACTTGCACGGAAGGGGGCGGTTCAATGTTCTCAGAGACGAAGTATGTCCTTCTGAATAAGGACGTGCCTGTCCTGGATTTCGTGTGCCGCAGGGACGAGTTTGACGAACCGGAGTTTTTTGAGCTTGCGTGGCGGTCGAGCCTGCGGCCTGTCGGATACCAAGGGCTGTTGCCATTTTTGGAAAGCCGCAAGGCCCCTGAACACCGCGAAAACATGTGGGAGCTGCTGGAGCAGTACGGGTGCGATGATTTGGAGGGCTTCCTCCGGGTCACGCACACGCTGTCGCTCAATGATACATTCTGGGTGAGACGCGCCGGGGAAGTGCTTGAATGGAAGGACGTGTCGCTGTACTCCAACGAATTCAGCGAAGCTGTCCGGGATGCCGCGCTTGACGGAACTGTCGGCCCCGCAGACCCCTCCGCGATCTCTCCCAAATTCACCACGGACGGCCAGTTCGCGAAGTGCTGGACGCGGGAGCAGGGCGGTATCTACCTCTATAAGAGCGGCAGCGAACGGTACGAGATAGAGCCTGTTTCCGAGTTTCTCGCCTCCCAGCTCGCCTCTGAAATCTGCCCAGCCAGCGTGAGCTACCGGAAGGCCGCCTCGCCGCCCACCTTAGTGGGCCCCACGTTGAAGGGCCGGGGCTCCGCCTCCTCCGAGGTGTCCGGGATGGCGTCCGCCGGCACAAGCCCCAGGTCCAGAAGGTCGATTTTTCCGGGGACATACGCCCCCTCGGCGGGAGTTTTGACCACGTTGAGGCCAAGCTCGATGCCGGAGACTTTTTTCGCCACCTTGAGGGCGTACTCCATGCAGCTCCTGTCGCCCACAACTAAGGGGCGGCACCGCTCATAGAGGGCGGGGTCGCTGAGGGCCTTTACGGTGATCTCCGGCCCGTTGCCGAAGGGGTCGCCCATTGTGATTCCCAAAAGGGGTCTGTTCATTTTCCTGTTTCCTTCCTTTTTCAGCACAGTCCCGCCTCTTTGGCCTCGGCGAGGACCTTTTTGAGCTCCTCAACGCCCTCGTCGCAAAGGTAGTTGAAGGGCCTGCGGCAGTCGCCCACGGGGTAGCCTAAGAGGTTCACGGCCTTCTTGATGATGGTGTTGGGGTTGCCGTATTTGAAGACCCGCTGGAGGGTCGCCACGGCGGTCTGGGCCTTTTCGGCCTCCTCCAGATTTCCCGCCACGAAGTTATCGTAGATGGACGCGATGGTGTGGGGCCAGAGATTGGCCCTGCCCGCCACGCCGCCGGCGCCGCCGGCCTTCAGGCAGGGCAGGATGTTGCCGTCGTTCCCGGCCAGGACCGCGAAGTCCTTGCCGATGTCCCGTGTCACCTCGATGTACGCCAGAAGGTTATTGAGGTCGCCGCTGGAGTCCTTGGCGCCCAGGATGACGTCCACGTCCCGGGCGAGCCGTCCCACCGTCTCCGGCAGGAGCTTATTTCCCGTGCGGGCGGGGATGTTGTAGAGGACGATGGGAATATGGACGTGCTTTGCCACCTCCACATAGTGGTCGTAGAGCTCCTTCTGGGAGGCGAGAGCGAAGCTGGGGGTGATGATGCTCAGAACGTCCGCGCCCATCTCCTCGGCCCGCTTGCTCATATACACCGTGTCGCGGGTGGAGATGCAGCCCGTGCCGGCGTAGACCGGGACGCGGCCCCGGACCTCGTCGATGGTGGCCTCCAGCACCTCCTCCTTCTCCTTCATGGAGAGGATGTACCCCTCGCCGTTGGTGCCGAAGGGGAAGATGCCGTGGACGCCCCCTTCGATTTGACGCTCGATCTGCCGCCGGAGCTCGGGAATGTTGACGGACTCGTCCTCCGGGTCCATGGGGGTGACCACCGGCGGGATGATGCCTTGGATTTTGACGGTGCTCATGGGAATCTCCTCCTTTACATGATCTCTTTATAGAGCGCCCTGGCGTCATCCGCCGTCACGGGGCGCATGTTGTTGACCAGGAGCCTCTGGATCTGCATCCCGGCCTCCACCAGGCCCTCCAGGTCCTCCTCCGGCACGCCGAAGCTCTTCAGGAAGGTGGGGATGTCCAGATCCTTCACGATGTTCTCCATCCACCGAAGGATGTAGGCGCTCTTTTCCTCCACGGTTTTGCAGGTCTTCTCCGTGTGGACGCACCTGTCGTAGACCTGGGCGAACTTCTCCCGGCACACGGGCTCGTTAAAGCGCATGACCGGGGCCAGGAGAATGGCGTTGGAGACGCCGTGGGCGATGTGGTACTTGCCGCCCAGGGGGTAGCTCAGGGCGTGGACCGCCGTGGTGCCGGAGGCGGTGATGGCAAGCCCGCCGTAGTAGGCCGCGATCTGCATCCGGTTCTTGGCCTCCATGGCCTCGGTGTCGTTGCAGGCGTCCATGATGTTGTTGAGGATGAGGTCCAGCCCCTCCAGGGCGTAGAGGTCGGAGAAGGGGTTGGCCTTGTTGCTGGTAAAGCACTCGATGCAGTGGGCCAGGGCGTCCACGCCGGTGGCCGCTGCGATTTTCCGGGGCAGGTTCTTGATCATCCGCGCGTCCAGAATCACGTAGTCCGCGATCATGTTCTCGTTGACGATGCCCACCTTCAGCTCCTTCTCGGGCACCGCCACGATGGCGTTGGGGGTGACCTCCGCGCCGGTGCCGGCGGTGGTGGGGATGAGGACGATGGGCACGCACTTCCGGGCCCGTCCGGGGTCGTCCAGCAGCTCCTTGACGCCGTACTCGTCGGTGACCAGGACGCTGGCCAGCTTTGCCGCGTCCATGACGGAGCCGCCGCCGCAGGCCACGATCAGGTCCGCGCCGCTCACCTTGAACTCGTCCACTGTAGCTGGGCTCCGGCCGCAGGTCATCCAGCACGTAGTATGCGCACCCGGCCGCCTTCACCGCCTTGCGGGTGAAGGCGGCGTAGGTCAGATGGATGCGGCCGTCCCTGGACTGCATGATGTGGGGATACTCATACTGCTTGTTGTTGGTCTTGTTCTCGTCGCCCATGAAGCCCTCGCCGCGCTCCATCCAGCGGATCAGGGGGAAGGTGAGCCCGCCGTCCTCGGAGAGGGCCACGGCCACGGGGCACCGAAGTCCCGGCCAGGCGGCCTTGCCGGGGGAGGGGACGGGGGTGCAGGTGGGGTTGCAGGCGATGGCGATGCGCCCAGACTGGAGCTTGATGGCGCTGATGGAGGAGTTGTTGTTGGGCAGCGGCGTGGGCGCGGGGACGGACCAGGTGTCGCCGTTGTCCGTGGACTCGGAGCGGTAGATGTGGGCCGCCTCCCGGTCGCGCATGAAGGCCACCAGATGTCCCGGCTCCAGCTCCACCACGTTGGCGTGGACGCGGCCGTTGGAGCGGGGCATGTCCACTTGGCGCCAGGTCTTGCCCTCATCGTCGGAGATCTGGAAGGCGGCGGGGTCGCCGGAGAGGCCGTCCACGCTGTCGGTGCAAAGCCAGTTTCCGAAGATCCAGCGACCGTTGGAGAGCACCTGGATGGCCTGGCGGCAGAAGGTCCCCTCCCGCGGGAACATGGTCTCATAGGGGCCCCAGGTCTCGCCGCCGTCGAAGGACTTCTGGACTCTCACCTGGGAGGTGAACTGCATGTTGTCCTTGCCGGCCTCGCGGTCTTTCTGGGCGGTGTACATGGCCCACACGGCGCCGTCGGGCCCGTAAAAGAGCGACGGGTTCTGCTCGCTTCGGGTGGGGTCGCCGGAGATGTCCACGGGCTCGGTCCACTTGCCGGAGTCCTTTTTGAGCTTGGCACAGACGATGTGCACGTCCGCGCTGCCCTCATAGGTGCCCGCGAACCAGCAGCACAGGATGTCGCCGCTCGGCAGCTCCAGGGTGGCCGGGGAGTGGCAGGTGGCGTGGGGGGCCGGGAGGGATGACGGCTTCGACCGTGCCCATCTCGGGGTTTTCGTAGAGCTGACCGTCGTAGGTCAGGCCGGGGAGTACGGGATAAGTCATGTTTATACCTCCATATAAAATTATTTTTTATTCAAGACCCTTCGCGAGGCGCCGGGACAGCCCTGTGAAGAGATCCTTTTCACCGAAACCGCCGGATTTTGAGATGAGAGTCCTCTCACACCCCCTGTACCGGAACCGGGAGAGGACGATGCCCGTGTCCAGCTCCGCCAGGGGCTCCATCTCGCGGATGCCCAGCACATTCATGCACTGAAGCAGCGTGTCTCCGCCGGTGATGAAGAGGGTCCCAAGGCCCGGAGCGTCCATGAGCTCTCCCACCACGCGCCCGAGGGAGCCGGACACGCCGGTGCGGACCGCCTCCATATCCATCCCGTGAGCGGCGGCGTATTCCTCGGTGGAGGCCCCGCCGGGGGTGTCGTTGGTGTCGATGATGAGCTTGTCGGAGCGAAGAAGCTCCCGCCGGAGGTCCTCGATCTCCGCGATTCCCTCGGGCCCCTCCCAGTGGCCCCGCTCCAGCTTTTGGGCGGGCGTCAGGCCGACGCGGCGAAAGCCGTGCTCCACGGCGTGCCTTATCTGCTCCACCGTGATGGGATTCACACTGCCGCAGACCACCAAAAGCCGCCGGCTCAAGGGGGGAAGACCCCTTGCAGTCCTGCCGGCGAGCCCCAGGAGCCTCGGAAGGCACATGGCAAATCCCGCGCAGCCGGCCATGATGGGCGCTCCGCCGTTTTCGATGAGCGAGCGGCCCGCCGCCTCGTGGTCCTCCGGGGTGGAGGCGTCGAATACAAGGATTCCCCTCTGGCCCTTCAGCGTCCCCCGGTCCTTCAGGGGAGGCAGAGCGTGTATGGGCACATCCGCCTGCCCTGCGATGAGGTCCGGCACGAAGGAGTTTTTCACCGGCTCGAAGGGGTCGGAGCCGAAAACGCTGTCCGCCACGGGCGTTTCGCCTATGTAAAGGACCCCGCCCCGCACCGTGCGGCCCATCTCAGGATAGGCCGGGAAGAAGGGAAGGACATCCTCCCCGGACCCGTCCAGAAGGGCGGCCAGCTCGGCGCCCACATTTCCCCGCAGGGCCGAGTCCGTCTTCTTGTAAATGCACCCCACGCCCTGCTCTATGGCCATGCGGGAGAGCCTGCGGACCGTCTCAAAAGCGTCCGCGGGTGTCAGATGCCGCGTCTCGGTGTCCAAAACCAGAACGTCCACATCCAAGGGCAGCGAGTCCGGCACACCCACCACGACTTTGACGCCGCACCCGCCTTCCGCCAGCTTCACCCCGCAGTCCAGCGCCCCGGTGAAGTCATCGGCAATAATCAAAAGCCTGACCATAAGCACCTCC
>CANROF010000074.1 GCA_947632155.1 uncultured Oscillospiraceae bacterium
CCCGCCGGCACGCCGTGGGGCATATACAGCAGCAGCCGCCAGTTCTCCATGTCCGTAAACACCCGGTCCGAGTTCCAGTACATATCCTCATGCCCGGCGTGGAGGGCGCGGAACAGGTCAAAATTCTCCCCTGTCACCGGCGCCACATCCGGGTCCGTCCGCCGGGGGGCGTAACGGTCCAGGTCGAACACGTCGTTGAAGTCCCGCTCGATGCAGACAAAACCCCGGGCCTCCAGCGCCGCTGCCGCCTGGGTGTTTTCGCCGGGGAAGCCCAAATAGAGCCCGTATCCGGGAAAGCGCTGACGGGCGAAGGCGACAAATTCCCCCACAGCGTCGCCCATCCCGTCCTCCACGCAAAAGGAGCAGGTTTGCAGATATTTGTCCCCGGGCAGAAAATAAAAGTGTATCCACCCGGCGACCCGGCCCTCCCGCTCATAGAGCAGGATGTCCTCGTTCTCCCGCTCAAAGGCCCGCAGGGACCGCTCCACAAAATCCGCCCTGGTCTTTATCCCGTCCGTGTAGGTGGGATAGCCGGACCTGGCCGGGTCCAGAGCGAGAGCATATATGAAGTCTATGTACTTGTCAAATTCCTCTCTTTTAAGCGGCGTCAGCATTCGTTATCCCCTTTTCCCCTGTCGAAAAAATGTCCCAGGACCAGCTTTACCTCGCGTCTTGCGATGTCAAAGTTGGTATGGGAGCAGGTGTCGAAGCCGATGAGGTCAAAGCCCTCGTGGAGGTAAAAACCGATGGCGTCCGTGTTGCACGACTGGGTTTCCAGAATGACGGCGCGCCTTTTTTGTGCGCGCGCTATCTCCTTTGCTTTGTCCATCAGCCTCCGGCCAAGTCCCTGACGGCGGAGCTCTTCCGATACCCACAGCTCTGTGACCACGAGCCTATTGGACCACTCCTCCGGGCAGACCTCGACGCACGCCCGCAGGGCGCCGTCCAGGCCGACAACGCCGTAGGCCTCGGCCTTTTCCCGGTGGTCCTGGTAGAGGCGGTCCGGGAAATCGAATTCCTCCGGCGTATGGACGATCTCCCTCTCCGCCGGTTTCCTCACAAGCGCCACCGTACACCCGGCCTCAGTAAGCGGACTTATTTCCAAATCGTAAAAGCTGTCGCTTCTGGTCACCAGAGGAATAGGCGCGCCCTTCCACTTATCCCGGGGCAGGGCTTCGATTTTGATATTGCTTGGCTCCATAAGACCTCCCTTTTTTGTGAACTCTATATCAGCTTCGTATCCGTTCTATGATCGAACTTACGTTTTCTTCAATGGGCCTTGTTCCGTCTACCCGCAAAACGGGGCAGCTTAACGTTTGTACCCATTTTTCGGCTTCATTCCCGGCTCGGGTTTTTACAAGGTCAAAGAATATTTCCTCCCGCTCAAATAAGTCCCCGCCGGGCAGCATTCTACTTCCAAATTTATGAAAAGAGCGTTCCCGGACCCGCCGCAGGCGAACGTCCTTCGGGGCATCCATGAGTACGGCATATCGGAAAAACGGGCGGATATTCTCCCCATAATTTCCTTTCACGCAAGCAAGCACAAAATTTTCATTCGCTTTGATTTCGCCAAAAAGAAGCCGTTCAACCTCTTTGCGGGGCCGCGGAGAGGCATACATATACTGAGGGTCCGTCTTTGGAAAATACAAATCCTCAATATCTATAAAGCAGTAACCAAGCTCCGCTGCCAGGGCTTTGCCCAAAGTGCTTTTCCCCGCGCCGTTTGGCCCGCACAGAAGAATCCCTGTCCCCACAAAATGCCCTCCATAAATCATTAATCAGATCTTCTCATACCTCCCGCGCCGGGTGTCCACAATGTACCCTCCCCCCGGGTCCGGCTGCCACTGGTAGCGGGTCTTGTGTTCCTCCGGGAAAAGCTCCTGCATGACGGCGGCGATGGGGCCGCCGTGGGTGAAGACGGCGGCGGGGCGGCCGTCCTCAAGGAGGCGGTCGAGGGCCGCGAGGACGCGGGCCTTCATCTGATCTCCGCTTTCCCCGTGGGGGGCAATGTTGGCCTCGTTGTCGCCGGTTATCCAGGCGATGTAGGCGGGGTCGTTTTTCAGCTCCTCATAGGAGCGCAGCTCGAAGTCCCCGAAGTCCATCTCCCGAAAGCCCGGGTCCGTCTCAAAGGGGACGTCGCCGTAGAGCTCCAAAAGCGTCTCCCGGCAGCGAAGCGCGCCGCTGGTGACCACCCGGAGGCCCTTCAGGGACGGGAGGGCGCCGCTGGCGCGGAGGGCCCGAAGCTCCGCCCGCCCCCCGTCCGACAGGGGCAGGTCGGCGCTCCCGCAGTATAAATGGCGCTGGTTGGCCTCCGTTTTACCGTGGCGAAACAAAATGAGCTTCATTTGAGTCTCCGGGCGATCCCGCAGAACATCCGGGTGACGCCCGCGGCCTCAGACGCCAGGTACTGGCAGAGCCTGCCCGCCGCCTCCCTCCAGGCGCGGTTCTCCGCCCCCAGGGGGACGACGCCGCAGAAGATGTCCTCCGAGATGAGGACGCTGTTCTGCCACTGGCTTTTGTGGTCTTTCATCAGCTCCACGGGGTCCGCGCCCTCCCGGACGCACCGGAGGGCGAAATTCTCCAGCCCCGCGATGCACCGGGCGGACCAGTCGGGCTCCCCGTCCTCCCGGCAGGTGAAAATATCCGTATCGTCCATATGAAAATGGCTTTTCGCGTACTCCCGCTTTCCCTGATACGCGCCGCCGATGATAAGCTCCATTCTCTCTCCCCCTCAAATAAGCGCGAAGACCGCGATGCCGCAGGCCTCCCCGAAGGTCAGGGCGTACCCCGACACGTCCCCGGAAAAGCCGTTGAGGCTCCGAAAGCCGCGCCAGGCCTTCAGGCAGCAGCCCAAAAGGACAGCGACGCCCGCAAAACCGTATTTTCCCAGAAAAACAAATCCCGCGGCCAGCTCCAGGACAAGGAGGACCGACAGCACAACGGCGTGGGAGCACTTTACGCCCTTTCTGTACGCGCCGGCGTATTCGCTCGCCGTCATGGGCCGCAGAGCCGTCACCGCCAGGGCCGCCGCCGTGCGGGAAACAGTGGGAATGAGGAGCAGGGTGAAAACGCAGGCGTCCTCCCTTGCGGAGGCGAAAAGGGCAAACTGCGCCGTCACAAGCAAAATTCCCGCCAGCACCGCGAAGGAGCCCACGTGGGGGTCCTTGACGATCCGTCGCCGCTCCTCCGGCTCCCGCCAGGACCTCACCGCGTCCGTCACGTCCAGATACCCGTCAAAGTGGATGCCGCCGGTGACAAGGAACGGAAACGCGCACAGCGCCGCCCCGGCGATAAGCGCCGGCAGCTCCAAATACCGCAGAAGATACGCCAGGGCCGTCCAGAGCCCCCCGATCAGCAGGCCCACCGCGGGCAAAAAAAGCGTCATTACGGGCCGCGCGTCCTCGTCCCAGACGCCTCCGGGGACGGGGATGGCGGTGAACATGGAAAGGCACATCAAAAGCGCCCGGAAAGCTCTTTTCACGGCTCCCACTCCCCCTTGTGGACGATAATATTCCCCGCGCAAAGCTCCAAAACCGTGTCGCAGGCCGCCGCCAGAGCCCTGTCGATGCCCGCCAGGTCCGCCCTGTATTTTTCGGTAAAGGCGTCGTATTTTATGGCGTCGGAGTAGATGTAGTCGGAGACGAAGACGGCGTTTTTCGCCTCCCGGACGATTTTCAAAAGCCCGTCCGCGCAGCGCTTGGCGGCGGCGGGGTCGGCGTCCCCGGCGTGGCTTTCGGGGTACATCTCATTTAACAGCAGCGCCGTCACGCTGTCCACCAAAAACGTGGCCCCTGGGGCGGCGAGGGCGAGGCACCGCTCCACCCGGCGGCCCAGCTCCAGCGTCTCAAAGCCCAGCCCGGCCCGGCCGGCGACATGCCGGCGGACGCGGGCCCGGTCCTCACCGTCACAGGGGATCATGGTGGCCACATAGTATTTTGGCCCGCCGGCAGAGAGCCGCGCCGCGATCCTCTGCGCCAGGGAGGATTTGCCGCTCTTGACGCCGCCGGAAATAAAGACGTTCATGAAAAATCCCCCTCCCGGATGGGGTCTAAGTATGTATCGTCGATGCCGGCCTCCTCAAAGGTCGCCATATTCCCCATGACGGCGCAGGCGGCGTCCAGCATCATCATGGCGATGGGACAGCCGCTGCCCTCCCCCAGGCGCATCTCCAGGTCGAAGAGGGGGCGCAAGTTCAAATGCTCCATCGCCACCCTGTACCCCGGCTCCACGGAGGCGTGGGAGGGGACGAAAAATCCCGCGGCGTCCGGGCACAGCCGCGCCGCGCACAGCGCCGCCACGGCGGAGATGAAGCCGTCGATGACGGCGGGCGTCCGCCGAAAGGCCGCCATGAGGAACGCCCCGGCCATGGCGCAGAGGTCAAAGCCCCCCACCCTGGCCAGCACGTCCACGGGGTCCCGGGGGTCCGGGCGGTTCACCGAAAGGGCGCGCTCAATGGCTCTCAGCTTTCTTGCCCGCCCCTCGTCCGTGAGGCCGCCGCCCCGGCCGGTGACAAGCTCAACGCCGCTGCCCGTGAGGGCCGCCAGCACCGCGGAGGAAGTGGTGGTGTTGCCGATGCCCATCTCCCCCACGCCGATGACCTGGGCCCCGGCGTCGATGGCCGCGGACGCCGTGTCCGCGCCGGCGAGGATGGCCCTCACCGCCTCCGCCCTGTCCATGGCCGGGCCGCGGGCGATATTTTTTGTCCCGTATGCGATCTTCCGGGACACGATCCCGCGCTCCCACAGCTCCGCGTTGACCCCCACGTCGCAGACGCGAAGCTCCACGCCGAAGCGCTCCGCCAGCACCGAGGCGCCTGTCCTGTGCCGGAGGAGGTTCACCGTCTGGGCCGCCGTCACGGACCGTGGGGCTGCGGAGACGCCCTCCTCCGTAACGCCGTTGTCGGCGCAGAAGACCAGAAGCGCCTTTTTGTCCACGGAATTTATGACCTTCCCTGTGATTCCCGCAAGCTGTACGGACAGCTCCTCCAGCCGCCCCAGGCTCCCGGGGGGCTTGGCGAGCCTCGCCTGCCGGCCTCTGGCGGCCTCCATGGCGGCGCTGTCCAGGGGCTTTACGCCGTCAATAAGGGCCCGGAGGGCTGCTTCGTCACTCATTTTGATTCGCCTCCCGTCTCTTCGCCTCCCGGGCGCGGCGCCGCGAACGGCGGCGCTTCTCCCGGTTTTTCTCCAGCCTGTCCCCGCTCCGGGGCTCCTTGAGCCCCGCCGCCTCCAGGGCCCTGGGCCAGGGGCCCAGGTACGCCTTGACGGCCACCACCGCGTCGTTTTCAAAGTCCGAGCGCTTTGGGAGCCTGTCCTCGCCGGACAGAAGGAGCTCCCGCCTTTTGGAGCGCAGGAGCTCCAGACAGCTCTCCCTTGTGTACCTTTTTTCAGCCATTCTCTCCGCTCCCCGCCTCTCCAAGACCCGTCAGGTCCCGCACCACCTCGCCGGCGATGATGAGCCCCGCCGCCGCGGGGACGAAGGCGCAGCTTCCCGGGGTGTCCCGCCGTCCCCGCTCCGGGGTTTCCACCTCAAGGGCGGCGCCCGGGGCGCGTTTTACGGGCTCCTCCTGGGACCAGACCACCTTCAAATGCCGGATGCCCCGCTTTTTCAGCTCCTTTCGCATGATCCGGGCCAGGGGGTCCATGCTGGTCTTGTAGATGTCCCCCACCCGGAGGGCCGAGGCGTCCGTCTTGTTCCCGGCGCCCATGGAGCTTATGATGGGCACATGGGCGCGCCGGGCCTCCTCAATGAGCGTCAGCTTCCCGGTGACGGTGTCGATGGCGTCCACGATGTAGTCGAATTTGGTGAAGTCGAACTCCCCCGCCGTCTCCGGGGTGTAAAAGGTCCTGTAGGCGAAAACACGCGCGTTTGGGTTGATGTCCAGCGCGCGCTCCCGGGCCGCGTCGCACTTATACCGGCCCAGGGTGCTGTGGAGGGCCAATATCTGCCTGTTGAGATTTGTGAGGGTGACCACGTCCCTGTCAATAAGGTGCAGCTCCCCCACCCCGCTCCGGGCCAGGGCCTCCACAACGTAGCCCCCCACGCCCCCCAGGCCGAAAACGGCCACCCGGGCGTTAAAAAGCCTCTCCATCCCCTGCTGGCCGAACAGGAGCCGGCTCCTTGAAAACTGATCGGTCATTCGCTCACCCCGTAAAGATCAATCGCTATCCATCATACTAATTAGAAAGGACCGATTTGTCAAGAAAAAGCGTCCCGGCGCCCTTGCGCCGGGAGAAAAAAAGGTCTATACTGTGTCTATCCCTAATGAATTTGGAGGCACGATATGGAGCTTGCGGGTAAAAGAATCCTGTTTCTCGGGGACAGCATCACCGAGGGCCACGGGACCACCTCGCCGGAGGCCCTTTTTTGGCGGGTCCTGGAGCGGCGCACCGGGGCCCGGTGTCTGGGCATCGGCATCGGCGGCACCAGAATAGCGCCCAACCGCGCGCCCTCCGCCATTGCGCGGCACGACATGTACTTCGGCTCCCGGGTGGCGGCGCTGCCGGAGGAGGCCGACATCGTGGCGGTATTCGGCGGCACCAACGACTTCGGCCACGGCGACGCGCCCCTGGGTACACCCGAAAGCCGCGGCGACGGCTCCTTCTGCGCGGCCCTGCACCAGCTTTTCACGGACCTCATCGACAAATACCCCTCCGCCCTGATTTTCGCCATGACGCCCCTCCACAGACTCAGTGAAAACAGTATGCTCAACGACCGGGGCCTGAGACAGCCGTGCGCCCTCTCCGGGTATGTGGACGCCATCCTCCAGATCGCGGGCTTTTACGGCATCCCGGTGCTGGACCTCTTCCGCGTCTCCGGCATACAGCCCGCCGTCCCGGCGCTGCGGGAGAAATACATGCCCGACGGCCTCCACCCCAACGACGCGGGGCACCTGCGAATCGCCGAAAGGCTCCAGGGCTTTTTGTCCTCCCTTTGACCTTCTAAAGCCGCGCGAAGAGCCCCTTTTTCTCCCAGGGCTCGCGCTTCACGGACAGGACCCGGTAGCCGGTCCTGTCGATGGCGGCGCGCAGGGCCTCCTCGTCGATGCCCGTCTCGGCAAGAATCACCGTCTCGCCCCTGACGTGGGAGGAGGTGACCTTTTTTACCGGGATCGCCCGACGGACGGCCTCGTTTACGTGGCTTTCGCACATGGCGCACATCATCCCGTCGATTCTCAGCGTCAGCTTTTCCATGGAACGCCTCCAAACAGTTCATTCGGTTAGTTATATCTAACCGCAAATAATATTACCACCCCCCGCCCCGTCTGTCAAGGAAAACCGCGCCCTCCGTTTTTCGGAGGGCGCGGCAGTTTGTCAAAAAACTCAATTTCAATATTTTTTCCAAGGACATGTGCCTTGGAAAAAATCCCTTTTGTCGCACAAGTGTG
>CANROF010000075.1 GCA_947632155.1 uncultured Oscillospiraceae bacterium
TCGGAAGGAGGGGGACTGTGAGGGGGGACCCTGACGGTCCCCCTCGAGCTCCCCTCCCTCCGAAGCTTGAAACGGAATTCGCAACAGCCGAAAGCGTTCGGAAGGAGGGGGACTGTGGGGGGACCCTGACGGTCCCCCTCGAGCTCCCCTCCCTCCGAAGTTTGAAACGGAATTTGCAACAGCCGAAAGCGTTCGGAAGGAGGGGGACTGTGAGGGGGGACCATCAGGGTCCCCCCTCACGTTAAATCGCCCCCCGCCGCAAAGCGGCGGGGGGCCTTTCCTGGAGCAGATAATGGGAATCGAACCCACCTCTACGGCTTGGGAAGCCGTCGTTCTACCGATGAACTATATCTGCGTGACACTTACTATAACACATCCTCTGAAAAATTTCAAGAGGAATATTTAAAAAGCCCGTACATATTCTTTCTTAGCGAAAGGGAGGGACGCGCTATGAAGAGATTTGCGGGGATACTGGCGGCGGTCATGCTGCTCACCGGGACGGCCTGGGCCGCGGAGCCGGCCGATGAGGCCCAGCCGGAGGAGGAGCTGCCGGAGTGGATATTTGACGATTCCATCATACCCACCGGCGCGGAGGGGCTGGACATCCCGGCGCCCTCGGCCATCCTCATGGAGAAGGAGACGGGGGAGGTCATCTTCGAGAAAAACGCCGACGAGCGGCTGCGGCCGGCCTCGGTGACAAAGGTCATGACCATTCTTCTCATTGTGGAGGCGGTGGAGTCGGGGGCGCTGAGCCTCGACACCACGATAACCTGTTCGGCCAACGCCGCCGGCATGGGCGGCAGCCAGGTCTATCTGGAGGAGGGGGAGCAGATGACCCTCCGGGATATGCTCAAGTGCATCGTCGTGGCCTCCGCCAACGACGCCGCCGTGGCCGTGGCGGAGCACATGGCGGGGTCCGAGGCCGCCTTCGCCGCCATGATGAATGAGCGCGCCCGGGAGCTTGGCATGTCCAGCACCAATTTCACCAACTGCACGGGCCTTCCGGACGACCCGGAGCACCTGACCACCGCCAGGGACATCGCCGTCATGAGCCGGGAGCTCATAAGCCACGACTGGATAAAGGAGTACACCACCATCTGGATGGACTCCATCCGGAACGGCGAATTCGGCCTTTCCAACACCAACAAGCTGGTGCGCTTCTATGAGGGCGCCACCGGCCTCAAGACCGGCTTTACCGACAGCGCGGGACACTGTCTTTCCGCCACGGCCCAGCGCGACGGGGTGGAATTTATCGCCGTGGTGCTCCACTGTGCCTCCAGCGCCGACAGGTTCGAAAGCGCCAGGACCCTGCTCAGCTACGCCTTCGGGGCCTACACCGTGGCCTCGCCCATGCCCGCGGACATTTTGCCGCCCATACCCGTGAGCCTGGGCCGGGCCGACTATGTCCAGCCGGTATTGGAGTCCGCGCCGAAGCTTTTGGTGCGGAAAAACGACGCCGGGAGCCTGGAGACGTCGGTGGAGCTGGAAAAGAGCCTCGCCGCCCCGGTGGAGGCCGGGCAGACGGTGGGGACCCTGACCGTCACCTTAAACGGCCAGGTCCTCTCCGAGACGCCCATCGTCGCCCCGGACGCCGTGGAGCGCCTGACCTTTTGGGACGTGCTGCGGGGAATGCTGAAAACCCTCGTCTGCGGGGAAAAATAGTATAAATTGCGCGAGCGTTCTCGGATGAGAAGGCTCGCGCGACTTTTTAAAAGATCATACCGCAAACCCGCCGTCTACGCTGAGGACCTGACCGGTGATGAAGGAGGCCTCGTCGGAGCAGAGGAAGCGCACGGCGGCGGCCACCTCCTCCGGGGCGCCCAGGCGGCAGAGGGGCGTATCCTCCGCCAAAGCCGACAGCGTCTCCGGCCCCAGGGCGGCGTTCATGTCGGTGTCGATGACGCCGGGGGCCACGCAGTTTACGGTGATGCCCGAGGGGCCCAGCTCCTTGGCCAGGGCCTTCCCCAGGCCGATGAGGGCCGCCTTTGCCGCGGAGTACGCCGCCTCACAGCTTGCGCCGCGTATGCCCCACATGGAGGATATGAGGACGATCCGGCCCCACTTTTCGTGGATCATGTGGGGGAGGACGGCACGGATGAGGTTGAACGCCCCGTCCACGTCCACGGCGAAGACCCGCCGCCACTCCTCAAAGCTCGTGTCGGTGAAGAGCTTCTGAAGGGCGATGCCGGCGTTGACCACCAGGATGTCCGCGTCCCCGAATTTAAGCGCCATGCGCCGGACGGCCTCCGGGTCGGCCACGTCCCCCTGAAGGACCGCGCCGCCCAGCTCCCGGGCGAGCCGCTCCGCCGCGGCGGTATTTTGAAGGCACCCCAGCCCCACGCGGACGCCGTCCGACGCCAGGGCCCTGGCGCAGGCCGCGCCGATGCCCCGGGAGGCCCCGGAGACGATGGCGGACCTCACCTGATGCCCGCCCACTTCAGGGCCAGCAGCGCCGCCACGCCGGGGATGCCGAATACCCCCGTCACCACGGCGTTCACCCAGTCAACGCCCAGGGCGATGCCGAACTCGGCGCCGAATTTGTTGATGAGGATGAGGGCCACAAAGCCAAGGCCCGTGTTGATGAGCAGCTTCAAAATGAGCCGGATGGGCTTGGAGAGTATAAATACGGCCAGCAGCACCAGCACCACCATGGCGATGGCGGCCACCTTGGGGTCCAGGCCCGTGACGGCGCTGACCTCGTCGATGATCTCACCGGCCGCGTCCTTTATCTGGGATGTATCCATGCGCTTTACCTCCGAGGCAAAAAATTCACATCTATCATTATAACGCATATCGGGGAAAAAGAAAAGCTTTATTTTTTTATTTCAGACTGTCGAAAAAGCCCTGCCGGGCTTTTCCGACAAGGGGAACGTGCGGGGAATTTTCGCTGAATTTTGCGAAATTCAGCGAAAATTCCCCTGCTGTCGCCCTGCGCGCCGCCGTAGGCGGCACTTGTGCGACAAAAGGTATTTTTTCCGACGCGCATGTCGCCGGAAAAAATATTGAAATTAAGTTTTTTGACACGCTGATTTTTTTATTTGACATTCCGGGATTTTGCGTGTATTTTGGGAGGAGTGAAAGAGGGTGCTCACATGACATACGACGAGGCATTGGATTTTATCCACACACGCCGCCACGGCGGGCCGGATCTTGGGCGCATGAGGCGCGTTTTGGACGAGCTTGGCGCCCCCGACAGGCGCGTGCCCTATGTCCACGTGGCCGGGACCAACGGCAAGGGCTCGGTCTGCGCCTTTACCGAGGCGATGCTGCGGGCGGCGGGATTCAAAACGGGGCTTTTCACCTCGCCCTTCGTCACGCGCTTCAACGAGCGGATACGGGTAAACGGCATGGACATTCCGGATGAGGACCTGGCGGCGCTTACCGAAAGGGTAAAGGCCGTGCTGGAGAGGCTGGAGGCCGACCCCGCGGAATTTGAGCTGGTCACCATCCTGGGCCTTACGTATTTTGCCCAGGAGAACTGCGACATCGCCGTCCTCGAGGTGGGCATGGGCGGCGCCAGGGACGCCACCAACTGCATTGAAAACAGCGAAGTCTCGGTCTTCACCGCCATCGGTCTTGACCACACCAAATACCTGGGGGACACCCCGGAGGCCATCGCCTCCGTCAAGGCCGGCATCGTGAAGCCCCGGGGCAGGGCCGTGGCGTACTCCGACCCCGGCGGCGCGATCGCCCGGGCCTGCCGGGAGCGGGGGGCGGAGCTTCGGGTTATGGACTTTTCGGACCTCAAGGTCACAAGCCGCGGCCTGGAGGGACAGGTCTTCGACTACGGGGACCTCCGTGGCCTCCGAATCCCCCTGGCCGGGACCTATCAGCCAAAAAACGCCGCCCTGGCGGTGGAGACGGTGAGGGTGCTCCGGGAGCGCGGCTGGAGGATCGGGGAGGACGACATGCGCGCGGGGCTCAGGGACACCCGCTGGGGCGGGAGATTTGAGACGGTGCTGCGAAAGCCCGTATTCATCATCGACGGCGGCCACAACCCCCCGGCCGTGGAGGCCACGGCGGCGAGCCTCCGGGCGTTTTTCCCGGGCCGGCGGTTCATTTTCCTCACCGGCGTCATGGCGGACAAGGACGTGGGCGGCATCCTCGACACCCTCGTCCCCCTGTCGGAGCGCTTCATCTGCGTCGCCCCGCCGGCGCCCAGGGCCCTTCCGGCGGGGGAATACGCCGCCCTCATACGCCAGAGGGGCGGCGCGGCGGAGCCCGCCGGAACGGTCCCGGAGGCCGTGGACAGGGCCCTTCGGTACGCCGGGGAGGACGGGGTCGTGTGCGCCCTGGGGTCCCTTTATATCTTGGAGGACGCGCGCCGGGCGGCCTTAGCGGCGGCGGAGAGGGACGGATTAGTCAAAAACGCCCATTGAGGGCCGATTCTCAAAAGAAAAAACAGTAGTTCAACGGCGCAAACCGGCTTGCATTGGGGTGGCGTTTCCGCTATAATAGTATATGTTGTGTTCTGCCAACGGTGGAGGGACGGACCTAAGGGGGTATCTCTCACCGCCGGCGGACGTTCCCGTTTTTCAATGGAAAAGAAGGGAATTATAATATGAGTAAGTACATCTTTGTCACCGGCGGCGTCGTCTCGGGCCTCGGAAAGGGCATCACGGCGGCGTCCCTGGGGCGTCTTTTGAAGGCCCGGGGCCTCAAAGTGGCGGCCCAGAAGCTGGACCCCTACATCAACGTGGACCCGGGGACCATGAGCCCCTATCAGCACGGGGAGGTCTACGTCACCGAGGACGGCGCGGAGACGGACCTGGACCTGGGCCACTACGAGCGGTTCATCGACGAGGACCTGAACAAGTTTTCCAACCTCACCACAGGCAAGGTCTACGCCAACGTCATCGGCCGGGAGCGCCGGGGCGAGTATCTGGGCCACACCGTCCAGGTCATCCCCCACGTCACCGACGCCATCAAGGAGTTCATCTACTCCGTGGGCAAAAAGACGAGCGCGGACGTGGTGATCACCGAGATCGGCGGCACCGTGGGCGACATCGAGTCCCAGCCCTTTTTAGAGGCCATCCGGGAGGTGGGGCTGGAGGTGGGGGTTGAAAACCGCCTCTACATCCACGTGACCCTGGTCCCGTATCTCCGGGCCAGCGGCGAGCACAAGTCCAAGCCCACCCAGCACTCCGTCAAGGAGCTCCTGGGCCTGGGGATAAACCCGGACATCATCGTCCTTCGGTGCGACGAGCACATCGAGGACGAGGGGATATTCAACAAGATCGCCCACTTTTGCAACGTGAAGCCCGACTGCGTCATCGAGAACGTCACCCTCCCGGTGCTGTATGAGGCGCCGCTGATGCTGGAGGAGGAGCACTTCTCCGACGTGGTCTGCCGGGAGCTGCGCATCGACGCCCCGGCGCCGGACCTCGATGAGTGGCGGAAGTTAGTGGAGCGGATCAAGAACCTGGACAAGACCGTGACCATCGGCCTTGTGGGAAAATACGTCCAGCTCCACGACGCGTATCTCTCCGTCTCCGAGGCCCTGCGCCACGCGGGCTTCGCCCTGGGGGCCAGGGTGGACATCGAGTGGATCGACTCCGAGACTGTCACGGAGGATAATTATAAGGACGTCTTTGGAAAGCTCCAGGGAATCATCGTCCCCGGCGGCTTCGGCCAGAGGGGCATCGAGGGCATGGTCCTGGCCGCCCGGTACGCCCGGGAGACGAGGACGCCGTACTTCGGCATTTGCCTGGGGATGCAGATCATGTGCATCGAGTTTGCGAGAAACGTCCTGGGCTGGCGGGACGCCAACTCCCGGGAGTTTGACGAGTGCTCCGGCCACAAGGTCATCGACTTCATGCCGGGGCAGAACGACGACATCGACAAGGGCGGCACCCTGCGCCTGGGGGCGTGGCCCTGCCACATCCGCATGAACACCGTCATGGAGCGGTGCTACAAGACCCAGCGCATCACCGAGCGCCACCGCCACCGCTACGAGTTCAACAACGAGTATTACATGGATTTCGAGTCCGGCGGGATGGCCTTCTCCGGAATGAGCCCGGACGGGCGGCTGGTGGAGACGGTGGAGCTGCCGGGATACGAATTTAACCTGGGCGTCCAGTTCCACCCGGAGTTCAAGAGCCGCCCCAACAAGCCCCACCCGCTGTTTTTGGGCTTCGTGGGCGCCGCCCTCAATAAGTGAAGGAGAGCTTTTTATGTGCGGTATAGTTGGTTTTTCCGGCACGCGTCAGGCCGCGCCGGTGCTCATCGACGGGCTCCGGCGGCTTGAGTACAGAGGCTACGACTCCGCCGGCGTCGCCGTGGCGGACGGGGAAAATATCAACATGGCCAAGGTCAAGGGGTATGTGAAGAACCTCTCGGACATGACCCATGGCGGCGCGGACATCCGGGGCCTTGTGGGCGTGGGCCACACCCGCTGGGCCACCCACGGCGCGCCCAACGACATAAACGCCCACCCGCACCTGAGCTCCGACGGGCGCTTTGCCGTGGTCCACAACGGGATCATTGAAAATTACGCCGCCCTCCGGGCGGAGCTCACCGCCAACGGCTACACGTTCCTGTCGGATACCGACACCGAGGTAGTGGCGCACCTTTTGGAGATGTACTACGACGGGGACGCCAAGCGCACGTTCATGCGCGCCGCCTCCCGGCTGGAGGGGTCCTACTCCCTGGGCATCCTCTGCGCCGACGGGCGGCTCTTCGCCGTCCGGGAGCAGAGCCCGCTTATCTTAGG
>CANROF010000076.1 GCA_947632155.1 uncultured Oscillospiraceae bacterium
TTTGGTCTTATATTTTGGATTTCTGATTACCGCCGCACCGCTGATGTTGTTGTCATGCTTTATGCGGTGTTGTCATTCATTATTTTTTCCGGCGACATGTGCGTCGGAAAAAATTCCTTTTGTTTTGCGGAGTGTACGGCCCAGCGGGCCGTGCGCGAAGCAAAACAGCAGGGAAAATATTCTGAATTTCGCAAAATTCAGAATATTTTCCCGCACGTTCCCCTTGTCGGAAAAGCCCTTCAGGGCTTTTTCGACAGGCTGGGCCCCCGGCAGCAAAAAACGCTGCCGGGGGCGGATTTGTCGTCCGGCGGACGACCACGGGGACTTGGTCCTTTGGTAAAATAAGGTCAACAATTCAGAAAGGATGATTTTCATGTACGGAGCGATACTTGGGGACATCATCGGCTCGCCGTATGAGTTCGACCGGGGAGACAAGACCAAGGATTTTCCGCTTTTTTGCAAAAGGAGCCGTTTTACCGACGACACGGTGATGACCGTGGCCGTGGCGGAGGCGCTGCTGGACGTCCCGGAGGGGGCGGAGGACGGCGAGATCCTCATGGCCGTCCAGCGCTCCATGCGCCGGTGGGGACGAAAATACCCTGACGCCGGCTACGGGGGCATGTTTTCAAGGTGGCTCCGCTCCCCCGACCCCAGGCCCTACGGGAGCTTCGGCAACGGCTCCGCCATGCGCGTCTCCGCCGCCGGGTGGCTCTTTTCCACGCCGGAGGAAACCTTGCGCGTCTCAAGGCTCACCGCCGCCGTCACCCACGACCACCCGGAGGGCATAAGGGGCGCCCAGGCCGCGGCCTTCGCCATATTCCTGGCCCGGAGCGGCCGCGGCAAGGAGGAGATAAGGTCCGGCATCGTCCGCAATTTCGGATACGACCTCAGCCGGACCTGCGATGAGATACGGCCCGCCTACCGCCATGTGGAGACGTGTCAGGCCACGGTTCCGGAGGCCCTGACCGCCTTTTTGGAGGGGCGTGACTTCGAGGACGTGATACGTCTGGCCGTCTCCCTGGGCGGCGACTGCGACACCCTGACCTGCATCGCCGGGAGCGTGGCGGAGGCATACTACGGCGTCCCCACGGAGCTGAAGGCCCAGTGCCTTTCCCGCGTCCCGGAGGATATGCGCGCCGTGCTGGGGCGCTTCGACGAGGCCCGCCGTCACCTCTCCCGGAGCTCCGAGGGGGTGCAGCCGTAAATATCGCGGAAGCGGCGGTAAAAGAAGGCGGTGTTCTCATACCCCACGGCGTGGGCTATGTCGGTGACCGGCAGGTCCGTGGTCCTGAGCATCGCCACGGCCCGGTTGAAGCGGGCGGTGTGAAGAAGCTCCGTAAAGGAGCAGCCCGTCCGGCGCTTTAAGAGCCGCGTCAGCGTGGAGGGCGTCATGCCCTGCTCAGACGCCAGGCCCCCCAGGGTAGCGTGGACGTCCTCCTCCACCCGCGCCAGGACCCAGAGGGCCGCGGCCTGCTCCCTGTCCCGGCGGCCGGTGATCAGGAGCTTTTCGCATTTCAGGGACAGATGCCGCATCAAAAGCTCCAGCGTCACGCGCTGGAGCTCCTGCCGGCGCGGGTCCGCCCCCTCCAGCTCCAGCGTCACTAAGTTTTCCAGCAGATTTTCAATGGGCGCGTCGCCGGAGACGTCGAACACCAGATACGTCCCGGCGTCGTCGCTGCGCCTTAAATTGTTCTTCAAAAATACCGACAGGGCGTTGGCCCCGCCCAGGGATATGGCCGCGGAGTCGAAAAACGCCGGGACAAGGACGAAATTGACGGCGATGTCCCGCTCCCCCGCGGGCTCTATCTCATGCCGGACGCCCCGGCCCAGCAAAAGGAGGCTCCCTGCGCGCAGCTCCAGCCGCTCCCGCCCGTCGATGAGGTGCCGGGTGGAGCCCGTGACCTGCCAGACCATCTCCACATACGTGTGGCTGTGCTCCGGGAAGGCCGTGAAGCGCGTGTGGGTGCGGATGCCGAAGAGCCGCCCGCCGGCCAATATTTTCCCCGGCTCCAGGACCGTCCCGCCGGTGTAGTTATACCGCCTCAGATCCACGCTCCCGCCGTCAAGGATCGCCCGCTCCTCCGCGGAGACGGCGGAGAGGCGCTTTAGTATCTCGCCGCGCATTGTCGTCACCTCTCCCCTATCATAGGCCGCCCGGGCTGACGTGTCAAGAAAAAACGCAAAATCGGATACACCCCGCGCCGGCGCGGTCCTTGCATTTTTGGAATTTCGTTGTAAAATATAGAATGAACAAAAGCTGTTACGAAAAGGGGGCATATACTTGAGGTACTTTCTCGCAATCGACATCGGCGCGTCCTCCGGCCGGCATTTGGTGGGCTGGACGGAGAACGGGGAGCTTCTGACGCGGGAGGTCTTCCGCTTCCCCAACGGCGTCCGGGACGAGAACGGGCACCTGGTCTGGGACATGGCCTCCCTTTCCGGGTATGTCCGGGAGGGCATTGACCGGGCCGTGGAGGAATTCGGGAAGATCGAGTCCTTCGCCATCGACACCTGGGGCGTGGACTATGTGCTCCTGCGGGGGGACGAGCCGGTGGAGCCTTTCTACGCCTACCGGGACAGGCGGATGGCGGGGATCATCGACGAGGTCCACTCCATCGTGCCGTTTTCGGAGCTCTACGCCCGCACCGGCTGCCAGTTCCAGCCCTTCAACACCGTCTATCAGCTCTATGAGGACAAAAAGGCCGGGAGGCTCGCGGGCGTCACCGACCTTCTGATGGTCCCGGAGTACCTGATGTGGACGCTGACGGGCGTGAAGGCCCGGGAATACACCAACGCCACCACCCAGGGGCTGATAAGCGCGGAGACGGGGAAATTCGACCTCGAGATAACGGACAGGCTGGGCCTCCCCCGCTGTCTGTTCCCGGAGCTCTCCGCCCCCGGGACGGTGATCGGCGAATACCGCGGCATCAAGGCGGTCCTGTGCGCAACCCACGACACGGGCTCGGCGGTGGAGGGCATCCCCATGGAGGGCACGGAGCCCTACATATCCTCCGGGACCTGGTCGCTTCTGGGCGTCAAGACGGAAAGACCCATCACGGACGAGCAGTCCATGGCCGCCAACTACTCCAATGAGGGCGGCGTGGGGTACAACCGGTATCAGAAGAACATCATGGGCATGTGGCTCATAAACAGGCTCCGCGCCGAGCTGACGCCGGATACGGATTTTGATACCATCACGCGCCTGGCGGAGGAGAGCGCCAACACCGCCGCCGTGGACGCCGCCAGCCCCGCCTTCATCTCCCCCGACAGCATGGTCCGGGCCTTTGACGAGGCCACGGGCGGCGCGCTGCGCACCCCCGGCGATTACTTCAACTGCGCCGTGCAAAGCCTGGCGCTGGGCTACAAGACGGCCCTGGAGGATCTGGAGCGCAACACGGGCCGGAGGTATTCAAAGCTCTACATCGTGGGCGGCGGAGCCAAAAACGGCTACCTCAACCGCCTGACGGAGGAGCTGACGGGATTTAAGGTCGTGGCCCTCCCCATCGAGGCAACCGCCATGGGCAATCTTAAGGTCCAAATGAAAGCTTATAAGGAGGAGTAAACATGAGCTACAGCGAAGCAAAGGAAAAATACGCCGCCCTGGGCGTGGACGCCGAGGCGGCCATGGAGAAGCTGGCCTGCGTCCCCGTGTCCCTGCACTGTTGGCAGGGGGACGACGTGCGGGGCTTCGACACCGACCCCACAAAGCCCCTCACCGGCGGCATCCAGACCACCGGCAACTACCCGGGCCGCGCGAGGACGCCGGAGGAGCTGATGGCGGACTTAGACCAGGTCCTGAAGCTCATCCCGGGAAAGGTGAAGATGAATTTACACGCCAGCTACGCCATTTTTGAGCCCGGCGACTGGGCGGACAGGGACAAATTAGAGCCCCGGCACTTCAAAAAGTGGGTGGACTTCTGCAAGGCCAGGGGCCTCGGCTGCGACTTCAACCCCACCTTCTTTTCCCACCCCAAGTGCGATCCGCTGACCCTTGCCAGTCCCAACGAGGACACCCGGCGCTTCTGGATTGACCACGGGAAAGCCTCCGTGCGTATCTCCCAATATCTGGCGGAGGAGCTGGGGCAGGAGTGCGTCATGAACATCTGGACCGGCGACGGCTTCAAGGACGTCCCCGGCGACCGGATGGGCCCCCGTGTGCGGTATCGCGAGGCCATTGACGAGATTCTCTCCGAGCCCTTTGATTTCAATAAGGTCAAGCCCTGCGTGGAGAGCAAGGTCTTCGGCATCGGCGTGGAGGCGTACACCGTGGGAAGCGCCGAGTTTGCCCTGAGCTACGCCGCCGCCAACCCCGGCCGGTGCATCCCCCTCATGGACAACGGCCACTACCACCCCACGGAGGTGGTCAGCGACAAGATACCGGCGCTTTTGGCCTTCTTCCCGGAGATCGCGCTGCACGTCACCCGCCCCATCCGGTGGGATTCCGACCACGTGGTGCTTTTTGACGACGAGACAAAAGAAATTTGCCGGGAGATCGTCCGCTGCGGCGGGCTGGACGGCCGGGTGAAGATCGCCCTTGACTACTTCGACGCCTCCATAAACCGCGTCTCCGCCTGGGTGACGGGCTGGCGGAATCTCCAGAAGGCCCTGCTCTTCGCCCTTTTGCAGCCCATGGATACCGAAAAGCGCCTCCAGGACGAGGGGGACTGGACGGGCCTCATGGTCCTCCAGGAGGACATGAAGACCGCGCCCTTCGGGGAGGTCTGGGACGAGTACTGCCGCCGCCAGAATAAGCCCCTGGACGGCCAGTGGCTGCCGGAGATCAAAAAATACGAAGCCGATGTGCTCTCAAAAAGAGCGTGAGGAGGAAGTAAAATGGCACTGAAGGACATTGATTTATCGGAGCTCAAGACCGCGGCCCTGGACGCGGCCGCCAAGGTGGGCGAGGCCACCCGGGACACCGTGGAAAAGCTCAAAAGGCGCGACATCCTCACCGCCCCCTTCATGGTGGAGATGATCCGCACCGCCACCAACATGTACGGCCACGGCTGGGACGAGCGCAACGGCGGCAACATCAGCCTTATGCTGAGCGAGGACGAGGTCGCGCCGTATTTAGACCTCAGCGCCGTGCTCCGGGAGCTGCCCACGGGCTTTGACGCCCCCGCGCTGGACGGGAAGTACTTCCTGGTCACCGGCACCGGCAAATATTTCAAGAACGTCCAGTACGCCCCGGAGGTCAACCTGGGCCTTATTCGCGTCACGGACTCCGGCCGCACCGCCCAGCTTTTGTGGGGCTACACCGACGGCGGAAAATTCACCAGCGAGCTGCCGGCGCACCTCATGAGCCACGCCGCGCGCCTCACCGTGGACCCGGAAAACCGTGTGGTGATGCACTGTCACCCCGGAAATCTGCTGGCCATGACCTACGTCCACACCCTGGACGAGAAAGCCTTCACCCGGACGCTGTGGCAGATGTGCACCGAGTGCATCGTGGTGTTCCCGGAGGGCGTGAACGTTCTCCCCTGGATGCTCTGCGGGACCAACGCCATCGGCGAGGCCACGGCGGAGAAGATGCGCACGGCGCGCCTCACCGTCTGGGCCCAGCACGGCATTTACGGCGCGGGCCGGGACTTAGACGAGACTTTCGGCCTCATCGAGACGGCGGAGAAGGCCGCGGAGATCTACATGAAGATCGCCCACCTGCCCCTTGTCAACACCATCACGGACGAGGATATGTGGCAGCTCTGCGACCGCTTCTCCCTGACCCCCCGCGCGGGCTACCTGGCGCCGAGAGAAAATTAACCAAACCGGCGCAAATCCTTTATGAAATATTTTGTTAAAGCATGAATGGACCTCCACCCCGGGCGCGTATATATGGACTGTCTGTGATTTTATGAAAAGGAGTGGTCCCAAATCGAGACGGAGGTCCATTACCCCGACACACCGGAGGGCCGGGCGGAGCTGGCGCGGGGAATCAACGAGTTCCGGGCCCTGTACATCACGCGATACATAGAAGGCCTCCCCTGCTCCCGCCGGCGCGCCCTCCAACTCCTCGCGGAGGTCCGCCGCCGCCTCACGGAAAAGGCATAATGAGAAGCCCTGTCCAACAAAGGACAGGGCTTTCAGCCTGTCGAAAAAGCCCTGACGGGCTTTTCCGACAAGGGGAACGTGCGGGAAATTTTCGCTGAATTTTGCGAAATTCAGCGAAAACTCCCCTGCTGTCGCCCTGCGCGCCGCCTACGGCGGCACTTGGGCGACAAAAGGGATTTTTTCCAAGGCACATCTGCTCGTGGGGATATGGAAACATTGTGAACCTACTTAGTTAATCTGTCTTCGTTCAGGAGCCTGTGGGGAACA
>CANROF010000077.1 GCA_947632155.1 uncultured Oscillospiraceae bacterium
TTCGGAGCGGAAAGGACGGAATAGCACAAGGCCGTGGAACGCACTGTTCCACGGCCTCTTTTAGATATGGCTGTGTAAATTTTGCTCATACACTCGCCCCAATGCTGTTTGATTTTTTCCCGTGAACGCCCGACATGACGGGTTATCTGTATAGGGTTGCACGCTCCCGTCCTCCTGTTGGGCTGGCGTTTCCAGGATGTATTCCTCCACCCAGGTGTCGATGATCTTGCCGGTTTTGGTGACATGGCCGATCATGATGAGCACCGGGCCGTCCTTGGGTATGTTTCTCTTGAAGCCCAGCTTTTTGAGGACACGCTCAGTGGGTTCATTGTCCTTGACGATGGTGGAAAAGAGGCTGTCCACGGTTAGGGGCTCGCCGTCCATGCTCAGTCCCTCCCCGAAGAGCTGCCCGATGACCGCCCTGGATGCCTCTGTGCAATAGCCTCTGTTTCGGTACGGCTTCGAGACATAGAACTCCAGCTCGTAATGGTCCTCCCGGTGGAACCCCACGTACCCGATGAACCGCTCCGGCTCGTCCTTCAGGAAAAGGGAATAGATACACTCCCCGTGACCCGTCCGCTCAAAATAATGCGCGAATTTTCGCAAGCGCCACCTGGAATACTTCACGCCACAGAACATGTAAAAATCCCCGTCCTCCCGGAGCATCCGAAGGAAGGGCTTGTTGTCCCTGGCGTTCTGCCCCGGCAGGAGCAGAAGTCTCTCCGTCTCAAGCGCTTTTCCTGTGTTCAAGGCTTTTTCTCTCTTTCTCCGACGCCTTCCGCGTCGGCCTCCAAAAGCTCCGCCAGTGTGCGCGGGGCATAGTCCATGTACGTCATCATACATCCCACGTTGATGATCCTGTCGGGGATGCCGAGCTCCCGCAGCTCCCGCCGCCATTTCTCGATGAGCCGCCACTCATTGGTGCTATGGACGTGGCCGTAGAGCATGACCGCCCCGTGGCGCTGGTTTGCGTAAAACAGGATGGGGTAATGGCACATGACTACCTGCGTGCCTCCATCCACGATCTCGGCGTAGGGCTCTACGCTCTCCCACAGGGCCCCCAGCGGGCGCCGCAGCTTGTCGTGATTGCCCCGGATGAGCCGCTTGTGTCCGTTGAGGCGCTTGAAGATATTGGCGCTGTCCTCCCCGTCCTTCCAGAAGGCGTCCCCCAGGACGTAGACGGTGTCCTCCTCGCCTACGCGTTTGTTCCAGCGGTCGATTAGGCCCTCCGCCATCTCCCGCGTATCGGCGAAGGGCCTTTCGTCGTACCGGATGGCGTTTTCATGCCCGAAATGGGTATCGGCGATATAAAAGATCATGATTTTGCCCCCCGGGCCTCCTGAAGGGCCCGCTCATGCGCCAGAAAGTCCGCCAGCCCCTCCCGGCCCACAAAATGTACCTCAAGCTCCCGGCCCGGCCGCTCAAAGATGAACGCCTCCTCCACGATCCGGGAGAGTCCCAGCTCCCAGAGCTCCCGCCCCACCTGATAGAGGAAGGCCCGCTCCGCCGGGTCGTGGAGGTCGGGGATGCGGTAATGGCAGGTGTCTTTCCACCCGGAGATATACAGGACATACCCTTTTCCGCCCTCGCGCACCTCCTTTTCCAGCTGTTCCACCAGCCGCTCCGAAACGGGCCACGTGGTGTCCGCGGCGCGCTCACTGTCCAGCTTCTCCCGGATGTCGGTCAGATGCTTCCCCCGGACCGAGGGGGATATGTACGACGTTGTCAAACTCCCGCACATTCAGGAGAAATTCCTCCCATTTGCCGATATATATTTCTATGAACTCATCGGAGTTGCCCCGGTCAGCAAACCGTCGGCGGTACTCCTCCTTGCATTCGTCCGTGGGACAGCAGACGACGATCTTCCTTCCGTACTCCTTTTGCAGCCTGTAGATCACCCACTCGCTTGTGGGAATGATCACATAGTCGTACCGCCCCTCCGCCCGCAGGACTGCGGCCATGTAGTTGTCCGGGTAGAGGGGGTCGAAAAGCCAGGGCGCGGCCTTCTCCGCCTCCGGCTCTCCGCTGCCGTCCGTGGGGAGGATCCGGCTGAAGGGCATCGTGGTCAGGTCTATCGCGTTCTTAATCTGCGCCGCGAAGGTGGATTTGCCTGTCCCCGCGTATCCGGCTATGATCATGTCGATCTCCTTTCGGCGGATCTAAGCCGCAGATCCGTTTTCATAGACCCCCGCCTCCGGCTCACCGTGATCTGTTATCCGTGTGTTGGCATCTCCCACCGATCTAAAGCTCTACGTACTCCTTGAAAAGGATGCTGACCTTTGCCTCCCTTTTTTCGCAGTGGTAATGGCCCAAATACCAGTGGCCGTAATCCAGTCGCTCCTCGATAGAGTCCAGCCAGCGTTCGGTAGTTTTGTCCACCAGCGATTGGTCGATAGTGGGCAGGAACACCTCCACCGGCTCATATTTCAGGGGCGCTGTGTGGGACAGCACCGCATCCACCCGCCAGTGGACCCGGTCCAGTGCCCGCTCCACGTCGTCCATGATCTCCTCGGAGGGCTGTTCCGACGGGAACCAGGGCTCGCCGGAGGCCAGCCGCCACCGCTTGTCCACGCTATAGGCCCCGCCGATGACCAGCGCCCGCTTGCCCTCCAGGTCGTAGATCTCGCCGTCCTTCGCGAAAAGCAGGTTCGGGAATTCCTCCTCCCAGTACACCACGCCGCCCCGCCACTCCTTTTCCTCGTAGCCGTCGATGAGGAATGGCCGCTCCTCGTGGTTCCCGTGGACGCACAGCAGCGTCACCTCCAGCCGGGACAGCTCCCGCTTCAGGTTATAGTCGGTGCCGTCCAGAAAATAGTTGATACACGCGTCGCCCAGGATGACCAGAACATCGTCCCGAGTCGTCTCGAACTTCGCGCAGAAGTCAAAAATACGGCCGAAATCCCGGTGGGTGTCGCCGGTGAGAATGACCATGTCCCTTTCCCCTCCATAAAGTGAGCTGATGCGCCTTGTACGGGTGCTGCTGATAAAGCTCACGCCCTTCCCGCGTCACTCGTCCACCTCGCAGGCGTAGAGCTTCAGGGTGGGCTTGGAGAAGCAAAAGTAGTTGTTTCCCTCAACGAGTTTCCAGCGCTCCTCAAAATCACCGCTGCCGCTTTCGATGCTGAAAAAGCTGTCATCGTACCACTGCCTGATATCGGGCATGAACGGACCGGGCTCAAGCAAGCATTGAAACCGGTCTTCGTATGCCCGGCCAATCTCATGCTCGCCGAGAAAAAGCTTGATGCACTTTGTTTTCAATGTAACACCTCACAAAAGATATTGGGGAGCGTTATTGTTATAGGAAGGGTACTCATTTACTTTCTTTGATTGTTTCATTTTTCAATCGCTTCTCGTATTTCTTTGTGTATCTTGCTTATCCATCCAGGGCAGTCCATGTTCTCATAATATTTCTCAGCTACTTCTGCGCTGGTTGCCGCTTCGCACATCCATAGAAGAAGTTCACGGCAGTTGAAATTGGTCGCTCTGTCTTCAAGCGCAAAACTCTTTCCAAGTATTTCTGATTCGAGGTATGCATACCATGATACGTAAAGATGCCACTTTTGAAGGGCAACATCATAATAGTTGGTATTACATAAAAACACATCTAAATTAAGAGGATAACTAAGCGCAACACTTTGATGATTTTCAAGCCATCTGTAGAAGAGTTCATCTTGTGTATCTCCTATGTTCTCTCTGTTTTTTGAACAAGCCTTGAAGGTTTTTGCTAATGTGCCATACTTGCCCAACGAAACTCCGGGTTCCCGTTTCTTACCCTTGCCGTCCCCCTTCTCGTGTTCCTCCTTCAATTTGCATAAATACTTTGCCGTTACCGGACAATGCTCCTTATCCGCCGGCTTATCAGCATAGAACTCCAAAACCTGTCGATTTGTTATCATATCTTTTTCCTTCTTTCTTTTTCGTACAGGTTTCCCTGCCTACCCTTATTCTACCACATTCTCATCCCCCGCGCAACCGGGTTCGCGGAACACCCGCACCAGCGTCTCCTGGAGCTCGCGGGTGAACCAGGCGGCCTCGTTGCCGTCCATTGCGGAGAAGTAGAGCCCGCGCATCCGCCGTTCCCAGGGGGAGGGGAGGGGGAGGCGCAGACGCCCCGCGGCGTCAAGCCCCTCCAGCGTCTCCGGGGCCTGGGACTCCGCCAGAGCGAACACCGGGTCGAAAAACCCCAGGCGCGGGTTGAGCCTGAGCCAGCGCTCCGGCACCCCTGGCAACTCGTAGCTCCGCACAAAGGCTTCGACCTCGTCTATGGCGCCCTTCAAAAACCGCCGCGCCCCACGGTCCCCCACCGAAAGCGCCGCACGGTGAAGGTCCTCCAGCCGGGCCGCGAAATACTCCTCTGCGCCCTCAAGCTTGCCGGTGTCGGGCCGGCGGTTGTAGCAGTCCGTGGCGGCGTAGAGGCCCAGGAGCTCCCAAAGCCCCGTGAACACCGCCTCCCCCACGCCCCGGTCCTCCGCCGTCCAGCCGTCGAAGCATGGACCCAGCAGGCGCAGGACATCCCGAGGGTCCGCCGGCTCTGCCGCCCGGGCGTCCGTGTGGGGGACCGTCAGCTTCAAAAAGGCCCACTCGTCCCCCTCCAGTACCCTTCCGTAGGCGCGAATGATGGAAATGTCGCAGGGAAAATTGGCTCCGCGTCTGGCCCGGGGGCGCAGGTGGTTCTCCACGGCCGATCCCGAAACGCTTGCCGCGCCGGCCAGCCGCTCCTTCAACCTCTCCCGCCCCTCACGTGCGGCGGCTCTCTCCGCGCTCTCCCGGAACCCCTGCCAAAGGAATCGATAGATCCGACCTTCGTCGCCCTGATAAAACCTCATGTCCATACAGCCGCGCTCCTTTTCGTTTTCTGCCTTTTTTCCATTTCACATGATACATTCGTCTGCTCCAAAAAGCCATGTAGAGTACTCAACGCCGGCCGACCCGCCCCCTTCTGATTTGTGTATAAAAATACCTTTTTAGTGAATTTATTCACCGTTTTTTGCCCGTCCTCCCCTAAAGAAAACAAGTTTCCCGATCCTATGCACTTTTTTGTATATTCCGGGCATAAGTGGACACTGCGCGGCGGCTTGACTTTGCCCTCCGTGCGGGCTATTATGAGACGAGGAGGTGACAGCCGTGTCGGACACAACGGCAAGAAGCCGCGCGTACAGGCGCGAAAAGCGCCAAAGGGCCCGCGAAAGGCTCCTGGGTATGGCCGGATATATGGCGTACCCCAGGTCTGTATCTGTATATGTGATACGGAATTTTGAAAACGGCAGGTGGACCTTCGAAAAATATCCAAAGCGCAGGAAAAACTCAAAGGTGGAGGGTTATCACAAACGCCGCTCCGAAAAAGCTGTCCGCCGCGCTCAGGATCTCCCGCCCCGCGGGAACGGTTATCGCAGGCTCTACGACTACTGGTGGTCAATCGATTAAGTCCCTTCGCGCCCTGTCAATAGCCCACCTTTTTCGATGTACTATCCGGCTCGGCATCTTTGAAGCAGAAAGGACCGGGCAGCACAAGGGACTGTGAAAAAACACGTTGGCTGAGACGTGAATTTTCGCGGCCCCGCTTTTTTGTGGAAAAAACCACGGTTTTTTGCAAAAATGGGCACACCTCCCCCTTTCCCCCATGAAGCTTGACCGGCTTTAGCTCACGCCGCTTCCTGGAGGCGCCTGCGTTTGTTGTGAAATTTGTAGAGGTTGAAGCCGATAGTCGCCAGCATGACCTCGAGCTCGACCCTTTTTAGCCCTCTGCGCCGAATCCTCCGGTATCCCCGGTCCTGCTTCATGATCCCGAAGGCCCCCTCCGCCTGGATGGAGCGGTTCATACGCAAGAGCGCGCCGTGGATGCA
>CANROF010000078.1 GCA_947632155.1 uncultured Oscillospiraceae bacterium
CACTTGTGCGACAAAAGGGATTTTTTCCAAGGCACATGTCCTTGGAAAAAATATTGAAATTGAATTTTTTGACAACCTGCCCGTATAGCGGGGCTTCGGCCCCGACATACGGGGTTTATTTTTGCCTGATAAAATATCCGGTTATTTCAAGTCTCCGTACTGCGTATCGTCCACCGGCTCCTGCTCGTTCCACACGTCCTTCGCAAGCCGGAACACCGCCCAGGCCTTGGGCCAGCCCACGTAGAAGCCCACGTGGGTCACAATGGCGGCGATCTCGGCCCGCGTCACGCCGTGGGCCTTGGCGTTCTCCAGATGGTAGATGAGGGACGAGTCGGTGATGCCCGACGACATCAACGCAACAACAGTAATAATGCACCGGGTCTTGAGGTCGATGTCCCGGTTGTTCCAGTTCTCGCCGAAAAGAACGTCGTCGTTGAAGTGAGCGAAGTCCGGGGCGAAGGCGCCGAGTTGATTTCTTCCCGCGGTTTGAGTGATTTTTTCCATTTTGATTTACCTCCTGATTAAATTTTAGACTACATTTCCTGCCTTTTGCTTGCCGTTCTGGGCCATGACGCCCACCAGGGCGTGGGGCACATAGAGTTCCTCCAGATAGCCGATCTCGTCCCGGGTCAGCTCCAGCTCCACGGCCCTTGCCGCGCCGTCCACGTGGGAGAGCTTCGTCGCGCCGACAACGGGGGAGGCCACTTTCGTCAGCAGCCACGCCAGGGAGATCTCTGTCATGGAGACGCCCCGCCGGTCCGCCAGCTCCGCCACGCGGGCGATGATTTTCCCGTCGGCCTCCGCCGTGGCGTCGTACTTGAATTTCGCGTAGGCGTCCTCCCGGAGCCGCTTCGATGTCTCGCCGGGCCTCTTGGAGAGCCGCCCGCCGGCCAGGGCGCTGTAGGGCGTCATGGCAATGTTCTGGTCGGCGCAGAAGGGAGCCATTTCCCGCTCTTCCTCGCGGGCGATCAGATTGTAATGTCCCTGAATGGACACAAATTCTGTCAGCCCGTGTTCGCGGGCATAGAAATTGGCCTTTGCAAGCTGCCAGGCGAAGCAGTTGGAGATGCCGATGTACCTGGCCTTGCCCGCTTTGACGGCGTTGTGCAGCCCCTCCATGATTTCTTCCATGGGCGTGTGGTAGTCCCACATGTGGTAGATGTACAGGTCCACATAGTCCATGCCCAGGTTGCGGAGGCTCTGATCGAGGTAATTCTCGATATGCTTCTGCCCGCTGACCCCCGCGTCGATCTCCTCCTGAGTCCGGGGCGTGAACTTCGTGGCTACACATACTTCGTCGCGCCTGGCGAAGTCCCGCAGCGCTTTTCCCACGTACTGTTCGCTGGTGCCGTTCTGGTAGGCAATAGCGGTGTCGTAGAAGTTGATTCCTAAATCCAGCCCGTGCCTGATGATCTCCCGCGTCTGCGCCTCGTCCACCGTCCAACTGTGCTGTCCCGTGGCCGCGTTGCCGAAGCCCATACAGCCCATGCAGATACGGGAGACGGTCAGATCGGATTTTCCAAGTTTCGTGTACTTCATAGATGCCCCCTTAATTTCTCAATAGACCTCTCACACAGTTGTAGACGATCTCATAGATGGACATGAACACGTAATTGACGCCCGCCGCCTCCATGGCCGCCCGCTGTTTTTCGTTGACCACCGTGTAAGGATATATCCCGAACATGAACGGGAAAAAGGTATAGAGGAAGTTCTGCTTGTCCTCCACGGACATCTCCGGGAAAAACTGCTCCAGGCAGCGCGCGACAGCCCGCAAAGAGCCCCCGTAAGCCACCTTAAATTCGGTGAGCCGCTCAAGCCGGCTGCTGCTCTCCAAATCGTAATGGTTCATGGACATGATCTTCAAAAGCTGACTGCGCTTTTCCAGAGAATGTGCCAGCTTGTCGGCGAATTCGTCCCTGGTCAGCGCGGCGTTCTCCGCCATGATCTGCTCCAGGTCCGCGATCCACAGCTCGTTTTCCCGCTGCAAAAGCGCCAGGAAAATCTCCTCCTTCGTCTGAAAGTAGTTGTAGATGGAGGTCCGGGTAAAGCTGGTGGCGTTTCCGATGTCCTTCAGCGTAATCTCCTTAAAGCTCTTGGTCTTATAGAGCGTTTCGCAGGCGTTGATGATCTCATCCCGGCGCGCCTGGGTCAGCTCCGGCGATCCCTTTGGCATATTGCGCCCTCCTTATTTTTCCTGCGCCTTTTTGAAAGACAGGCATTTTCCGATTACTTCACCGGTTTTCAGATACTGATAGGTGGGAAACTCGAAGAGCACCGGCTTCATGGCTTCATAATCCACCTTGCCTTTTTCGGTGAGATATTCCTCCGCCACGTAGGTGTTGTCGATGGCGCAGATGAAGCTCTCGAAATTCGGCGTGTTGTAGACGTCCACGACGCTGCACTCCATCGTCAGGGGAGAGCTGCGGATAACCGGCGCGCCGGCGTCCCCAAGGTCGTATGCAAACACGGCGGATTTGTCCGCCTTTGCCCCGCTGACCGAGCCCACATGATCGACCCCCGGCAGCATGGCCTCGTCCACGAGGTTGACGGACAGCTTTCCCGCCTTCTTGATGCACCCGTTGATAAAATGCGGCGCGGCGAGACTTATAAGCACCCGGTCGTGGCCGATGATTCCCACATGCGCCACCAGCGTCCACGTGGGCTTCTCGCCGTTCATCGCCCCGATCACCGTCACCGGCATAGGATAAAGCGCCAGCAGCGGCCCCACATTTTTCTTCATGATTCGAAAGCCTCCTGACCTGCAAAGATATTCTGACATCATGTCAGCATCGTTAGTATACCACCGTTCTGACACGATGTCAATACTGTTCCGGATGTTTTTTTGAGAGCCGATTTAATATACGAATATTCATTTCTGTTAGGAATTGGAATGGCGCGGGCCATATCCCCAATGTCCAGACCGAGGTCCTTGCCAAGACCATGGAGAGCCCCGAGGGGAAAGAGCAAAGTGTTGGCAATACAAAATATACCTATACCCCGCTGACCTACAAGGTCCAGGAAACCGGCGTGTATACCATCGAGTTCCACTCCTAAGCCAGGAGATGGAGAGCGCCCGGCGCTTCCGCCACGAACTGAGGCACCACCTGACGGTCCTGGGGACGCTGAACGCCCAGGGCCGGCGGGAGGAGATCACCGCGTATTTGAGGGAGTACGGCGCCGTGGCGGACCGCCTGGACAGTATGAGCTTCAGCGGCGACCCGGTGGTGGACGGCGTGCTGAGCTTTTACCTCGCCCGGGCGGCCAGGAGCATGATTCTCCTGCGGATACGAAATACCTGCGCTGAGGAGGACGGCACCGGCGGCCCGGTGGGCTGGGAGGCCTTCTCCGGCGGTGACGGCCTTCGCGGCGTGGGCCTCGGGAGCGTAGCGTCCATCGCGGAAAAATACAACGGCAGCGCCCTCTTCGAGCGAAAGAACGGCGTCTTCACCACAAGAATCATCCTGAACCCCAAACAGAGCCAGAACTCCAGGGAGGCCCCATCAAAATAAGCGCCTGATTCCAAAACGATTCAAGGCGGCGGGAAACCGCCCCTTTTTTTCGTATTATAGGACCCCGTCGTGAAGAGATCTGTCCCGGAACGCTTCGGGGGTGTGTCACCGGCGCTTTATTGCGAATAGTATGTGGGGAACGCCGAAAGGGGGAGCGGAAATGGATTTCGCGGTCATCGGAGGGGACATGAGGACGGTCAGGCTGGCGGAGCTCCTGGCCGCCCGGGGCAACAGCGTCATCTGCTTCGGGCTGGAGGGCGGCGAGAGCCGGGCGCTCCGCCACGCCGGGACGCTGGCGGAGGCCCTTGAGGGGGCGAAAAATGTGGTCCTCCCACTTCCCGTGGGGGCGGGGGAGACGCTGAACGCGCCGCTGTCGGCGTCGGAAATATCCGTCCGGGAGCTCACAGAGCGCATACCGCGGGACGCCCGCGTCCTGGCGGGGAAGCCGGAGGGGCTTTTCGCCCAGCTTGCCGGCCGGCGGGGCCTTGCCGTCACCGACTACTTCGCCCGGGAGGAGCTGACGGTAAAAAACGCCGCAGCCACCGCCGAGGGGGCGGTGGAGATACTGATGCGCGAGCTTCCGGTGACGCTGCTGGGCGCAAAAATACTCGTCATCGGCTTTGGCCGGATCGGGAAGCTCCTCTCTCTGCGCCTCCGGGCTCTGGGGGCAGAAGTCACGGCCTCGGCCCGCAAATGCGGCGACATGGCGTGGATAGAGGCCCTGGGGCTTCGCCCCACGGACACGGGGCGCCTCTCGGGAGCGCTTGCGGGGTACGACGCCGTGGTGAACACCGTCCCGGCCCGGATCCTGGATGAGACGCTGCTATCGCAGCTCGACGAGGGCTGTCTGTGCCTGGACCTGGCCTCCAAGCCCGGAGGCATAGACTTCACCGCCGCCCAGCGCCTGGGGGTCCGGGCGGTGTGGGCGCTGGCTCTGCCGGGCCGCGTGGCGCCGGAAAGCTCCGGCGAGGCCATCTTAGAGGCCATCGAGAACATCCTCCGCGAGGAGTCCGGCGGCACGGAAACGGTGCAGCCTTACGAGAAGAACGATTTTGATATAATATAAAGGAGTGGGAAGCTTGGAGAAACTGAAAGCGGGCGTCGCCCTTTGCGGCTCCTACTGCACATTCAAAAGCGCCGTGGACACCTTTGAGCGCCTCTGCGGGGTCTACGACGTGACGCCCATCATGAGCGAGCGCTCCGCCGCCACCGACACGCGCTTCGGCGATGCCGCGGACTTCCGGGCGCGCCTTACGGCGGCGTCGGGGAAGGAGATCGTGGACACCGTCGTGAAGGCCGAGCCCATCGGGCCGAAGCGCCTTCTTGACGTACTTATCATCATGCCGTGTACCGGCAACACCGTGGCGAAGCTGGCAAACGGCGTCACCGACTCCGCCGTCACCATGGCCGCCAAGGCGCACCTGAGAAATCAGCGCCCGGTGGTGCTGGCCGTCGCCACAAACGACGCCCTCTCGGCAAACGCCGAGAACATCGGGAAGCTCCTGGCGCGGAAAAACATCTTCTTCGTGCCCTTCTATCAGGACGACCCTCTGGGCAAGCCGTGCTCCCTGGCGTCTGACCTTGCCCTGGTGGAGGACACCGTGGCCGCGGCCATGGAGGGGCGGCAGTTACAACCTGTGCTTGCCGACAGGCGTAAATACAATATGTAGTGGCTATTTGGCGGCTTTCTCGCGGGGAGCGGTCCCCGCGAAATTTTTTTAAAAAAATCTGAAAAAAGGTGTTGACATTTGCCGCTTCATAGGTGTATATTAATCAAGCTGTCGCGAACGACAGTGACCAAATCCGAAAAAAGCCTGAAGAAAGTGAAAAAAACACTTGACAAGGGACCTCGGATGTGGTAATCTAAAAGTCCGCTGAGCCTTTTAGGGCCCGCGGGAATGCACCTTGCGAATTAAACAATGTAAG
>CANROF010000079.1 GCA_947632155.1 uncultured Oscillospiraceae bacterium
TTTCGCAAAATTCAGCGAAAATTTCCCGCACGTTCCCCTTGTCGGAAAAGCCCGTCAGGGCTTTTTCGACAGGCTGCGCCCGCCCCTACGCCCTATTCCCCGGTATATCCGGCGGCGGAGTTGGCGGCGGACTGGAAGTCGGCGGCGGCCTGGGCGGGGTCTGTGCCCTGGCCCACGCGCTGGAGCATGTTCCACCAGGCCGCCCGGGCCTCGGCCCAGCCGGGGGTGACCTGGTAATAGTCGCCCAAATACTCCCTGAGCACGAAATACTCGCTCATGAGCCCGTCGTTCTCGTAAATATTGGGCACGTCCCGCACCGGCCAGAAGGTGGTGGACAGGACCGTCTGGGTGTAGCGGCCGGTGTCCTCCGTCAGGAACCGGATGAAGGTCTTGGCGGCCTCGATGCGCTCCCCGTCCCCGCTGTCGAATATCCCAAAGCCCCAGATGCCCCCCTGGAGGTTGTACTCCCCGTCGTCTGTGGGGAAGGCCAGGGGGAAGATGTCGAAATCCAGGTCCGGGTTGTTGATGGTGGCGGTGACTTCGTTGGCCACGTTCCAGCAGAAGCACATGGCGATGTCCCCGTCCACAAAGCGGTCGATGTTGTCCGCGCCCAGGCTGTCGGGGGCGAAAGCGATACCGTCAAGGTCCCTTAAAAGCGTGAGGGCCCTGACGTTCTCGTCGCTGTTGAAGGTGTATTTCGTGTGGGCGGGGTCGGTGAAGTCGCCGCTGTAGAGGTTGGTCACCAGGGCCCTTGTGCCCTGGTCGCCGCCCTGGCCGCCGCAGTAGATCTCGCCCACGCGCTCCACGCCGTACTCCCTGAGGGCCTTGACGGCGGCGATGAAGCCCTCGGTGGTCCAGGTGTGGGACTCCTCGTCCACGTACTGCCAGGCCCCGGCGGCCTCCATCAGATCCCGGTTCACCGCCATGCAGTGGGTGGTCATGCAGACGGGGTAAATATACCGCTTTCCGCCCTCGCTGAGGCACGCCGCGGCCACGGCGGGGTATATCTCCCCCGCCGCCTCGCTCTCCCAGAGGTCCGACAGGTCCGCCATAAGCCCCCTGGCGCCCCAGTTGGCGGTAAGGCGCTCCGGCCCCTCCATCACCAGGTCCGGGGCCTGCCCCGCGGCGATGGCGTCCTCGATCTCCTTATCCCCGGTGTCGTAGGAGAGTATCTTCACCGAAATGTGTATCTCCGGGTGCTCCCGGACGAAGGCGGAAACCAGGGACGAGACGGTGCTGCCGCTGCCCCAGCCCCCCACGGGGTAGGCCCAAAGCGTCAGCTCCGTCTCCCGCGGGCGGCCGGCTTCGCCCTGATCTCCGTCGGGCGTCTCGCCTGTTCCGCAGGCGGTCAAAAGCAAAAAAGCAAGCGCAAGCGCCAGGGCGAAGGCTCTCTTCATTCCGGCACCTCCTGTTACAAAAATGTTGTATAGCGCGGCGCGTCCCGGCGAAAAAAGGGCGCTGATTGCTAATTGAAGTGCTTTTTCAGTATCTCCGCCACCTCGTTGACGTCGATGGGCTTGGCGGTGTGGTCGTTCATGCCGCACTCGATGCACCGCTGGACGTCGTCGGAGAAGGCGTCGGCGCTCATGGCGATGATGGGCACCGTCCCGGCGTCGGGGCGCCGGAGGGCGCGGATGGCCCTTGTGGCCTCATAGCCGTTCATGACGGGCATACGGATGTCCATGAGTATCGCGTCGTAGTACCCCGGGGCGCTGGAGGCGAACATGTCCAGGCACGCCCGGCCGTTTTCGGCCCACTCCAGCTCCAGCCCCAGCTCCGACAGGAGCTCCCGGGCGATCTCCCAGTTCAGGTCGTTGTCCTCCGCCAAAAGCACCCTGTGCCCGGCAAGCTCCGGGCCGGTGCGCTCCTGGGGCTTTTCCTCCTCGCCGGCGCCGTTCAAAAACTGTCTGAGGCCGTAGTACAGCGTGGAGCGGAAAAGGGGCTTGGGAATCGAGCCGTCAATCCCGGCGGCCCGGGCCTCCTTCTCCACCTCGCTCCAGTCCGCGGCGGTGGTCAGGAGTATCACCGGCCCGCTGCCCAAATACTCCCGGAGCCTCCGGGCCGTCTCGATGCCGTCGATGCCGGGCAGCCGCCAGTCCACCAGGACCACCGGGTAGTCCCGGCCGTTCTCCCGGCGGTAACGCTCCGCCCGCTCCACCGCGGCCTCGCCGCACAGCACCCAGTCGAGGCGGCAGCCGATGGCCCGCAGCGTCCCGGCGGTGCTCTCGCACAGCATCTCGTCGTCGTCCACTAAGAGCACGTCCATGGCGGGGAGGGCCATTTCCGACTCCTCCGTCCCGGCCTTCTCCAGGTCCAGCGTCACGTGGAATTCCGTGCCCGCCCCCGGCTCGCTCTGGACCTCGATGGAGCCGTGCAAGGCGTCCACGATGTACTTTGTGATGGCCATGCCAAGGCCGGAGCCCTCGGTCTTCTGCACCCGGCTGGAATCCTCCCGGGAGAAGGACTCGAAGATGTGCTGCCTGAACTCCTCGGACATGCCGATGCCGTTGTCCTTGACCCGCAGATTCACCCGCACGCGGCCGGGGTCGGCGGTGGCCTCCTCATAGAGCACGGCGCAGATGTTCCCGCCCTCCGGCGTGAATTTGATGGCGTTGCCCAGAAGATTCAGGAGGATCTGATTGAAACGTATGCTGTCGCAAAAGACGTGCTCCACCGGGATGTCGTAGACATAGACGTCGAAGCGCTGGCGCTTGGCGTTGACCTGGGGCTGGACGATGTTGACGATGCCCTGCATCGTCTCCTGGAGGGACATCTTCTCCATGTGGAGCGTGAGCTTGCCGCTCTCTATCTTCGACATGTCCAAAATGTCGTTTATGAGGCCCAGAAGGTGACGGCTGGAGAGGGAGATCTTCTTTAGGCAGTTGCGGACCTGCTGGGGGTTGTCGATATTGGCGGTGGCGATGGCCGTCATGCCGACGATGCCGTTCATGGGCGTTCGGATGTCGTGGCTCATGTTGGACAAAAACTCGCTCTTGGCGCGGTTGGCGTGCTCGGCCGCCCGGCGGGCCTCGTCCAGCTCCCGCATCTGGCGGCGGGTCATCCCGATGTACCAGGTAAAGACCCCCATCAGCGCCAGGAGGATCAGCGCCGCGCTGAGGACCGCGGCGTAGCCCCAGGACATGCTGAGCCTGTTCACCACCCGGTCCACCTGGCCGTAGGGCATGAACAGCATCAGATACCACTCGGAATAGGGCAGCTTCGTGGCGTAGAGGTGCCGGCGCTCCCCCTCGATGGTGAATTCGCCGGTGTAGTCCTCCCCGGCGGCCATGACCTGGCGGAATTTTTCGATATACTCCCCGGCGCTCATGCCGTTGACGCGCTCATACCGGTCCATGATGCGGGTGAAGTACGTCTCGTCGGTTATGTCGTCGTCCCGGACGATGAAATTCCCCTCCAGGTCGATGATGAAATAATAGATCAGCCCCTCGTCGGACTTTAGGGACAGGGTGTCGCTTATGTAGCTTATGGGCAGGGCCGCCACCAGGGCGGCGCTCTTCCCGCCGTCGGACATGGGGTACTCGGCGGGTATGCCCATGAGCAGCGTGACCTGGCCCACCTGGTCCCGGCCCAGGGCCATCTTCTCCTCGCCCTTGCCCAGGGATTCAAGGAACACTCCGGAGTTCTCCGCCTCGATCTGGCTGCCGTAAAGCATCTCGAATTCCCCGTCCTGCCCGTAGAGGGCCAGATGGTCGAAGCCCCGCGCCCGGGCGTTGTAGCTCAGGGTGACCTGCATCGTGGTGTGGCTCTTGACGCTATCCGGCGGGCAGGAGTCCACCAGCGCCCCCACCTGGGAAAGGCGCAGCTCGATGGCGGTGCCGAAGTGCGCCGCGGCCTGCTCGCTCATCCCGGCCATGTACACGGAGCCGATCTCGCCGATGGCCTCGGCGCCCCGGCCGTTCATCTGCACCGCCAGGAACAAAAAGACGCCCACGCACAGCGCGCTGACACACAGGAGGCTGATAATAAGGCTGCGCGTCGTTTTGTGCTTCACGGCTTATCCCTCCTTGCGCTTCCGGGCGGTTTTTATACGGATACATGTCATTCTATCACGTTTTATATAAAATGTAAATCAGTTTTCCGCAAAACCCGCAAAGCCGCGGGAAAAAGAAAACCAGGAGGGAATGCCCTTCCCGGAAACTGTTGCATTTTTCCCGCAAACGGGGTAAAATCATGTAAGACTGCGGAGCGATTCGCCGTTTAAAGGAGGCCCGGAGATGATCATCGACTTTCACACCCACACCTTCCCGGACGCCGTGGCGCCCAGGGCCGTGGCGGCGCTGGCGGCGGGCGCGAATATGAAAAACTACTCCGACGGCACCGCGGCCGGACTTCAAAGGGCCCTGGGCGATGCCGGAGTCGATATGGCCGTGGTGATGCCGGTGGTCACAAAGCCCCGCCAGACAGACGCCATAAATGCCGCCGCGGCGGCGCTCAACGCCTCCCGCGGGGCGCTTGTCTCCTTCGGCGGCATCCACCCGGACACGGAAAATTATAGGGAGGTCCTGCGGGGCCTCCATGACGCCCACATCCCCGGCGTGAAGCTCCACCCGCTCTTTCAGGGGACGGCCGCGGACGATATACGGTATCTGCGAATCATCGACTGCGCCGCCGGGCTGGGGCTCGCGGTGCTCATCCACGCGGGGCTGGACCCCAATTACCCCGGTCTGGACCTGGCCTCCCCGGCGAGGCTCACGCGGGTGATGCGGGAAATCCCCTACGGCAAGCTCATCCTCGCCCACATGGGCGGTCTGGGCCAGTGGGACGCCGCCCGGGAGCTGGCGGGGTGCCCGGCGTACCTGGACACCGCCTGCGCCCTCTACCCCTGGCGGGACAGGGAGGGGAACGCCGCCTCCCACCCGGAGTACGACGCCCTGACGGGGGAGGGGTTTTGTAAGCTCGTCCGCGCCCACGGGGCGGACCGGGTGCTCTTCGGCAGCGACAGCCCCTGGACGGACATCTCGGAGTCCCTGTCCCTCATCCGCTCCTCCGGCCTCACGGAGCCGGAGCTCCGGGCCGTCCTGGGCGGCAGCGCGGCAAGGCTCCTGGGGCTTCAACGGTAGACAGCCTCACGGAGCTTTTGGGGATATTTCCCTTATAAAAGTACAAGCCCGACGATGAGGAGGACCGACAGCGCGGCGCGGATGATGTGGTGCTGTATGTGAAGCTCGCGGCTTTTGACGCCGTTCATGACCGCGGCGGCGCAGAGAGCAGCTTGCATTTATACCACCTGATTATTGTTTAAAATTTTTAAAGGATGAGCTGGCCATCCCGGGGGAGAACGTCTATATCACCTTCCACCCCGTTGAAAACTGGGCGTGGCAGGGGGAGCTGTTTTAATTTAAAAAGGCCGTTGGCCTTTTTAAATTAAGGGGAAACGTGCGG
>CANROF010000080.1 GCA_947632155.1 uncultured Oscillospiraceae bacterium
TCTTCTACCGCTTTATCGGCAAAATCGAATGACACATCTTGAGATACCCAACAATATCTTTAACTAAGGGAAACGGGCGCCACGGCGCCGGATATCGCCCTTTTGCCCGACATATCCGCCTATTTCGGGGTCACCATCGACGAGCTTTTCGCCCTGACGGACGAAAAGCGCATGGAGCGGATTGAAAATATGCTGGACAACAACCGGGAGGTGGAGGCCGCCGTTCTGGACCGGGAGGCGGAGTTCCTGCGCGACCGGACCCGCCGGGAGCCGAACGATTCCCGGGCGTGGACGCTTCTGGCGTATCTTGAAAACCACCGGGCGGACGCGGCCAAGCGCCGGGCCGCCGGGTACGCCAAGGAATCCCTCGCCCGCAGGCCCGACGCAGGCGCGGCTCTTTGGGAGCTTGTCCGGGCCGCGGGCCTTGCCGGGCCCTACTGGGAACTGGCGGACAGCCACCGGGCGGTCATCGACTATTTGAAGGATTTTTTGAGCAAAAATCCCAACGTGGAGTACGCCTACCACTGGCTCATGGACGCCCTCCTGCTGGACAGCCGCTTTTCGGAGGCCCGGGAGGTCTGGGAGCGGTTCTCCCGGCTTCAGAACGTCTCCGACCCCATCCGTGTCCCCGACTATCAGGGGCTCATCGCCTGGAAGTCCGGCGACCGGGAGGCGGCGCTGAAAATATGGGACGACATGGTCCGGGACCTGCCCGAGAGCGATTTTTACGGCTGGGGCATCTATGCCCAGGACTACGCCATGACCGGCGACTACGCCAGGGCCGCGGAGCTCACCCTCCGATGCGGGGAGTACATGGCCCCGCCCCGCTCCACCTGGCCCTGGGAGCAGGGGGCCTACTACCAGGAGCTGGCCGGCGACATCCGGGGCGCCATCGCCTCTCTGGAGGCGCTTCTGGAGGTCCGCCGCGCGGACCACAACATCACCACCGGTGCCGGTAACGAGGCGTATCTTGCGGAGATTCAGCGCCTGCGGGGGAAGCTGTGAAATGCTCCGGCCAAAAAAATCCGCCGCAATTGGGCGGCGGATTTTTTCGTGCAATATGGGCGCGGGGCTTACTTCTCCCCCTCAGGCTTTTGGGGCTCGAGGGCGGTGAGGAGGTGGGTGGTGTGGAGGGTGATGAAGAGCGCCGTGGCGGCGATGACCGCGCGGAGCGTCCAGGGGGCGGGGTCGGCCAGGGCCACGGTGAGGAGGTAGATGGCGATGAGGCCGGAGGCCACGGTCCCGGCCAGATTTTTCCTGCCGAAGGCGTAGCCCGCCACGTAGTAGGCGCTGACGGACGCGGCCCCGAAGGCCAGGGCGCTCCAGCAGTAGTCCAGCAGCACCGGGTTCCCGGCGTTGACACGGTAGAGCGCCACCATCCAGTAGCAGAAAAGCACCGAGGGCATGACGCTGCCCAGCTTCAAAAACGAGGATTCCCTCTGGGTGTAGGCGGAGCACGCCATGGTCACCATCCCCGCCCCGCCCAGGGCCAAAAGGGCCAGGAACACCCACCTGGCCATGCCGGAGAGGCCCAGTACGGCCCCCTCCCGGACGGTCAGCGCGGCGCACACCACCACGGCCGCGCCCAGCGCGGCCATAAGGGCGAAGGAGACGTAGTTCCCCACGCGAAAGGCCCTCCGAAAATCCTCCGCCGACGTGAAGCGCCTGCCGGTCACAGCGGCCAGCGCCAGACTCGCCGCGGCCGTGAGGGCCGTCAGCGCCGCCAGCGCCACGGTCATGCCGGCCCAGGGGATATGGAGGCCGTTTTCCTCAAAGGCGGAGGCCAGCTCACGGTTCCTGAGCACCGCCCCCGCGGCGCCCAGGGCCAGCGCGGCCAGGGGCGCGAAGCGTAATTTCCGCATATTCAGCACCTTACCAAAATAGTATACTATACGGTTTGCCGGAAGCTCCGGCTCCGCTTTCTATTTTACATCAGCCTGACCCCGGAAGTCAATGGCGTGAATGGAGGAAATCGCTTTGAAAGTGATACTTGTCCTGTCAGTCGTGCTGGTGCTCTTCGCCCTCATCTTCCCCGTGGCGGCGGCCTGGGGGACGCTCCCGGAGGAATCCGGGGACACCCCGCCCGCCTCGGACGTGTCAGACGGGCCGGGCGAGGCGGACGACCCCGGCGGGGCGGACGGCCCTGGCGGGGGAAGTCCCTTCTACGTGCCGGATACGCCGGACACGACGCAAAACGATACTGCCGGCGGCGACAGCGGCGTCACGGTGCGGCTTTTGGACGGCGGGCAGGTCCGTGAGATGAGCCTTTTCGACTACCTCACCCTCTCCGTGGCCGCGGAGATGCCGGCGGAGTTTGAGCCGGAGGCCCTCCGGGCCCAGGCCGTGGCGCTGAGGACCTATTACCTCTACAAGCTCTCCCACCCCGTCCACGAGGGGGCGGACATCTGCTCCGACAGCGCCTGCTGCGCGGCGTGGCGGGACGAGGCGTTTTTCCGTCAGCGCTGGGGCGGGGATTTTGAGGACAACCTCGAAAAGCTCCGCTCCGCCGTCCGGGACACCGACGGTCTGGTCCTGACCTACGGCGGCGAGGCGGCCCTGGCGGTGTTCCACTCCTCCTCCGCCGGGAGGACCGAGGACAGCGCGGCGGTGTGGAGCGCGGCGCTGCCCTACCTTGTCAGCGTCGAGAGCCCCGAGGGCGCCGATACGGTGCCGAATTTCGCGTCCTCCGTGGCGGTGTCGGCCGCGGAATTCCGCGACACCGTCCTTGGCGCCTACCCGGAGGCGGACCTCTCCGGACCCGTGTCGGAGTGGATCGGCGAGGCGTCGCTCACCGGCTCCGGCCGGGTGGGCTCCGTTCTCATCGGCGGCGTCAGCGTGCCGGGGACGGCCCTCCGGTCGCTTTTCGGCCTCCGGAGCACGGCCCTCAGCTTCCGGTGCTCCGAGGACGCCGTGACGATCGTGAGCCTCGGCTACGGCCACGGCGTGGGCATGAGCCAGTACGGCGCCAACGTCATGGCCTCGGAGGGCGCGGATTTTCGGGAAATACTGGCAAACTACTACCCCGGGACGGAGCTCCGGGACATGGGCGCGGTCATACTAATCCCTGATTAAAAACGCCAACCGAGCGGCGAGAATTTTTTGCGTCAGGCGAGGAAGACGGCGCAGAGAATACTGTATGTATTGTCAAGCCGTCTGACGAAGCATGGCGCAAAAAAGACCGTCGCGAATTGGTGTTTTTGATTAGGGATTAGTATCAGTCCGGCAGAATAAACGGACTGCGCGTCCACTCTCCCCCGCCGCCCCGCCGCGCCGGGTCCGGGTAGAGGAGGGCGTAGAGGTCCCCGGCCCTGGCGTTGAGCCTGAATATCTCCCCCGCCCGCCCCGTGAGAAGCCTCGCGGAGGCGGGCTTCGTTATAATGGGCACGGGCGCGGCGGCCTTGGCCTCCCGGAGGACCTCCCTCCCCCGCTTTCCCACCGCCAGGACGCGGATATACGGCGGCTCCCCGGCCATATCCTCCCGGGTGACGCCCAGATACGCCCAAAGGGCCATCCGGCGCAGGCGCGAGAGGGCGTAGCGCTTGGTCTTGGCGGCCGCCAGGACGCCCTCCAGCGTGGGCTCGGCCCGGGAGGCGCGCATGAACCGCCGCCACAGCCCCTCCCCGGAGTCGGGCAGGGCCTCAAATTCCGCGTCCGTCATGGTGCGCAGCCTGTAAAGCGCGGCCATTTCCATGCCGGCGGCGGAGACGGGGCCGCGGCCGGCGGCCAGCTCGCGGCTGAGGACCTCGAAGGCCGCCTCCGGCATGAGCCGGGAGACGTCGCCCCCGGCCAAAAGGAGCTCCCGAATCGTAGAGGCGCTGGCCATGCCCTCCGCCTCGCCGCCGTCGTGCCCCGGGCCGAAGCGCCGGACGGCGATGGGGCGCATTTTTGAGCCCCGGAGGGCCATGGCCTTTAAGTATTCCACGGCTAAAATGTTGTTGGGCCCCCGCAAAAGCGCCGCGTCCTCCCCGCAGAGCGCCCGGGCGGCCCGCTCCCGGGCGGCGGCGTAGGACACGCCGGCGGTAAGCTCCCGGGCGATGAGCTCCCGGGCCCCGGGGCCTGTCAGCGCCCGGGCCAGGGCCTCCAGGCGCTCCGTCTCCGGGCACTCGCAGCCGAAGGCGATGCTGTCCGCCCCCAGGGCCTCCAGGAGCGCCACGCCCCCGGCGGCGAAGCCCTCGGCGGAGCGGACGGCCCAGGGCAGCGGCAGCTCCACCGCCAGGTCCGCCCCGCACCGGACGGCCATTTCGGCCCGGGCGTGCTTATCGAGCACCGCCGGCTCCCCGCGCTGGACGAAGTTCCCGCCCATGACGCACATCAGGGCGCACTCCTCCCCCGCCGCCTCCCGGGCGGCCCGGAGCTGGTATGAATGCCCCAGGTGGAAGGGGTTATATTCGCATATGACGCCGGTTTTGCGCATATCGGACTCCTTTTTTCATTTTCCCTATTGCCTCATCGGTAAAAATGGTTTAATATAGTAGTAGATATTTTATACCCTCGCTGACTATTTTACAAGGGAAGGTAATAAAAATGAAAATTCTTGTTATCAACGCCGGCTCCTCCTCGCTGAAATACCAGCTCATGGACTCCCAGTCCGGCAGCGTCTACGCCAAGGGCCTTTGCGAGCGCATCGGCATCGACGGGCGCCTGACCCACAAGGTCCCGGGCCGGGAGGACGTGAAGAGCGACATCCCCATGCCCACCCACAACGAGGCCATCAAGGCCGTCATGGACGCCCTGGTGGACCCGGAAAAGGGCGTCATCGCCTCCACCGACGAGATCGACGCCGTGGGCCACCGCGTCGTCCACGGCGGAGCGGAGTTCGCGGCCTCCTGCCTCATCGACGACGACGTCATCGCCGCCATCGAGCGGTGCATCCCCTTCGGGCCCCTCCACAACCCCGCAAACCTCATGGGCATCCGGGCCTGCATGGACGCCATGCCCGGCAAAAAGCAGGTGGCCGTCTTTGACACCGCCTTCCACCAGACCATGCCCCCCAAGGCGTACATCTACGCCCTGCCCTATGAGTATTATGAGAAGGACGGCGT
>CANROF010000081.1 GCA_947632155.1 uncultured Oscillospiraceae bacterium
GACAGCACCCGGTCGTAGGCGCAGGGCGTGCCGCCGCGCTGCATGTGGCCGGGGACGGTGACCCGCACGTCCTTGCCCGTGGCCTCGGTGATCTGTGCCGCCAGCTCGTAGGAGACGGAGGGGTAGTTGGCCGCCAGCTCCGCTAAAGCCGCCTTGCGCTCTTTCTTGCTCATCTCCGCCCGCTCCTTGGAGATAGCGCCCTCCGCCACCGCGAGGATGGTGAAGCTGTGGCCGGATTCGCCGCGCTCGTTTATCTTGCCGATGATGGAGCTGAGCTTATAGGGAATCTCCGGGATGAGGATGATGTCCGCGCCGCCGGCGATACCGGCGTTGAGGGTCAGCCAGCCCACCTTGTGGCCCATGACCTCCACGATGAAGATGCGGTTGTGGGAGGCGGCGGTGGTGTGGATGCAGTCGATGACCTCGGTGGCGGTGCCGATGGCGGACTGGAAGCCGAAGGTGGTGTCCGTCCCCCAAAGGTCGTTGTCGATGGTCTTGGGCAGGCCGATGACGTTCAGGCCCTCCTCGGAGAGAAGATTGGCCGTCTTCTGGCTGCCGTTGCCGCCCAGGACGCACAGGCAGTCCAACTTCAGCTTTTTGTACGTCTCCTTCATGGCCTTTACCTTGTCAAGGCCGTTCCGGTCCGGCTCCCGGATGAGCTTGAAGGGCGTGCGGGAGGAGCCCAGGATGGTCCCGCCCACGGTGAGGAGCCCCGTGAAGTCCCGGGGGGTCATGAGACGGTACTTTTCGTAGATGAGGCCCTTGTAGCCCTCCAAAAAGCCGTAGATCTCCACCTTGTCGGGCCCGTAGATGTTATAGAGCGCCTTGGCCACGCCGCGAAGGGTGGCATTCAAAGCCTGGCAGTCGCCGCCGCTGGTGAGTACGCCTACACGTTTCATATGTAAAATCTCCTTCTGCATATTTTTGGGGAACGCTATGCATAATTATACCATACCCGCAACGCGGGGATGGTATATTCGCCATGTTTTTCGGTTCCCGGCGTAAGCCGGGGAGAAAAACGGCGTTAAATCAAATATAATATCCACTACAGTGGATATTATACCATATTTTTGAGATTTGCAAGAGGTAATTTTGGTGAAAAGAGAAAAATTTTTGCCTTTCGTCCCAAACGGGCCCGGGTGTGGTATACTGATACAAATATTCAGAGGTGAAGACCATGATCTTATACCTTGGCGACAGCCTGACGCGGGGCATCGTGGGCTGGTCGTACATAAAATTCATGCCGCCGGGGCCATATAAAAACGGCGGCCTGGACGGCGACACCGCCCACGGGGCGCTGCGCAGGCTCAAGATCTACCGCAAGACCCCCTGGTATCCCCACATCGACGTGTGCGTCGTGGGCATCGGCACCAACGACCTTTTGCAGCCGTACCTCATGGGCCGGGCCCTGGTGTGGCGGCTGGTCTTCGGCTGGCGCCGGAGCTGGAAGGAGTGGGCGGACGCGGCGGAATATGAGCGGGTGATACGGGAGATACTGGACATCCTCATGGCCGACGGGAAAAAGCCGGTGCTCATGGGCCTTCCGCTGATGCAGCTTCGGGACTACCCGCTGAGCGAGCTCTCGGAGCGCAACGGCATCCTCAAAAGGCTCTCCGGGGAGTACGGCGTCCCCTTCGCCGATGTGACGGCCGCGGAGTTAGAGGCCGTGCCCCGGCCCCGGCGGGACTACGACTGGGGGCATGTGGGGCTTGCGCGGGTAGGGGACATCCTGTCCATGGGCCTGGTCCACGCCGCCAAGGACGCCTTCTCCCGCCGCCGGGGGCTGGAACTGACGGTGGACGGGGTACACTTCAACTCCCGCTCTGCGCGTCTTGCCGCCGAGGCCGTCAGGAGGTGCGTGGATTCGTGAAGGCTTATATTTTCTGCGCCGGGGAGTACCCGGAAAAAGCGCCGGAGATACCTGAAAACGGCTATGTCGTGGCCGCCGACGCGGGGCTGGACAGGCTCCGCAAATACGGCATCCGTCCGGACCTTGCGGTGGGGGACTTCGACTCCCTGCGGGGGGAGCTGCCGGAGGGCGTGGAGATCATACGCCACCCGGTGATGAAGGACGACACCGACTCGGCCCTGGCGCTGTGGGAGGCCCGGCGGCGCGGGGCGGAGGAGATCTGGCTTTGCGGGGCCCTGGGCGGGAGGCTGGACCACTGCTACGCAAACCTCACGCTGGCCGCAGCGGCGGCCCGGGAGGGCTGCCCGGTATACATGCCGGGGCGTGACATCTCCGCCCTGGCGGTGGGGGAGGGGCGCGTCCTCTTCCCGGGCGCGGCCCGGGGGAGGCTTTCGCTCTTCGCCGCCTGCGGCGACGCCGTGATAACCGAGCGGGGTTTAAAATACGCCCTGGACCGGCGGAGAGTGCCGGAGGGCGTCACCCTGGGCGTCAGCAACGAATTTACCGGCGCCATGGCGGAGATCACCGTCCACGCCGGGGCGGCGCTGATCATGTGGGACGCGGAAAACCCGTTCCCGGAGATAAGGAGGGACTGAAATGGACGTGCGCGGAGCGATTTTTGACCTGGACGGAACGGTCCTCGATTCCATGGCCGTCTGGGACAGGGCCTGGGAGACTTTTTGCGACAGGCACTCCCGGGGCCGGGACGAGGAGGCGTATTCAAAATATAAGACGTTGACCCTAATCACCGCCTGCGAATATTATAAGGAGCGCTTTTCCATCCCGGCGTCCGTCCCGGAGCTGTGCGACGAGGTGAATTCCATCGTCTATGAGGGGTACAGGACCGTGAACGCCAAGCCCGGCGTCCGGGAGTATCTGGAAAAGCTCCAAAAAAGCGGCGCCGGCATATGCGTGGCCACGAATACCGCCCGGTATCTGGTGGAGTTCGCCCTGGAGAGACTGGGGCTTTCCGGCTTTTTCGGCTTTATCCTCCCCTGCGCCGAGTTCGGCTCGGGCAAGGACAGGCCCGGCATCTTTTTGGAGTGCGCCCGCCGCCTGGGCACGTCCCCGGAGGGGACCTGGGTATTCGAGGACGCCCCCCACGCCCTGGGCACCGCCCACCGGGCCGGCTTTCGCACCTGCGCCGTCCGCGACCCCAGCTACGCCTCCGCCGAGACGGAGCTGCGCGCCATGGCGGACATGTATATCGCTGATTTTCGGGATCTGTGCCGGTGAGGGGGCGCCTGCGGGGGAGAAAAAGGATGCCGCCTGAAGGCGGCGGATCGGATTTACTTTTCTCCCTTTTGTATCGACAAAAGGGAGAAAAGTAACAAAAGAGGGAAAAACGACCAGGGGAGGGATTTCGATTTTCCCTCCCCTGGACCCCACCTTTTAAAAACGACCAGTTAGGGGGCCTGCGGGCCCCCTACTGGAGACACCCCCGGGGAGCCCTGACGGTGGCGGATGCGCCGTCGGGGCATTTTGCGTCCACTTGGTGCATCTATCGCAGGGGGCTGCGCCCCTTGCCCCTGCTGGGGGCTGCGCCCCTTGCCCCTGCTGGGGGCTGCGCCCCTTGCCCCTGTTGGGGGCTGCGCCCCTTGCCCCTGCTGGCCGCCTGCGGCGTCCCCTACGGGGACGTGGTGCGTCTAACGGTAATTGGGGACCGAATCGGGGGACGGGTCGCCGGGGACGGCGACCCCTACGAGGGAACGGGAACGTCACCATTATACGCGAAAACCTACAAAAAACGCCGTAGGGGTCGCCGTCTCGGCGACCCGTTCCCACGATTCACCACCCAAATTCCGTACATGCGAAACCTGGGAATCATACGGGCGGCACGGCTTTGGCCGTGCCGCCCTGCTGTTTTTCTGCTTTTTATTTGGCCAGCTCCGCGGTGTCCATGGCGATCATGAGCTCCTCGTTCGTGGGGATGACGAAGACCTTGACCTTGGAGTCGGCGGCGGAGATCTCCTCCTTGCCCCGGGTGGCGTTGCAGTGGGGGCAGATCTTCACGCCCATGTACTCAAGTCCCGAGGCGATGCGCATGCGCATATCCGCGTCGTTCTCGCCCACGCCGGCGGTGAAGACGATGGCGTCCACCCCGCCCATGGCGGCGGCGTAAGCGCCGATGTACTTCTTCACCTCGTAGGCGAACTTCTCCAGGGCCAGCTCGGCCCGGGCGTTGCCGGCCTCAGCCGCGGCGGTGAGGTCCCGGAAGTCGGAGCTGACGCCGGAGATGCCCAGAACGCCGGACTTCTTGTTGAGGACGTTCAACATTTCCTTAATATCCCAGCCGTACCGGCCCATCAGGTATTCCATGATGGTGGGGTCGATGTCGCCGGAGCGGGTGCCCATGGGGAACCCTGCAAGAGGCCCCAGGCCCATGGAGGTGTCCACCACCTTGCCGTCCACGATGGCGGCGAGGCTGGAGCCGTTGCCCAGGTGGCAGGAGATGATCTTCGTGCCCTCGGGGCTCGACTTGCCCAGCGCCCTCACGGCCTGGGCGGCGATGTACTTGTGGCTGGTGCCGTGGAAGCCGTAGCGGCGGACGCCGTCCTTCTCATAATACTCATAGGGCAGGGCGTAGATGTACGCCTTGGGGGGCATGGTCTGGTGGAAGGCGGT
>CANROF010000082.1 GCA_947632155.1 uncultured Oscillospiraceae bacterium
GGACACACGCTGTGTGTCCGGGGGACAGCCTATGGAAGTTATCTTTCTCTTTCCTCTCTATCAATGGTAGGCTCTACGCCCCTGCCCTGTTGTTCTAATTCCCTGTCTGGATCGTTGCGCTCTGGCTCTGGATATTCCCCGTACCCGCGATCTGCCCAGAAACATTGCTTTTCATCGTGGGGAACAGGATCACGTCTCTTATGGAATCTGAGCCGGTGAGGAGCATTACGCAGCGGTCGATGCCTATGCCCAAGCCTCCCGTGGGGGGCATGGCGTACTCCAGGGCGGTGAGGAAATCCTCGTCCATCATGCCGGCCTCGTCGTCGCCCTTTTCCCGGAGCTCCACCTGCTTTAAAAAGCGCTGGCGCTGGTCGATGGGGTCGTTGAGCTCGGAGAAGGCGTTGCCCATCTCGCTGTGGCAGATGAAGAGCTCGAAGCGCTCCGTGAGCCTCGAGTCGGCGGGGCTGCGCTTTGCCAGGGGGCTCACGTCCACGGGGTGCATGGTGATGAACGTGGGCTGGATGAGCTTCTCCTCCACCTTCTGGTCGAACACCTCGTAAAGGGCGTTGCCCCAGGTGGGCTCGGCCGTCTTGGGGAGCTCCACGCCGGCGCTCCTTGCCATGGCAACGGCTCGGGCATCGTCGGGCTCGGCCATAAAGTCAAGGCCGGTGTATTTTTTCACGGCCTCGGCCATGGTGAGGCGCGGCCAGCCGGGGGCGAGGTCGATGTCCTCCCCCTGCCAGGTCACGTGGTACGTGCCCAGGAGCTTTTGCGCCGCGGAGGACAGAAGCTCCTCAAAGAGGTCCATCATGTCGTTGAAATCGGCGTAAGCCTGATAGAGCTCGATGGTGGTGAACTCCGGATTATGCTTTGTGTCCATGCCCTCGTTGCGGAAGATGCGGCCGATCTCATAGACACGCTCCATGCCGCCCACGATGAGGCGCTTTAAGGGCAGCTCCGTGGCGATGCGCATGTACATGTCGATGTCCAGGGTGTTGTGGTGGGTGATAAAGGGCCTGGCGGTGGCGCCGCCGGAGATGGTGTTCAGCACCGGCGTCTCCACCTCGATAAAGCCCCGGCCGTCCATGAAATCCCGGACGTGCTTTATGAATTTCGAGCGCAGCTCGAAGGTCCTTTTGACCTCGGGGTTCACGATGAGGTCCACGTAGCGCTGGCGGTAGCGAGTCTCCCGGTCGGTGAGGCCGTGGAATTTCTCCGGCAGGGGCCGCAGGGACTTGGAGAGGAGCCGCGCGGACTCACAGTGGACGGATACCTCGCCCATCTTGGTGCGAAAGACGTAGCCCTCACACCCCACGATGTCGCCCACGTCAACCTTTCTGAAGTCGGCGAATTCCTCCGGCGTCACGGAATCGGCGCGGATATAGATCTGGATGCGGCCCTGGGGGTCCTGGAGGTCGGCGAAGATGGCCTTGCCCATGCCGCGCTTGGCCACGACGCGGCCGGCCACGGCCACGTGGGCGTTCTCCAGCGCGTCGAAACGGTCCTTTATCTCCTGGGAATACGCGGTGCGTTGGAATCTGGTTATGGTGAAAGGGTCGCGGCCCTCGGCCTGGAGCGCCGCCAGCTTATCCCGCCGGACCTTCAGGATCTCCGAGAGGTCCTGCTCCGGCGCGGGTGTGCTCATAACGTCTGGCATGAATGAATTTCTCCTTTAGCGTAATAGAAACAGCCGCCCGGGCGGGGGATCATTTCTCTATACCCAGAATCTCGTACTGGATGACGCCGGCGGGGGCGTCCACATCCACGACCTCCCCCAGGCCGTGGCCGTAGAGGGCCCGCCCGAAGGGGGAGTCGTCGGAGATCTTTCCCTCCATGGGGTTGGCCTCCTGGGAGCCCACCAACTTATACTTGTACTCGGCGTTGTCGGAAAGGCGCCGGACGCTGACCACGCTGCCGATGCCCACCTTGCCCACGTCGTCGCTCTCCTCCACGATGACGGCGTGCTCGATGAGGTCCTGGACCTCGGCGATGCGGGAGTAGAGCTTGCCCTGCTCGGTCTTGGCCTCGTCGTACTCGGAGTTCTCGGAGAGGTCGCCGAAGGAGCGGGCCTCCTTGATCTGCTCCGCGACCTCCTTTTCACGGACGGTCTGCATGTAATAGAGCTCCTTTTTCAGCTCCTCAAGGCGCTGGCTGCTCATTCTGTACCGGTTGGAATCTGCCATAAAAAACACTCCTTAACAAAGGCCCGAAAACCCGGGCAATAATTTACATAGTCGGAATACGAATATCCATTTAAAATGAGACACCGAGCGGCGAGGATTTTTCGCGTCAGGCAAGGAAGACGCCGCAGGGAATACCCATTGGTATTTCCAAGGCGGCTGACGCAGCATGACGCGAAAAAGACCGGCGCGAATGTCTTATTTTAATTGGACATTAGTATAGTATTATATATTTTTTCACACCGTTTGTCAAGCAACAGAAAGCCTCCGCGATCAGGAATTTGACCATTGACAAAAGGGCCGGTTTTGTATAAAATATGTTCCTGTGAGGTGTTTTCATGGAGCAGTCCCGTATCGACAGGATAAGCGAGCTTACGCGCATCTCCCGCGCCCGGGAGCTGACGGAGGCGGAAAAAGCCGAGCGGGCCGCCCTGCGCGCGGAGTACATCGCCGCGGTGAGGGCCAGCTTAGTGGGCGAGCTTGAGAACACCTACCTTGTGGACGAGCACGGCGTCAAACGCCCGCTGCCCAAAAAAACATAAGCCGGTGTGGCGGAACTGGCAGACGCCCGGGACTTAAAATCCCGTGATGGCAACATCGTACCGGTTCGATCCCGGTCACCGGCACCAGAATTGCAGGTTAAAACTACTATTTGTAGCCAAAACGCCTGCGCCGCAAGGGTTTTGAGGCCGTTCCAGAGTAAACTGGAACGGCCTCAAGCTTTTCCTATTTTTCCTCTTTTCCCCCAAACTGGAGGGCTTCGAACTGGCGACATCTACAATTGAATAGAAGCTGCACCAATGCCGGGTCAGACGATCCGGCATATTTTTTTGCCCTGACTGGAGGGCTTCAACAGTTATTTTCGTTGACTCAAAACAGGTGTACGGATATAGTCCCCTTAACCACAGATGGAGGCGATCACATGGATTTGCAGGATCTGCCCAAGTCTTTGCAAAAGGCGATAGAGGATATGGAAATGGCATGGGCAAAGGTAGACCAGGGCGAAGACTGCCTCTCCTGGGACTGCTGCTTCTGCGAGCTTCAAAGCAGTATCAACAGCGCGGCGGTGAACGGAGTCATAAGCTCTGAGGCGGCATGGCAACTCAGAGAAAAGTACCTGCGGATGGAGCGACCGGCTCCTTTGGAGGCAAATTTCATACATCAAACACCGGGGACACAAGCCCCGGCAATTTTATTATTGGGAGGTAATTCTATGGACAACAAAACCACCACGGCAGGCGGACAGCGGCGGGTGAAGCCTGACTGTCCCCTTATCGGGCAGAATGGAAACTCTTTGTTCTGATGGGCGTCGCGTCGCAGACGCTCAGGGAAAACGGGCTTGGGGATGAGGCGAAGGAGATGTGCGAGCGCATCCAGAACTCAGACAGCTACTACAAGGCCCTGGGCATCATCGGGGAGTACGTCAACATCACGTCCATTGACGAGCCGAGACGCGACAGCGCGCCCGGCAAGGGCATGAAAATGTATTGAGGAGGTCGGCTTATGAAGGAAGTCAGCGAGGAAGCGAAGGCGCGGTTTTTGGAGGAGGCGGGAATCTGCCTGAAGCGTGGCGGGTTCCAGGTCGGTCCCGTGAAGGACGGGTTTATGCCGGTCTCCTGGCGGGAGGCTCCTCTGTGCCGGGTGAACGGCGTGGGCGGGGTCAGGTACCGCAAGGAGGATATACAGAGTCCCAAAGTGGAAGACGCGCTGATTCGGGTCTTGAAGATTGTCAACACCACCGTCGAGTATATGCGGATTCTTGAAGACGCGCCGGCGCTCAAAGCGGACGGGCTGGATGAGAGCTACAAGAGCCTTAACGAGTTCAATGGCACCGTCCTGGCCGCCCATCACTCCCCCGGCCGCGGCTGGGATTTTGTGACCTGGTGCCGGGATTACAGCGGCCGGGGTGTGACGCTGGGTCATTACGTCGGTGGGGACTACAAGGCTGCCAAGCGGGACTTCGCCGTCCGCTCCGGGCTCGTGCGGGAGAGGGAGCTGTTCTCTCAGGA
>CANROF010000083.1 GCA_947632155.1 uncultured Oscillospiraceae bacterium
GACAATCGTATTATATTGTGATGAATCACGATACGAGCCCCAACCCCTCCATCGTTCGCCTGTGCTCCTCCCCGGAGGTCATCAGATAGATCCGCGTCACCTCGATGGACGAGTGCCCCAGCACGTCGGAGAGCCGCACGATGTCCCGGCAGGCCCGGTAAAACGCCACCGCGAACAGATGCCGGAGGTTGTGGGGAAAGACCTTGGACGGCTCCACGCCCGCCGCGCCGCACAGCGCCTTCATCTCCGCCCATATCTGCCGCCGCGTCAGCGGCTTCCCGCTTCTGGTGAGGAACACCTCGCCGGAGGCTGTTTTTTTGTTTCCGGCGTATTTCAGCAGCTTCCGGCACAGCTTGGCGGGCAGGAGAATTGTGCGGATCTTCCCCTTCAGGCGTATGTCCGCCCGCCCGGCCCGGGCGGCCTCCACGGTGATATAGTGGAGCTCGCTGACGCGGATACCGGTGGCGCAGATGGTTTCCATGATGAGCCCCAGCCGCCGGCTCCGGGCCTCCGCCGCCGCCAGCAGCCGCAGGTACTCCTCCCGGGTCAGCTCCCGGCTGCTCTCCCGGAAGGTCCGGCGCTGGATGTGGAAGTACCGGACGCAGCAGTCCCCCCGCCCCAGGAATTTCAAAAGCCCGTTGACGGACGAGAGCATGCTGTTCACCGTCGCCGGGGTCCGGCCCTCCTCCAGCAGCTTCTCCTTCCACGCGATGACCGCCTCCCGCGTCACGGGCCCGCCGTCCAGCCACGCGGTGAAGGCCCGGAGCTCCCGGGTGTATTTCGCCAGCGTGCTGCCGCTGCGCTCCTCGCTTTGCAGATACCGCAGGAAGTCCTCCGCACGCTCCATTGTGATGACCTGTTCCATGTTCATGCCTCCTATAATATTTTCCGGCCGCCCATACGGCCATATCCAATATTATAGGCCGCCTCCGCCCCTCCCCATACCCCCTTTTTCCTCACCCCAGCACCCGCCGCCAGTAGGTCAGGACGATGGTGAGGGCGAGGGCGTCGAAAATGAGGTACGCGAGAAAGCAGAGCCACAGGCCCACACGCGCCAGCGGGCGGCGGCGGAAGTGGTAGAGCGTCCAGAGGGATGCGGGGATGAGGACGAGCTTCAGCCCCAGCGCGGCCCAGGGGGTGCCGAGAATTCCGCCGAAGAAAGGGTTTATCTCGAAGCTGCCGGGGATGAGGCGGAGGCCAACGGTGGTGTAGATGAAGTCCAGAAGGCTCAGCGCCTGCGTCCCCACGGCCAGCCAGAGATAGAGACGAGAGCGGGGAAAAGAGCGGTCCATGGGGTCGCCTCCTTGAATGCGTCTACGGGGGGCCGGTGTGACACGTGGACGGTTCTCACCAGCGTGCGCGCTGGTGTTACAAAATAACCGTCCCCTTTGTCCCACCTCCTCAGTCACCGAGCGCTTTCCCGCGGGACTGAGGGACGGTTTTTTCGTCACACCGGAGCAAAGCGGAGGTGGGACTAAAGAACCGTCCCTCTGTCACGCCCGCAGGGGGTCGGATTATGTATTTTTAATTGCGCTCAATGATACAAAAGAACCGTCCCCTTGTATCATAAAAGAACCGTCCCCTTGTATCACGAAGTTGGGACAAAAGAACCGTCCCCTTGTCTCGTATCATCAAACTATTTCAATACACGTTAACAGTAAATGTATAAGTTCTATTACGACCAAGAAGTCCAGGCACGGTCACCGTGATCGTGGCGGAACCTGTACCTGTTCCTACCACGCTAACCGTTCCGGTAGTCTGGTCAAAACGAACAAGAGAACGATTCGTATTATCTACGTTCGTCGCAGTACTAAAATCAACTGGTGAAGATCCATTCATAGCCGTAATAACACAGGATTTGTGGGAGGAATCGGTGCTGCTGAGTACTATCGGTTTATTTGCCGTAAATTTATTATCACTATTATCAGTAAAACTCAGAGTCTCTGCAGCGCCAGAATAATTTATATCAGTGGAATACTTTTCTTCCGTCCCTCTCGGGTCGGCGGGATTAGGTGACACGTCTATATTAAGCGTTCCGTCCGGCAACTTTCGCGCAATAACGAGAATGACGTTGCTACCCTCTGAACTCCACGAACCAAGACCGGTGTCCTCGGAAACATCAATTTCACCGGAAAAAATTCCGTCCATCATGCCCATGTAATTGGACATTTTATCCAGGAACTCCGTATCCTTGAGGTGTCCTCCTCCCTCCGTGTTCCTGCCAACCTCATCCGCAGCCTGCATAAGGCCAAGATACGCGTTCGCGTCCTGAGCAGCCTTTCCGCTGGTTTTATAATCATCAAGAAGTTGTTTCCACTTTTGAATGATCGCATCATCATCTGTTGTGTTCGGATCATCCTCGAAGCAAAATTCGCCGAAGACATCTTCAGAGGCGGCCGCATTATCCTTGAACTGCTCCAACTTTTCACCCATTGTCGCGGGGTCGTAAATATCTGTACGGGACTGAGCATACAGCGCAAATGCCATGTTGCGGGCAAGACGCGCTCCAAAAACGGTGGGGTTATTTTGTAACTCAGATACGTCAAATCCTTTTCCCTGCTCCCAAGCGTTCTTTATTGCCGGGGCACTAGCACCGGTTGAATATGTAACTATCTTATCCAAGTAGTCATCAGCTCCGCCGGTTATACCATCAGGAAGCGCACCAGAATTACCGTGAAGCATAGTAAGAAACTTTGTCATTTCATCCCACACCTCATCAAAGTGTCCCGTATAAGTCGATGTAGTGCCATTTGTTTCACGCTCATTCAAACAATCCTGGACAAAGCTTTTTTTAGTTATTGTAGGTAATACGCCAAAATCGGCACCTTCCCAGTTATCGTAGCTCAGCTTTGTTAAACCCAAGTCGCCAAAAGCATCTTCAAGAGCGCCTGTCAACCCGCCGGGGCCCTGTGCTTTGATTCCGTTTTTGGTAAGACCCACTACGGCAATGCCATTCTCTCCAAAAAGCGTGGGGTCCGCGTAATCCGCGATCTCCAGCGCGTGCATGATTTCGCCCACCGTCGCCCTGTCCACGCCCTTATTTGCATACTCTATATACCCGTTATACGCCACCGCGCCCACGCCGGCCAAAATCGCCAGCACCGCGATCACGACCACCAGCTCCACCAGCGTGAAGCCGTTTTGTTTACGCTTTTGCATTGTAATAACCTCCTCATAAAGCTTCGGCCTGCACCCTCCCCGGCCGGATGGGACATTATTGATATAATGTCACGCAAGCCTGGACGGAGTAGGCTCGGACGGACAAAATTTGCGGAGGTTAATGGCCCCGGACGGAAAAAATAGGCACGCTTTCGCGCGACCGGCCCGTCAGGGCCCGTCGCGGCGTGGTCAAATTTGAAAATTTAAGAAAAA
>CANROF010000084.1 GCA_947632155.1 uncultured Oscillospiraceae bacterium
ACCAGAAAAAGGCAGTCCCTTCGGGGCTGCCTTTTTCTGGTGCCGGTGGCGTTATTAAATTCGAGGCGGGACCCTGACGGTCCCCCTCGAGCTCCCCTCCCTCCGATGCTTGGGGGATGGAATTATTAATCACTTACTCCAAAAAAGGACCAGTCTGCGGACTGGTCCTTTTTTGTGCTGGTGGCGCAATTTCAATTTGAGACGGGACCCTGACGGTCCCCGTCAAGCCCCCCTCCCTCCGAAGGCTTTGACCCATCCGATCAGCTAATAGAGATAAATTGAATCACGGTTCCAAATTACTTTCGTCAAACAGCGGAGACTCGAAAAACGTTGTCAAGGATATTTCCAACCCCTGACACAATTCGTGGAGTATTCGGAGCTTTACGGAGTCGTATGACATATTAACGATATTTCCGATGGTGGACTTAGGTACGCCGCTGCGCATATAAAGCTGATACTGGGTCATTTCGCGCTCCTTTAACAGCTCGGTCAGCCGCGCGCTTATTGCCTCATTCAGCTTCATTTTTCCACCACCTTATAGGATGATGGAAATATTATATGTTTATTGCTTGAAAAATTAGTCCCTGTAGCTGTACTAATCGACGTATTTGTGATACTATAGCCACAGGAAGCGACATTATGACAGTAACCTTTTGCGGGCACAGGTATACGCAGGATACGCCCGAATTGCGGTCCTGGCTGACTGACTGCGTTGAAAAGCTGATAGCGGAGGGCGCAGACATCTTCTACTTAGGCGGATACGGGGACTTTGACCGCATAGCGGCCTCGGTAGTGTGGAAGCTCAAGCAGAAATACCCGAAAATTGACTCCGTCCTCGTCCTTGCATACCTTGGGCGGACGGTCAACGCGGAGCATTATGACAGGACGATGTACCCGGAGATTGAGGGCGGACCCATGCGCTTTGCCATCAGCAAAAGAAACAGGTGGATGGTGGACAACAGCGATGTGCTGATCACGTATATCATCCTCGACAGCGGCGGCGCGGCGGCCACACGAAGATACGCCATGAGCAGGAAAAAGCGCGTCATAAACTATGGGGAGGGGGATACAAATGGCGACAGGGTATGAGAAGGTCCGCGAGGAAATAAAGGGGTGGGAAATCGAGGACCTGATGTTTGGGCTTCGTTGGGAGCTTAGCCTTTTGGGAAAGAAAAACTTTGACGAAGGTATTATTTTGGTTTACCTTGACGCGATAGAGAAGAAGCTGCCTCAGACGCCTCTCTCCGAAATATACGCGTCCTACGAGCAATTTCGAAAGAAAATGTTCGAAAAATACGGCATGGAGCTTCCGCCAATCGGAAGAGGACCCGGACGATGATCTGTCGGCATGATGCTGTGGGTGTTCTGGGGATGGGGCGGTCATTCTTCCGGCGCCGGGGGGAGGAAGGTGTAGGTGTTCCGGTCCTGGTTAAATAGGAGCACGAAGCCCAGGATGTCGGTGTAGACCTCCAGCGGGTACCAGGTGCGGAACTCGGTGCGCAGGCGGCTCAGGGTGACGGAGCGCGTCTCGCCGTCCTCGGTCCAGGTGAAGACCGCGGCGCCGGGGTCCCCCGGAACGGGGTCCACGTCGCATTGGGCCCACGGCAGCGTCACGGTCAGGTGGTCGTAGTCGCCCCGGGGCGAGACGGACCCGCCGAAGGAATTCACAACGCCTATCCAGAAGTAGACCTCCCCGTCCTCCCCCAGATAAGAGGGGTAGAGCTCCTGGCCGTTGGCGATGACGCCGGGGCGCAGGTGGCTGTAATACTGGATCTCAAGGTCCTCCGGAAGGCCCTCGTAAGCCAGGAATTGCGCCGAAAAGTCGCTCTGGATCTTCAGCCAGGTGTACTCCATGTCATAATCTATGCAGTAGCGCAGTACGCCCGTCTCGTGGGCGGCCCGGACGTTTTCCCGGTTCTCCAGGTCCACGCGGCGGTTTTTCAGCATCCCGCCCACAAAGGGAATGACGGCGGCCAGCCCCAGCGCCAAAAGCGCCGCCGGGCCCAGCCCCGAGAGGACCCCCCGCGCGGAGCGGATATACGCGGACAGCAGCACCGCGTCCGCCGCCAGCAGCATCAGGAGGAAAGGCACCAGCGTCCGGCCGCCGGAGCTGTCGGTGACGAGTATCGCGGCGAAGGTGGCAAGGCCCGCCAGGACCATGAGCCCCGGCGGCTCTTGGCCGGAGGCCATCAGCGCCGCCGCCGCGGCGCCCGCCGCGAAGCACAGCGCCGTAAAGAGCGCCGTCCTTGCTCCCTCCGGCAGGACCATCGCCGCCAGGGACGCCGCCGCGGGCAGGCATGAGAGGGCCAGCGGCCACTTTTTCCCCAGCCTCCGGGCGGCCGCTCCGCCAGCAAGCAGGAAAAGCGCCGCCAGCGCCGCCGGAGTCAGCCACGAGGCGCACAGCTCCCCGGCGCAGGGGGCCATGTTGGCATACATGGTGGAAATGATTTCCTTAAAGCTCCCCACGGACGCGCCGGCGTTCACCCGGAGCCGCGTCGCCGGGGACGCGAAGATGCTGAAGAGTCCCCCCGCGCTGCCCAGCAGCGCCAGGGCCGACGTGACGCGCCCGCGCTTTGTCAAAAGGGCGCGGGCCAGGAAATAGACCGACAGCGCTACAGCCGCCGCGCCCGACTGCTCGGTGGTGGCTCCGCAGGCGGCGGACAGGACAACGCACAGCGCCCCCAGGGGCAGGCCGGCCCTCTTCCGTCCGGCGCACAGCTCATAGACCAGGATGTCCGCCGTCAGCATGGCGGTGGGAAGGACGTAGTTGAAAAAGGCGGAGATCCAGAGTATCCCCTGATTCAAGAGGGACCTGGGCAGCGACAGCACCGCGGGGAGAAAGAGGGCGCAGGCCCACAGGGCCGACTCCCTGTCCCGCCCGGAGGCCGCCGTCAGGGCGCAGGGGATGAGGACGAAAAGCGCCGCGCTCACGACAGCGAAGCACCAGTTCCCGAAATGCAGGGTCACCTGCGCCGCGATGTGGACGATGACCCGCCCGTTGAAGGTCAGATAGTGCTCCTTTAAAAGCGCCAGGTAGCTGCGGAGCCCGTTATTCAGAAAAAGCCTGTACCAGAAGTCGTCCGCGCTGGGCAGCGTGAGAAGCGCCATCACCGCCACAGCCGCCAGCGAGGCGCCGGCAGCCGCCGCGGCCATGACCAGACCGGACCGGGGCGCTGCGGGCCCGTGCTTTTTTCCCATCAGCCTCACTTCCGTTTTACGAGATATAAAAAAGCTAAGACCGCGTCGGCGGACGCGGTCTTAGCCGTTGGTGGACGATGTAGGACTCGAACCTGCGACCCTCCGCACGTCAAGCGGATGCTCATACCAGCTGAGCTAATCGTC
>CANROF010000085.1 GCA_947632155.1 uncultured Oscillospiraceae bacterium
GCCTTTTAAGCAGGGTGTCCCGGGTTCGAATCCCGGTCAGGTCACCAAAAAGAAAAGTCCCGCTTCTGGCGGGACTTTTCTTTTTGGTGACATGCGGCCTTTGCCCTTGGCAAAGGCCGCCCCCGCCGCTTTGCGGCGGGGGTGATTTGACGTGAGGGGGGACCCTGACGGCCAATGTCATTAAGTTAAGCAAAATCTGAGCCTCATACACGCCTGGAACGATGCAATTTTAATTTTAACGCGATAACCGATAATCTCGCTGTACGGGCCGCTGCCTACAGCGGCCCATTTTTCCGATTCACCGCCCAATTTCCATCAATCGCACCACGCCCCTGTAGGGGCCGGATGACCGAAGGAAGTGCCCCTGGGCGGACCACATCGGCCCGCGCTTTCGTTGCGCTTCCGACCTCCGTTCAACGGGGCGCGGTAATAAACCGGGGGATGGGCCGCCGTGGGCGGCGGCCCGTACAGCAAGAATGGAAGGCGAATCCAATTTGCGGAAAGTGTGTCCGAATCGGGGGGACGGGCCGATGTGGTCATCGGCCCCTACATGGAAGATTTCGCGGCTATCGGAAATGTTCGAATTCCCTCGTAGGGGCGGGTCCTATCTCCGGCCTAAGAGCCGCCCCGTTGGGGTGGGTGGCCTCCGAAACACGCCTGCGGGCGTAGAAACCCGCCCGTTTTTCGTTGTGCAGCATTATGGCCGCTAACTGAATGACATTGACCCTGACGGTCCCCCCTCACAGTCCCCCTCCCTCCGAAGACGGGGGTTCTCTTACTTTCCGGCGGACTTGGCGGACCTATACCCTTTTACGACCGCCTCCAGGCCCTTTGCGAGCTGGGAGCGGGGGCAGGCGATGTTGAGGCGCACGAAGGCGTCGTCGCCGTAGCGCCAGCCGTCGTTGAGGATGGCCCCGGCGGCGTTCATGGCGAGGCACAGCTCCCGGGACCCCACGCCGGAGGCGGAGGTATCCAGCCACATGAGGTAGGTGCCCTCCAGGGGCGCGACGCGCACCTCCGGGAGATTTTCGGATAAGTATTCACGGACCAGCGCGGCGTTGCCGGCCAGGTACTCGTTTTGCCGGTCGCACCAGGCGGCGCAATTGCGGTAGGCGGCCTCGCAGGCCACGAGCCCCAGGTCGTTGGGCGTCTCGATGTGGTACTCCCGCTGCCAGGCCGAGAGCTTCTCCCTGACGGCGGCGCCGGGAATGATGGCGTTGGAGCACTTGAGCCCCGCCACGTTGAAGGTCTTGCTGGGGGCGGTGAGGACGATGAGGTTATCCGGCGTACCGGCAAGGCCCGCGGTGAAGTGGCGGTGCCCCGGCATGATGAGGTCCCAGTGTATCTCGTCGGAGACAAGGAGCGTCCCGTGCCTCTCGCACAGTTCCGCCACGCTGCGCACCTCCTCCGGCGTCCAGACGCGCCCCACCGGGTTGTGGGGGGAGCAGAGAATCATGAGCTTCACCCCGGAGCGCAGGTCCCGCTCCAGGTCCTCAAGGTCCATGGTGTAGCGAAGACCCTCGCCGCGCACAAGGCGGTTCTCGACCACGGTCCGCCCGGCGGCCTTGACCACGCCGGCAAAGGGGTCGTAGACCGGAGTCTGGATAAGTATCTTGTCGCCGGGGGCGGTGAAGGCCCGGACGATGTTGGCGATCTCCGACACCACGCCCGTGGCGGGGAGTATCCAGTCGGTGTCGATCTTCCACCCGTGGCGCGTCTCCACCCAGTTGGCCACGGCCTGGCGGTAGGCGGGGGAGGGGTCGTTGTAGCCGAAGACGCACCGTCGGACGGCGTCGCACAGCGCGTCCACCAGCTCCGGCGGGGACATGTAGTCCGAGTCGGCTATCCAGAAGGGCAGGGCCTCGGGACTTCCGAAGGCGGAGCCCCGCAGGTCCCATTTTATCGCGCCTGAGCCCGCCCGGGGGGCGGGGGTATCGAAATCGTAGTTCATGTTTCACCTCGTAAAATTCTGCGGCGTTTTGCCCCATTGTACCACGATAACGCCCGCTTGTAAACCGGGAAATGTGTTTTAACGGTCCATCAGCGTCTGGACGCAGCGCTCCGTCAGGCGCGTGACGCCCTCGAAGTCGGTGTTGGGGATGTAGTGGGACTCCAGCTCGTCGTGGAGCGCCTTGGCCCGGGCGAGGGTCAGGGTGACCTCGTCCAGAATGGCCTCGCGGAGCTTTGAGACGCGCCGCAGCTCCGCCCGTATCCCCGGCATGGCCTCCCGCCCCGGGGCGGCGTCAAGACGCATGTGGCGGTATGCCTTGCCGGGGTAGGGCGCCCGGGAGGTCTGGGTCACGATTCCCAGGTCCAGGTCCGGTATCAGCAGGTGCTGCGTGAGCTTCGGGAACATGGGCGACTGGCATCGGATGGAGCCCAGGCCCCGGCTGTCCGCGGCCTGGGCCGCGGCCTCCACCGTTAGGGTCCCCAGCCCCAGGTCGTTATCCAGCACGTAGACCCTGCCGCATAGGGCCTCCACGGTGTCCCAGAGGCACATATAGCCCCGGCAGGTGTAGGCCGAGAGAAAGCGCCGGACGGACCTGCCGCCACCGGCGGGGCGGAGCTCCCGTTTTATGACGCCCTGGGCACGCCTGGCGGCGGCCAGGACCGCCTCCTCCGGCAGAGCGGGGCCCGTTCCCAGGGCCGCGGCGCCGGAAAGGAGCCGGAAGGCCCGGGCGTACTGGGCCTTGTAGGCGGCGGTGAGGCGTCCGATCTCCTCCCGGTCCCGCTCCAGGGCCGCGGTGTCGTAAAAAGCGCCCAGGTTGACGTATCGGGCCTGGGCCCCGGCGAGGCACGGCTCAATGACATGGGGCGAGGTGCCGTCCACCCAGGCCATATGGCGCTCCGGGACGTACACCCCGTCCAGGCTGTCCGGGTCCCCGGAGCAGCGGATGTACTGGACGGAGAGCCCCGCGTCCTCCGCCGCCTTGCCCACGTTTTTCATCAGCGTGGATTTGCCGCAGCCGGGGCCGCCCTTGAGTATGTACAGCGTGTCGCTTTTCGTGTCGGTGAAGTCGTCGTAGAGTGAGGTAAAGCCCCCGGGCGAGTTGGCGCCCAGGAAGAAGTGTGATGAAGCCCTGTGGCCCATAGCGTAACTCCAACTCCTTTGATTTTTCTCACCCATAACTATGCCGCCCGCCCCCCAAACGCCCCAGAAAACCTGTCGGAAAAGCCCTGACGGGCTTTTCCGACAAGGGGAACGTGCGGGAAATTT
>CANROF010000086.1 GCA_947632155.1 uncultured Oscillospiraceae bacterium
GTCGTGCTACACTATTTTCCTTGTTTTTCTCTGTTTTTTTCTTCAATCACCTCTTGACATTATACCACTGGACTTTATGCGAATATTTGATTAAAAGCTTAAACCGAGCGGCAAAGATTTTAGTCAAATATGAGTTATACTCGCACCTGGGCCTCTAAGCCCAGAAGTCCGGCGTTTTCCGAAAGCACAGGGGCCACGCAGTCCCGCAAAAATTCCTCCGTCTGCTCCGGCGCGCAGCCCACAAATTTGCGGACGTCCAAAACCTCCTTCAGGCTCTCCTCCGTGAGGCCGAATCTCTCGTCCTTCAAAAGGAGCTCCAGGAGGTTGTTGTCCCTCCCCTCTAACTTCACCCTGGCGGCGGCGAGCTGGGAGTACTGGCGGATGGCCTCGTGGAGCTCCTGGCGGTCCCCGCCCCGCTCCACGGCGTCCATCAGGATGTTCTCGCTGGCCATAAAGGGCAGCTCCTCCGAAAGGTGCTTCTCCATGACCTTGGGATAGACCCGGCCGTTTTTGACCACGTTGATGACGAGGGTCAAAATGGCGTCCACCCCCAAAAACGCCTCCGGGATGGAGATGCGCCGGTTGGCGCTGTCGTCTAAGGTCCGCTCCAGCCACTGGGCGGCGGCGGTGTCCGACGCGTTCTTGGCGTCGTTTATAATATATCGGGCCAGGCTCACCACCCGCTCGCACCGCATGGGGTTGCGCTTGTAGGCCATGGCGGAGGAGCCGATCTGGTTTGTCTCAAAGGGCTCGTCAAACTCCTTCATGTGCGCCAGGAGCCGTATGTCCGTGGCCATCTTGGCGCAGGAGACGGCGATGCCGGAGAGGACGTTCAAAACGAAGGCGTCCACCTTCCGGGAGTAGGTCTGCCCGGAGACGGCCATGCAGGCGGAAAAGCCCATCTTCTCCGCGATCTTCTTTTCAATAAGCTTCACCTTTTCCCGGTCCCCGTGGAAGAGCTCCAGGAAGCTGGCCCCGGTGCCGGTGGTGCCCTTGCAGCCCAGGAGCTTTAAGTTGGAAAGCTCATAGTCCAGCCGCTCCAGGTCCATAAGGAGGTCCTGGGTCCACAGCGTGGCGCGCTTGCCCACGGTGGTGGGCTGGGCGGCCTGGAAGTGGGTGTAGGCCAGGGTGGGCACGTCCTTATTCTCCCCGGCAAAGTCGGCCAGGGCGGCAATGGCGTTGACAAGGAGCCTCTTTACCTGCAAAAGGCCGTCGCGCATCTGGATGATGTCCGTGTTGTCCCCCACGTAGCAGCTTGTGGCGCCCAGGTGTATGATGGGCTTTGCCTTGGGGCAGTCGTCGCCGTAGGTGTGGACGTGGGCCATCACGTCGTGGCGGAGCTTGTGCTCATATTGGTCGGCAAGGTCGTAGTCGATGTCCGTGACGTGGGCGCGCAGCTCATCGATCTGCTCCTGAGTGATGGGCAGTCCCAGCTCCTTTTCGCTCTCCGCCAGGGCGATCCATAGCTTTCGCCAAGTGGAGAACTTGAAGTCCGGGGAGAAGATGTACTGCATCTCCCGGGAGGCGTAGCGGCTGCAAAGGGGGTTTTCATAGCGGTCTTTCATAGGTGTATCGGTCCTTTCGGAGGATGTCTGGTATACGGGCCGGCACGGTGTCCGGCCCTTACGGAAGGCCTGCGTTTATTCCACGGTGACGGACTTTGCCAGATTCTTCGGCTTGTCGATGTCGCAGCCCCGCTCTTTCGCTATGTAATAGGCGAAGAGCTGGAGGGGGATGACCTGGGCGATGGGGTTCAAAATGGGGTCCGTGCGGGGGACCTTCAAAAAGTAGTCGGCCTTGGAGATGATCTTCTTGTTGTCCTCCAGCGCCACGGCCAAGACCTCGGCCCCCCGGGCCTTGACCTCCTCGATATTGGACATGGTCTTGTCGAAAAGGGGCTCGTAGCAGGCCAGCGTCACCACTAAGCTCCCCTGCTCCAAAAGGGCGATGGTGCCGTGCTTCAGCTCCCCGGCGGCGTAGGCCTCGGCGAAGATGTAGCTGATCTCCTTGAGCTTCAGCGCCCCCTCCATGCTGACGGCGTAGTCCAAATTGCGGCCGATGAAGTAGATGTCGGAGCAGCCGGAGAAGGTCTTTGCCAGCTTTTTGAGGTTGCGGTTCAGATCAATGGCCCGCTGGAGCTTTCCGGGCATGTCGTGAAGCGCCCCGATGAGCTCCTCGTAGCGCGGCTTTTCCATAAGTCCCAGCCTGTCGGCAAGATAGATGGCCAGCATATCCAGCACCGCCACCTGGGTGGTGTAGCCCTTGGTGGTGGCAACGGCGATCTCGGGGCCGGCCCAGGTGTAGATGACGTGGTCGGCGAGCTTGGCGATGGTGCTGCCCACCACGTTGACGATGGCCAGCACCCGGGCGCCCCGGGCCTTGCACTCCCGGAGGGCCGCTATGGTGTCCGCCGTCTCGCCGGACTGGGAGATGACGATGAGCAGGGTGTGCCCGTCGATGATGGGGTTTCGGTAGCGAAGCTCACTGGCCAGCTCCACGCTCACCGGGATGCGGCAGAGCTCCTCGATGACATACCGGCCCACCTGCCCGGCGTATCCGGCGGAGCCGCAGGCGGTGATGACGACGCGGCGGATGCCGCGAAGCTCCTGGTCCGTCAGATCAAAATTTTCAAACTCGATCCTGTCGTTTTTTATCCGGGGCTCCACCGTGGCGCGGAAGCACGCGGGCTGCTCCATGATCTCCTTGAGCATGAAATGCTCGTAGCCGCCCTTCTCCGCGGCCTCCACGTCCCAGGTGACGCGGCTCACGGGCTTTTCGATCTCCCGGCCGCGCACGTCGTAGACGGTGACGTTCTCCGGCGTCAGCTCCGCAAATTCCCCGTCGTCCAGATAGATGACGTTCTTGGTGTGGGGCACCAGGGCCGCCACGTCGGAAGCGAAGTAGTTCTCCCCCACCCCGAGCCCTAAGATAAGCGGGCTCTGCTCCCGGACGGCGAAGAGCCGCCCGTCGGCGCAGAGGATGCCCAGGGAGTAGGACCC
>CANROF010000087.1 GCA_947632155.1 uncultured Oscillospiraceae bacterium
CAGCTATTGTATCACGGGCATCTTAAAGTCTGCTGATACTGAAATCTTTTTACTTGAAACTTATTATACGAGGAGAACAACTGTTATGAAAAAGAAAATTTTGGCGATGGCGGTCGCCGCGGTGATGCTTGCGGCCCTTCTGACCGGCTGTTCGGAGGACGGTATGTCCGGCACGGTGAACACCGACGGGTCCACCTCCATGGCGGACGTGATGGGGGCGCTGACGGAGGCGTTCCGGGAGAGGGAGCCGAACATCACCGTCAACTACTCCGGCACCGGGTCCGGGTCCGGCATCAGCGGGGTGCTGGACGGGACCTGCGACATTGGGCTCTCCAGCCGGGAGCTGAAGCAGGAGGAAATGGACAAGGGCGCCGTCGCCCATGTGGTGGCGCTGGACGGCGTGGCGGTGGTGGTGAATCCCAAAAATCCCGTCTCTGACCTGACCACAGAACAGATCGCGGACATCTTCACCGGCAAAATCAAAAATTGGTCCGAGCTCGGCGGCGCGGACGCGCCCATCGCGGTGTACGGGCGCGAGGACGGCTCCGGCACCCGCACGGCCTTTGAGGAGATCGTGGGCGTGGAGGGCGCTTGCGCCTACACCAACGAATACGGCTCCACCGGCGACGTCATCGGCAACGTGGCGGGGAACGAGAACGCCATCGGCTACGCCAGCCTCTCCGCCGTGAACTCCACCGTCACAGCCGTGAAGGTCAACGGCGTCGCCCCCAGCGAGGCCACGGTCAAGAACGGCACCTACACCATCCAGCGCCCCTTTGTCATGGTCACCAAGGAGGGCGTGGAGCTTTCCGAGGCCGCCCAGGCGTTCCTGGACTTCGCCACCAGCGCCGAGGCCGCGGAGTACATAGCCGCCGCGGGCGCGGTGTACCCCAACTGACATGAAAAAGTCGAAATGGAAAGCGGCGGAGAGGGCCATGCAGGTTCTCTTCACCCTCTGCGGGCTTATGGCGGTGGGGTTCGTGCTGCTCATCAGCGTGTATCTCATCATCTCCGGGCTCCCGGCCATGCGGGAGATCGGGCTTGGGAGGTTCCTTTTCGGGAAGACATGGGCGGCGGGACAAAATCAATACGGCATCCTGCCGCTCATCCTCACCTCCATATACGGCACGGCGGGGGCGGTAGTCATCGGCGTGCCCATCGGGTTTTTCACGGCGGTATTTCTCTCCAAGGTCGCCCCGAAATGGCTTGCAAATGTTATCCGGCCCGCCGTCAGCCTCTTGGCCGGCATCCCCTCGGTGGTCTACGGTCTGGTGGGAATGTGTGTCCTTGTCCCGGCGCTGCGAAATTGGCTGAATTTGCCCGCCGGGGACAGCTTGCTGGCGGCCATCATAGTCCTGGCCGTTATGATTCTCCCCAACATCATCTCCCTCTCCGAGACGGCCCTGGAGGCGGTGCCGAGGGAGTATGAGGAGGCGTCCCTGGCGCTGGGGGCCACAAAATTGGAGACTTATTTTCGCGTCTCGGCCCCCGCGGCCAAGAGCGGCATCGCGGCGGCGGTGGTGCTGGGCATCGGGCGGGCCGTGGGGGAGGCCATGGCCATCATGATGGTGGCGGGGAACGTGGCCAATATGCCGGCCCTCACAAAATCCGTGCGGTTTCTCACCACCGGCATTTCCATCGAGCTCAACTACTCCCGGGACGGGAGCTTACAGCGGCAGGCGCTCTTCTCCATCGGACTTGTGCTGTTCCTCTTTATCATGCTGATAAACGCCTTTTTAAATCTGGTGCTCAAGCGTGAAAAGGAGGGCTGACATGCGCAGAAAAATGTACGACTTTGGGGCCCGGGCGCTCCTTTACGGCTGCTCGGCCCTCACGGTGGGACTGCTGGGCTTCCTCATCGGCTATATTCTGATCCGGGGCCTCGGCGGCATCAGCTGGAGCTTCCTCACCACCTCGGAGAGCGTCCTCCGGGGGACCGTCGGCATAGCGCCGGCCATCAGGAACACGCTCTTTGTGGTGGTCGTCTCCCTGCTGCTTGCCCTTCCCCTGGGCGTGGGCGCGGCGATCTATCTGACGGAGTACGCCCGGAACAAAAGGCTCGTGGCGGCCATCGAGTTTGCCTCCGAGGCATTGGCGGGCATCCCCTCCATCATCTACGCCCTGGTGGGCGTCATCCTCTTCTGCACGGCGCTCAAACTGCAAAAGACCCTGCTGGCCGGGTCCCTGACCATGGTCATGATGATTCTGCCCACCATCATAAGGTCCACGCAGGAGAGCCTGAAGACCGTGCCCCAGTCCTACCGGGAGGGGGCCTTGGGCCTGGGGAGCGGCAAATGGCACATGATCCGCACGGTGGTACTCCCCAGTGCCGTGGACGGCATCGTCACCGGCTGCATCCTGGCCGCGGGGCGCGTGGTGGGGGAGAGCGCGGTACTCATGTACACCGCCGGCATGAGCATGGCAATGCAGGATTTCTCCCCGGGCCGCCTTGCCCGGGCGTCGGGCTCCACGCTGACCGTGGCGCTCTACCACTACGCCAAGGAGAACGCCGACTTCGGCGCGGCCTTTTCCATCGCCACGATTCTTCTGGCGCTGACGGTGATTCTGAATCTCTCCGCCGGAGTGCTGGGGAAGAAGCTGAAAAGGAGCTGACTATGGCTGACACCATCATTTCCGCCAAGGGCCTGAATTTCTACTACGGCGAAGCCCACGCCCTGAAGGACATAAGCCTTGACGTCCCGGAGCACGGCATCACCGCCCTCATCGGCCCCTCCGGGTGCGGAAAATCCACGTTTCTGCGGACCGTCAACCGCATGAACGACCTCATCGAGGGCGTAAAGGTGACGGGCTCGCTCACTTATCGCGGGGAGGAAATTTACGCCCCGGACCGGGACGTGACGGAGCTTCGGCGCAGCGTCGGCATGGTTTTCCAGAAGCCCAACCCTTTCCCCATGTCCGTCTACGACAACGTGGCCTACGGGCCCCGTACTCACGGCGTCAGGAGCCGCGCAAAGCTTGATGAAATCGTGGAGGAATCCCTCCGCGCCGCCGCGATATGGGACGAGGTGAAGGACAGACTCAAAAAATCCGCCCTGGGCCTCTCCGGCGGCCAGCAGCAGAGGCTGTGTATCGCCCGCGCGCTGGCGGTGAAGCCGGATGTTTTGCTGATGGACGAGTCCACCTCGGCCCTGGACCCCATCTCCACCTCCAAGATCGAGGAGCTGGTCATGGAGCTCAAAGCGGATTACACCATCGTCATGGTCACCCACAACATGCAGCAGGCGGTGCGCGTCTCAGACAGAACGGCGTTTTTCCTTCTGGGAGAACTTATCGAGTTTGGGCACACGGAGAAAATCTTCTCCCAACCTACGGACAAGCGCACCGAGGATTACATCACGGGGAGGTTTGGCTAATGCGGACACGGTTTGACGAGCAGTTGGAGGCCCTTCATCGGGACCTCATCTCCATGGGGGCCCTCTGCGAGAGCGCCATTGCCCTCTCCGCCAAGGCTCTGGAGGAGGCGGACGCGGAAAAGGCCCAGGGGGTCTTTGACTTTGTTGAAAAAATCGACCGGGCGGAGCGGGACATCGAGGACCTTTGCGTGAAGCTCCTCCTCCAGCAGCAGCCCGTGGCCACGGACCTGCGGGTCATCTCGGCGGCCCTCAAAATGGTGACGGACATGGAGCGCATCGGGGACAACTCCGGGGACATCGCGGAGATCGTCACCATGGGCCACATCGCCCCGGGCCAAAACGGCCTCAACATCCATGATATGGCCCTCGCCACCATCAAAATGGTGACGGACAGCCTCGACGCCTTTGTGAAAAGCGACCGGGAGCTGGCCCGGGCCGTCATCGACTACGACGACGTGGTGGACGGGCACTTCAACCGCGTGAAAAGCGCCCTCATCGGCACGCTCCGGGGGCCGGAGGCGGACGGGGAGGCGGCGCTTGATTTGCTGATGGTGGCAAAGTATTTGGAGCGCATGGGCGACCACGCCGTGAACATCGCAAAATGGGTGCTCTATGCCGTCACCGGAGAAAAGGAGCCGGAATAATCGGACTTTACAAAGATTTTACAATCGTTTGATTTTGCATTTTACTTTATCCGCGTAAAATAGACAGCGTGGGGAGGTGTTTTCCGTGATCTACTGTGTGGAGGACGAACCCGGCATTCGGGAGCTGATGGTCTACGCGCTGAACGCGGCGGGGCTGGAGGCCCGGGGCTTCCCCGACGGGGCGTCCTTTTGGGAGGCCCTGCACGGACAAAAGCCGGACCTTGCGCTCCTGGACATCATGCTCCCCGGCGAGGACGGGATCGGGATTTTAAAGCGCCTCCGGTCAAACGCCGCCACGGCGGACATCCCCGTCATCATGGCAACGGCCAGGGGGACGGAGTACGACAAGGTGCTGGGCCTGGACCTGGGGGCCGACGACTACCTCGCCAAGCCCTTCGGGATGATGGAGATGGTGTCCCGCGTCAAGGCGGTGCTCCGCAGGACCGGGCCAAAGGAGGACAAGGACATACTCCAATCCGGCGGCCTCACCGTGAACCTCCGGGAGCACACCGTCACCGTGGACGGCAAGCGGGTCGAGTTGACATTGAAGGAGTACGAGCTTTTGAAGGCCCTGATGGCCTCCCCCGGCACGGTCTTCACCCGCGGGCAGCTTTTGGATACCGTCTGGGGCGCGGCCTACGAGGGCGAGACGCGGACCGTGGACGTCCACGTGGGGACGCTGCGCGCCAAGCTGGGCGCGTGCGGGGAGAGGCTGTCCACCGTCCGGGGCGTGGGGTATAGATGGGAGGCCGAGCCGTGACAAAGCGCATTTTCCGCGCCATCAGCCTTGCCGCCGTGGGGGTGTTCCTGGCCTCGGCGGTGCTTTTTCTGTGGGTGCTCTACGACTATTTCTCCGCGGTACAGTGGGACAGGCTCCGGGCGGAGACGGAGCTTGCCGCCCACGCCGTGTCCCGGGAGGGCATGGACTATTTTGACGGCCTGGACACCCGGCGCTTTCGCGTGACCTGGGTGGACAAAAACGGCGACGTCCTCTACGACAGCGACGCCGACGCCGGGGAGATGGAAAATCACCTGGAGCGGGAGGAAATCCGGGAGGCGCTGGAAAACGGCGCGGGCGAGAGCTCCCGGTATTCCGCCACCCTCACCGAGCGGGCCTTCTACCGAGCGCAGAGGCTCCCGGACGGCACGGTTTTGCGGCTGTCGGTGTCCCAAAGCTCCATTTTGACCCTCATCATGGGGATGCTGGAGCCCATGATCGTCATCGTCATCGTCGCCCTGGCCCTGTCGCTCCTTCTGGCGTCGCGCTTATCCCGGCAAATCGTGAAGCCCCTGAACGCCCTCAACCTGGACGAGCCCATGAAAAACGAGGGCCTTGACGAGCTGGCGCCCCTCTTTCACCGCATCGACGCCCAGCAGCGTCAGATCGCCCTGCAAAGCGAAAAGCTCCTTCAAAAGCAGAAGGAGCTGGAGGTCATCACGGAGAATATGGCGGAGGGGATGCTTCTGCTCACCTCCCGCGGCGTGGTGCTGTCCATAAACCGGGCGGCGCGGGAGATCTTCGACGCGGACCGGTCCTGTCTTGGCCGGGACTTCCTCTCGGTGAACCGGGGCCCGGAGCTGTCCGAGCTTGTGCGTAACGCGCTGGAGGGCCGCCACGGGGAGCGGCCCATAGAGCTCAAGGACCGGCAATACGAGCTTATGGCAAGCCCCGTGCTGTCGGAGAATGCGGTTTCCGGCGCGGTGGTGCTCGTCATCGACGTGACCGAGCGGCACGAGCGGGAGGCCCTCCGCCGGGAGTTTTCCGCCAACGTCTCCCACGAGCTGAAAACGCCCCTCCACACCATCGCGGGGAGCGCGGAGCTTCTGATGAACGGCCTTGTCCGGGAGGCCGACCGGCGGGAATTTTACGCCCGCATCTACAACGAGGCCCGGCGGATGACGCGATTGGTTGAGGACATCATCCGCCTGTCGCACTTAGACGAGGGCGCGGCGGACATGAAACGCGAGCCCTGCGACCTCTACATCATCGCCGGGGAGGCCGTCCGTGCCCTCGGCGCCGAGGCGGAAAAGGCCGGCGTCCGCGTCACCCTCAGCGGTGAGAGCGCGGAGCTCACCGGCATCCCCCAGCTTTTGGCCTCCATCGTCTACAACCTCACGGACAACGCCATCAAGTATAACCGCCCCGGCGGCAGCGTCGCCGTCTCCGTAAAGAACGAAGCGGACAAAATCACCCTCGCCGTCTCCGACACCGGCATCGGCATCCCCCCGGAGCACCAGCCCCGCGTCTTCGAGCGCTTCTACCGCGTAGACAAAAGCCGCTCCAAGGCCCGCGGCGGCACCGGCCTGGGCCTTTCCATCGTCAAGCACGCCGCCCAGCTCCACTCCGCGAGCATCGACCTGAAAAGCTCCCCCTCCGGCACCACCGTCACCGTGGCTTTCCCCAAGCCGGAGGGATGAGATGAATCGCCGTGGCCCCGCAGAATCCGAGGGGCCACGGCTTAATCATTATGTATGTATATGTATATTTTTCCCTCCGGCCTGTCCCACCTCCTGGTCAGGTTTCATTTTCACCGTGGGATAGGTTTCGTTGATTCTCTTATAACAGGGGCAGTCGATGGCGTGGTCGTTGATGACACCGCAGGCCTGGAGATGAGAGTAGATGGTCACCGCCCCCACAAACTTGAAGCCCCGCTTTTTGAGGTCGCGGCTTATCCTGTCCGAAAGGCCGTTGCTGACGGGAATCGCGCCCTCCGCGTGGCCGTCGTAGAGAACGGTTTTCCCATCCGTATAGGCCCAGAGATATTGGCAGAAGTTGCCAAACTCCGCCCGGATGTTCTGATAGCACCGGGCGTTGTTGATGACCGCCCGAATCTTCCGCTCGGATCTCAGCATACCCTCTGTATTCAGAATCCGCTGTATATCATCCTCGCCGTAGGCGGCAATTTTGTCGTATTCAAAGTTTTCAAAGCACTGACGGAAGATCTCCCGCTTTTTCATCATCAGCCCCCAGCTCAGCCCGCACTGAAGGCACTCCAGCGTCAGATGCTCGAACATCCGGCGGTCGTCATGCACGGGGACGCCCCACTCGCTGTCGTGGTAAGCCCGCATTATATCACTTGAAAGCGCCCAATCACAGTGTCCCATGCCTTTCCCTCCTAAACGCTTTTGCAGCCGTCATCGACAAGCGCGCAGATCGCTTTATCCGTGATGGTATCGTCCAGAATAATGGATACCCAAGGTTTTTCTGGGGTGGGTCATTTTTTGAATCCCTCCAGGTATTTTTGGCGGAGGGGGTCGTCGGCGGGGAGGAAGCCGCTTTCGGCCAGGGAGAAGTATATGTTCCCGGCGATGACGATGTGGTCCACCAGCGTCACGCCGGCGCCGCCCAGGGCGGCGGCCATGGCGCCTGTGCGCTCCACGTCCTCCGCCGAGGGCTCGGGGGAGGACGGCGGGTGGCTGTGGGCCAGGATGACCGCCCGGGAGCCGGCGCCCCGGGCGGCGCGGTAGACGCTCCAGGGCTCCGCGGGGACGGCGTCCGTCCCGCCCTCGCATATGAGGCAGCAGGAGGCCGGCCGCATGAGCTTGTCAAGGCAGAGACAGCACAGCGCCTCCCCCTCCGCGTCCCTGAGCGCCGCGGTCAGGAGTTTTGCCGCGATGTCCGGGCTCGTCACGGCCTGTCCGCCGCGGCCCACGGCCGGATGCCTGCGGGAGAGCTCCCCGATGAGGCGCAGCAGCAGCGCGGAGCGCCTGTCCATGCCGCGGATGGAGCGAATCTCCCTGAGCGTGGCGCAGCTCAGCTCCGCCATCCCGCCGAAGTGGTCGATGAGCGCCGCGGCGAGCCTTCCGGCGTCGCGGCACCGGGAGAAGGCCAGAAGCTCCCGCAGCAGCGCCTCGTCGCTGAGATCCCTCAACTCCTCCCCGGTCATTTTCCCCAACTCCCCGTAAGCTTTTTTTCGGTTGATTTTTACATAATATTATATTGCAAAATCCCGGTAAAGTAAAGCGCCGCGGAAAAGACGGCGGGATTTTTTCATGGAGCCGAAAAAATGCCCGCCGGCAACAGCATTTACTTTTCTGGGAACACAACCCTCCGCAGGACATCATTATCCATTGCGGCGCGGTGCATCTTCCGGCGGAGGCTGACTCGCTTGCCCATGTCTGCTTTGCTCAGAAGCGACAACGCTTGTTTGCGGAGAATATTCAAATTCAGCGGGGAATTATCTTTCCGCGCCCTGGCTCCGTCCTCCCCAAACGTCACATCCAACTGCCAGTGAAGCTGGTTTTCGATGCTCCAATGCTTTCGCACCGCATCCGCGAACTTATGTACATCGGTATGAGACGTCAAAAAATAGCGGCTTTCCTCGGTATATTCTCCCGTCTTGAGGCTGGTAACGGACGTCTTGACCATCCCAATCCCCTTAAGTCCAGCCCAATCCTTCCGCTGCGCGAGCCAATCAATCCCGGTTTCCAGGTAATACTCCCTCTGCTCTATCCGCCCATGGTCCTTCTCAAGGCTTTTGTCACTGTTCTTCGCAATCTCACTTTCAAAATACAGCCTTACGTCAGACATCAGGGCCGGCTGGTTGCCTTTCAATCCCAGCACATAATCCGCGCCCTTCTCCCGTATCTTCGCGGCGATCTGCTTCTGGCACCCCATGGCGTCCACCGTCACTGTGCTGCCTTCAATGTCAAGCATATCTATCAGCTCCGGTATCGCGGTGATCTCGTTACTTTTCGCCTCCGTGGCCAACTGCCCCAGGGTCATCTGTCGCTCCGCCACCCACGCGCTCACCACGTGGTAGGCGCTGTGTTTTTCATTCCCGCTCCCGCGTATGGTCTTCCCGTCTATTGCCACGGTACTGCCCGTGACATCCGTAAGCTCCCCCAGGACTTCTCCCATTTCTTTCGGGTCGATTCGTTCAAAAACCCGGCGGAACGTGTCGCTGTCCGGTATCCCGTTGGGCAGTTCGAGGTATTGCTTGAACCAATCGAGCTTCCCGTACCCCGTGTCCTCCATGTGCTCGAAATCCGTCCCGCCGCAGATGACGGACACAAGGCCGATGAACACGATATCCACCAGTTTATGCCTCAGATTCCCCCATTGCCTGCGAGTATCCGTTATCTTTCCCGGCTTCTCAATGATCTTTTCCATGTCAACCTTCACCTCAGTTGACATAATAGCATAAAGGGGTAGAAAAGTAAATGCTGTTGCCGTGAAAAAATGCCCGCCGGCTATTGAAATTCCTCCGGCTTTCGTGTATAGTAGCCTCAGTTACTGTGCAGAGTAGGCTCGCGCGCGTTAAGTGCCCCGGGAACGGAGAGTTGTCCCGGGGACGAAGGGTCATCCCGCGGTGCGCCGGCCGCATCCCGCTGCGACAGAGGATCATCAGGGCGCTTTTTATTATATACTAATATCCAATTAAAATAAGCCATTCGCGCCGGTCTTTTTCGCGCCATGCTGCGTCAGCCGCCTTGGGAATACACAAAGTATTCCCTGCGGTGTCTTCCTTGCCTGACACGAAAAAACCTCGCCGCTCGGTGTCTCATTTTAAATGGATATTAGCATTAAAGGCGGCGCGTATCTCCTGCTGTGTGGAAAATTCTGCATGGAGGGAGGTATATTTTTTTATGAAAAAATTCAAAGAGGACCTTGTAAGCTCCGCCCTGGAGTTCAAAAAGCTCCGGGTCCTGTGCGCCCTCGCGGTGATGGGGGCGCTGGCTGTCGCGCTGGAGGGCGTGGCGAGCATCCGAATCACGCCCAACATCAAGATCGGCTTCTCCGGCTATCCCAATCAGGTGGTGGACCTGCTCTTCGGGCCCGTCACCGGGGGGCTCTTCGGGGGGCTTATGGATGTCCTCAAATTTTTCATCATCCCCTCCGGCTACCCCTTTCACCCCGGCTATACCCTGGACGCGGCGCTGGCGGCCTTTATCTACGGCTGCTTTTACTACCGGCGGCCCGTGCGGCTCTGGCGGATACTGGCCGCCAAGGGGATCGTGGCGCTGGTGGTGAACATCGGCCTTGCCACCTACTGGCAGACCGCCACCTTCGGGCAGGGCTTCTGGGCGCTGCTCCCGGCGCGGGCGCTGAAAAACGTCGTCATGTGGCCCATCGAATCGGCCATCTTCTACGTGATCGCCAAGGCCCTGGAGTCCTCCGGCGCGTTCCGGCTCTTCAGGAGAGACTGATACGAATCCCTGATCAAAATCTCAAATTCGCGGCGGTCTTTTTCGCGCCATACTTCGTCAGCCTGCTTGGAAATACGAAAGTATTCCCTGCGCAGTCTTCCTCGTCTGACGCGTAAAATCCTCGCCGCTCGGTTTGAGCTTTTAATCAGGGATTCGTATGAAAAGCCTCTTTCCGTTCTCCAAGGTCGCCCGGGCCACGTCCTCCACGGCCATCCCCCGGAGCTGGGCTATCTTCTCCGCCACCAGGTGGACCAGGAGGGAGGAGTTGCGCTCCCCCCGGTGGGGCGCCGGGGCCATGTAGGGGCTGTCCGTCTCGATGACAATGCGCTCCAGGGGCATTTTCTCCACCACCTCCAGCACACGGCGGGCGTTTTTGAAGGTGACGACGCCGGTGAAGCCCAGGTAAAAGCCCATGTCCAGGAGGATCTTCGCCGTCTCCCAGCTCCCGGAGTAACAGTGGACGACCCCCCGGACGCCGGGGTGGGCCTTCAGGATGTCCAGGTTATCCTGGACCGCCTCCCGCTCGTGGATGATGACGGGCAGTTGAAGCTCCAGGGAGAGCTCCAACTGCTCCCCAAAGACCCGGCGCTGCACGTCCCGGGGGGAGAAGTCGTAGTGGTAGTCAAGGCCAATCTCCCCCACGGCCACGCATTTGGGGTCCTTTGAGAGGGCCCGGATGCTGTCAAGATACGTCTCCGCCGCCCCGGCGGCCTCGTGGGGGTGGACTCCGGCGGCAAAATAGACGAAGGGATAGTCGTGGGCGATGTCCCGGGCCTTTTCGGCGGAGGCGATGTCCGAGGCCGGGTCCACGATGAGCTCCACGCCGGCCTTTTCCATGGCGGAGAGCACCTCCCGGCGGTCCAAATCGAATTTTTCGTCGTCGTAGTGGGCGTGGGTATCAAAAAGCATAGAAAATTCCTCCACAATTTGAAAAAAACTCTTGCAAATAAGGATAATTTATGATACCATAAAAGTCCCGCGATTTAAAGACTATAATACTATTTAAAGGATTGATCTATTTTGTTACAGACTATCATAACCGTCATTCAGCTTATCGCCTGCGTGGCTCTTGTGGCCATCGTTTTGTTCCAGAGCGGAAAGAGCTCGGGCCTGTCCGGCGCCATCGGCGGCGGCAGCGGCGACACGTTCCTGGCCAAGAACAAGGCCAAGACCTTGGACGCGCGCCTGGCGCGCCTGACCAAGTGGGTGGCCGCCGTCTTTATCCTCCTCACCCTCGTCCTGGATTTCTTCATAAAGTGAATAAAAAACCCGGGAGCCCTGCGGCTCCCGGGTTTTTGCTGTAGGGCTCACTGGAACATCGGCGTGGAGAGGTAGCGGTCGCCGGTGTCGGGCAAGAGGGCCACTACGGTCTTGCCGGCGTTCTCCGGGCGCTTGGCCGCCACAATGGCGGCGTGGAGGGCCGCGCCGGAGGAGATGCCCACAAGAACGCCCTCGCTCCGGGCCAGAAGCCGCCCGGCGGCGTAGGCGTCCCCGGCCTCCACGGGGAGTATCTCGTCGTAGATCCCGGTGTCCAGGACCTCCGGGACGAAGCCCGCGCCGATGCCCTGAATCTTGTGGGGCCCGGCCTTGCCGCCGGACAGCACCGGGGAGTCGCTGGGCTCCACCGCTATGATCTTCACATCGGGTTTTTTCTCCTTGAGGTACTGGCCCACGCCGGTTATGGTCCCGCCGGTGCCCACCCCGGCCACAAAGACGTCCACCTTCCCGTCCGTGTCCTCCCAGATCTCCGGGCCGGTGGTGGCCTTGTGGACGGCGGGGTTGGCGGGGTTCACGAACTGGCCGGGGATGAAGGAGGAGGGGATCTCCCGGGCAAGCTCCTCAGCCCTGGCGATGGCGCCGGACATGCCCTTGGAGCCCTCGGTCAGCACCAGCTCCGCCCCATAGGCCGCCATGAGCTGGCGGCGCTCCACGCTCATGGTTTCCGGCATGACGATGATCGCCCGATACCCCCTGGCGGCGGCCACGGCGGCCAGGCCGATGCCGGTGTTGCCGGAGGTGGGCTCGATGATGACGGACCCGGGCTTCAGGACCCCCCGGGCCTCCGCGTCGTCGATCATGGCCTTGGCCACGCGGTCTTTCACCGACCCCGCGGGGTTAAAGTACTCAAGCTTCACTAAAAGCCGGGCCGCCAGGCCCTCCTTTGCCTCGATGTTCCGGACCTCCAGCAGCGGCGTGCCGCCGATGAGCCCATCGGCGGAGACATAAATTTTGCCCATAAAGGCACCTCCTGTTTTTCAAATCCATATATTCTATGCGCGCTTTGCGGAAATAAACCTATTTATTGAGTAGGTTTATAGGGATTATAATACCGCCCGGGCATGTTGTCAATAGGAAAAATGAAAAATGTTGGTTGAAAAACAATATTTCTGGTAGTATAATGGGGAAAAGAAACGGAGGGGTGCTTATGATGGTGTCCACCCGGGGCAGGTACGCCCTGAGGATCATGGCGGACCTGGCCGAGCACCGCGGGCAGGACTACGTCCCCTTAAAGACCCTGGCCCAGCGGCAGGAGATCAGCGAGAAGTACCTGGAGAGCATCCTGAAGACGCTGGTGTCCCACAGGCTCCTGGCCGGAGTCCGGGGCCCCGGCGGCGGCTACCGCCTGACCCGGGAGCCGGAGAAGTACACCGCCGGTGAGATCCTCCGTGTCGCCGAGGGGGGCCTGACGCCGGTGGCGTGCCTGGAGGACGGCGCGGAGCCCTGCCCCAGAGCCGCCATCTGCCGCACTGTGGGCCTCTGGCGGGGACTGCGGGACGTGGTGAACAGGTACCTGGACAGCGTCACCCTGGCCGACCTCATCCGTGAGGACCTGGGCGGGGACGATTACGTCATCTGACGGGCATCTGGCGGCGCATCCCCAGGGATACGCACAGCAGTCCCGCCATGATGGCCAGCACCGAGCACTCCCGCAGGCGCTCCGAGGCCGTATAGACCGCCAGGTCCGCAAAGATGTCCTGACAGAGGTGTACCAGCAGCGGCAGGCCGAAAAGGGGTATCAGCAGCGGCCTTAAGGGGGCCAGCCCCAGCACCGCGCCGCCGTAGAGCGCCGCCGCGGCCAGGATGAGGGGGCTTTTCGGCTCCACATAATAGACTGTTTTGCGCATAAGCATCACCAGGGAGAAGTATAGACCATCCCGTGTTTCCGGTAAAGGGGGAAAAGTATGAATTTATTTGAGATCGGCATACTCGACTTTATCCAGCAGAACCTGCGCACGCCCTTTGGGGACGCGGTGATGCCGGTGGTGACGGTATTGGGGGACGGAGGGATCTTCTGGATACTCCTGACGCTGGCGCTGCTGCTCATCCCCAGGACCCGGCGGCTTGGGCTCGTCTGCGCCGTGTCGCTGCTCATCGACGTGGCGCTGTGCAACGGGCTCATCAAAAATTTGGTGGCCCGGACGCGGCCGTATGTGGTGAATCCGGACATCGTGCTGCTGGTGGAAAAGCCGGGGGAGTTCTCCTTCCCCTCCGGCCACGCGGCGGCGTCCTTCACCGTGGTGGGGGCGATGTACTTCAATAAGTCCAGGCTCTGGATACCGGCGGGGGTCCTGGCGGCGGTGATCGCCTTTTCCCGGCTCTATCTCTACGTCCATTACCCCACCGACGTCCTCTTCGGCGCCGTCTTCGGCGTCCTCTTCGGGTATCTGGGCACGCTCATCGTGCGATTTGCCGAAAGGAAGCTCCGGGAGCGGAGAGAAAAGAAGCGGAGCAAAGCGGAGTGACCCTCGGGGCGCGGCATCGGGCCGCGCCCCGGTTTTTTTCGAAAAAGATGTAACCTTTTTTGAGCTTCAGGCTCAAATATACGAAACGGGGTGATGGGCTTGGGGGAATTTGACGAAATATTCAGGCGGTACGGCCCCATGGTGTTCCGCTTCCTGCTGTCAAAATGCGGCGACGAGGCCCTGGCGGAGGAGCTGACGGCGGAGACATTCTATCAGGCGTATCTGCACATCGGGCAGTTCCGGGGCGAGTGCAGGATAGAGACGTGGCTGTGTGAGATCGCGAAAAACGCCCTGAGAAAGGAGCAGCGCCGCCGCGGACGATTTTTTGGGCGGGAGCCCTCCGAGAGCGGGGAGGCGGACAACGGATTTTTTGACGCCATAGCCGATAAGGAGCAGGCGATGCTGGCGCATAAGCACCTGCATACGCTCCGGGAGCCCTACCGGGAGGTCTTCATGCTGCGGGTGTTCGGGGAGCTGAGCTTCCGGGACATCGCCGGCATATTCGGAAGGTCGGAGGTCTGGGCAAAGGTGACCTTTTACCGGGCAAAAAACATGCTTATTGAGAAAATGGAGGGTGAAAAATGAAAATGAACTGCGCCGTCGCGGGGGATCTTATGCCCCTGTATCTGGAAAACCTGTGCTCGGAGGAGACGAGGGCCGCCCTGGAGGAGCACCTGCGGGAGTGCCCGGAGTGCCGGGAGAAGTTAGCGAGGATGGAGAAGGGCGGCGATCCTCCCGCGGGCGCCCGGGAGGACAGCCTGCCCATCGCGGATTACGCGAAAAAGGTAAAGCGCCGCCGCCTGCGCGTGGGCGTTGCCGCGTCCCTGATGGGCATGCTGGCGGTCTGCGCGCTGTCGCTTGTGGGACTGACGGTCATGGACATGCGCCGGGAGGCGAATCCCATTCTCTACGAGACGGGGGAGGGCGTCTACAATCTCTCGGCGGGCGAGCTCGAGACTACCGCGGAGGAGGTCGGGCAATATGTGTTTTATACAAACTACGCGAAGATCAAGGTGACGGTGAGCGGGGCCGGAGCTTTTCACGGCGCGGTCATGCTCTGGAATATTGAAAACAGCGACAGCTTCATCCGGATAAGCGAGGTGGACGAGGACGCGAGCTCCTGCGCCTTTGCGGGCCTGTCCTCCCAGTGGCGCTACAGGATAACCTGCGATGGCCTCTCGGACGTGAAGATCACCGTCAGCGACGGCCGGGACGTGACCTTCGGCGGGAGCCTGAAAAGAGTTTTGGGAGAAATATTCGGCTGACGCAGCATGACGCGAAAAAGACCGCCGCGAATTTGAGATTTTGATCAGGGATTAGTATTAGTATAGTACTGCGCCTGGGCGGTCCAGAGGGCGTGGTATTGGCCGGCGGGGTCGGCGAGCAGGTCCTCGTGGCGGCCGGTTTGGACGATTCGTCCCTCATGGAAGACGGCAATCTTGTCGCAGAAGCGGCAGGAGGCCAGGCGGTGGGAGATATAGACGGCGGTCTTGTCCCCGGCGATGGCGTTGAAGCGGCTGTAGACCTCGTACTCCGACACCGGGTCCAGGGCGGCGGTGGGCTCGTCCAAGACGATGAAGGGCGCGTCCTTGTAGAGCGCCCGGGCCAGGGCGATCTTCTGCGCCTCGCCGCCGGAGATCTCCACGCCGTCCCGGTCGAAGTCCTTGTAGAGGGGCGTGTCCAGCCCTTGGGGCATGGCCGCCTCGCGCCCCTCAAACCCGGCGCGGCGAAGGCAGTCCTCCACCCGCGCCCGGTCGTAATCCGTGGCGGCGGCCACGTTCTGGCCGAGAGATACGGCGAAGAGCCGGAAGTCCTGGAACACCACGGAGAAGAGGGACATGTACTCGTCGTAGTCGTACTTGCGGATGTCCACGCCGTTGAGCAAAATGACGCCCTCCGTGGGGTCGTAGAGGCGGGTCAGGAGCTTGATGAAGGTGGTCTTGCCGGAGCCGTTCATGCCCACCACCGCCAGCTTTTCGCCCACCTTGAATTTCAAATCGACATGCCGCAGCGCCCAGGTGTCCGTGTGGGGATATTTGAAGGACACGTCCCGGAACTCAACAAAGTACTCGTTGTCGTCCCGCTTCTCCACGGTGAGGGTGCCGCGGTACATGTCGTTGGGGATGTCAAAATAAGAAAAATAGCGCTTTAAATACATGTCGTTCACCAGCAGCATCTGCACGGTTGCCACAAGGCCGGTGAGGGCGGCGATGAGCAGCGTGATGCAGGACACGTACTGCGCGATGGACCCCACGGACACCCCGCCCCGGAGGGCGGCGAAGATCAGCACCATGTAAACACCGAACCGGAGGGCGTAGTCGAAGACGGTCCCGGCGGAGCCCAAGAGGCTCGCGGGGATGTTTGTCCGGGCGACCATAAGGCAGTAGTTCCGATTAAGCGTGAGGTTGCGCCTCGCCAGGCCCTCCGCCATGCCGTAGAGGCGAATGTCCTTGCCCTGGGAGTACTCCCCTATGAAGGCCCCCAGCTTCTCCGCCCGGATGTTGTCGTCCACCGCGTATTCAAAGAGCCGCAGATAGAGCCGCTCCTCTCGGGCCTTCAGGAGCGTCCCGGCCAGGACCGTCAAAAGGACGCCGCCCACCAGGGCGAGCTTCATCCACCCGGGGATGCTCCCGATGCCGAAAAACGACGCCGTCAGGGCGGCGCTTGCCGCGATTTGGGCCGCCTGGCGGATGAGCTTCGCCGTACAGTGGCGCAGATGGTAGATGTTGTGGCCCGTCTGAGCCTCCTTTTGTATCCGCTCCCGCAAGAGGGCCGTGTCCCGGTCCTCCACGCTTTCGTAGGCCATGTCCATGGTCTTCTCGGCGTAGCGCCAGTCGGAGTTATAGCCCGCCTCCTCGCCGCTCACGTTCATAGACCGGGTGATGGCGGCAAGGAGCCCGTTCAGCAGGAAAGTGAGCCCCACAGTCAGCGCGGCGTTAAGGGCCAGCGTCCCCGCGGGCCTCCCAGCGGCGATGGCGTCGATGAGCCGCGCCGAGAAGAAGATGGGCACATAGGGCGTCACGGCGGAGACAAGGGCCTCCAGCATGAAAGACACGGTGTAGACGGGGCTCATCTCATACAGCAGTCGAATGCCGCGTCCAAAGATATGGATGTGTTCCGAAAGCTTCATTCTTCGCTCCCTCCCTTGTAGTCGTCCCTGTACCAGCAGCTCTGAATCTCATAGAGCCTGCTGTACTCCCCGCCCAGGGCCATAAGCTCGTCGTGTGTTCCCAGCTCCGTGATCTCGCCGTCCTTTAAGAAGACGATCCTGTCGCAAAACCTGGTGGAGGCCAGGCGGTGGGAGATGAAGAGGGAGGTCTTGCCCGCCGTCATGGCGTTGTACTGGAGGTAGATTTGGTTTTCCGCGATGGGGTCCAGCGCCGCCGTGGGCTCGTCCAGCACCAAAATGGGCGCGTTTTTGTAAATGGCCCGGGCCAGCATCAGCTTTTGCTTCTCCCCGCCGCTGAGGTCCGTGCCGTCCCTGTCGAGCTGCTTGTCCAGCACTGTGTCTGAACCCTTCGGCAGGGAGTCCAGCTTATTCCCCAATCCGGCGTCCCGGAGGCACGCCTCCGCCCGCGCCCTGTCGCCGCCGCCGTCCGTCCGGCCGGTGACAGTCTCAAGGATGGTAAAGGGGCCGGTCCCGGTGTCCTGGAAGACAGGGGCGAAGAGCTTATAGTATTCCTCCAGCCGAAAATCCCCTGCGGGGACGCCGTTCACCCGAATTTCCCCGGCGGTGGGGACGTAGAGGCCGGTGAGGAGCTTCATCAGGGTGGTCTTCCCGGCCCCATTGAGGCCCACCAGGGCAATTTTTTCGCCGGGGGCTATGGTGAGGCTCAAATCGTGTATGGTGTCCGCCTCCGCGCCGCTATAGCGGAAGGACACGTGGTCGAAGACGATCTCCGGGGCCCGGTCCAGGAGGTCCGCGGCGCTTCGCGTCCCCTCCGGGACGTCCTCCGGCAGGTCCAGATACTCCCGGAAATCGCTGACGAAGAGACTGGCGCTCACCATCGCGTTCCACTCGGAGACGATGCCCCCCACGAAGTCCGCGAAGGAGGACACGGCGGCAAAATAGAGGACGAACTGCTCCGCCGTCACCTCCCCCCGGAGAGCCCGGGCGATCAGCACCGCGTAGGCCGCCCCGTCCCGCAGGAGAATCACCAGGAGGTCCGCCAGCTTTACGAGAAGCTCACGGGTCCGGTCCCTCCCGGTCCACACAAGGTCCCGGTCCAAAAGGTCCCGGTAGAGCGCACGAAACCACCCGGCCATGCCGTAGACCCGGATGTCCTTCCAGGCGGCGAGATCGGCGGGCTTTGCGCAGACATAGTCGAGCCGGCGGCTCAGGTCCGTCCGGGCGGGGCGGACGGCGTACTGCCATTTCCGGTAAGCCCGGGCGCACAGGATGTTCACCGCCGGCGCCAGGGTCAGTAAGACCACCAGCCAGGGGCTGACGCCCGAGAGGACCGTGCCCAGGAGCGCGTAGCACAGGATGTTCTCCGTGAGCTTCAGGGAGCGCCTGGGCACGTCGCTGAGGGGCTGGACGCCGTTCCACATCCAGGTGGACCTCCCGGCGCGCTTCCCCAGGTCCCGCGTCTCCTTTTTCTCCAGGGTCTGGTAGCGGCACCCCATGGTCTTCCGGTCCAGCTCGGAGCTCCGGAGGGACCGGTAGAATTGCAGGAGGACCCCCAGCACCGCCTCGCAGGTGTCCCGCAGGACCGTGGCAATGAGCACCGCCAGCAGAAAAAGCCCCACGGACACAGCCGCGTGCCGGAGGCTCTCCCCCCGCGTCACCTCGCCCACCACCAAGGCCGGCAGGCGCACCTGGCCCCAGGCGAGGAATACCGCCAGAGGGACCTCCAGCAGCATCACCAGCAGCGACAGCGGCGTCCCGGAGATCATCCCCCGGAGGCTCCACAGGGCGTTGCTCAGCACCGATTTGTACGGCTTTTTGTTCGAATCCTTTTCGTATTCCAAGGTCCTTCACCCCTTTCGCGCCCATCGTAGCACATTCTGCCCCAAAAAAGTCAATTCGCGCACCAACTGTCGCCAGCGGTGCACGAATTGCGTTTTTGCGTGTGTCAAGGAAGCGCCGGGACCAGAAATTCCGAGGTGAAGGCCCCGTCCTCGCTGTTGTATTTGACCCAGCCGCCGTGTTCCTTGATGATGGCCTCCGCCCTCCTGAGGCCGAAGCCGTGGGCGCCGGATTTGCCGGTGGCAAAGAGCGTCCCGGACTTTTTCAGCTTGGCCCCGGCGGCGTTGAGCATGGAAAAGTAGAGCATCTTCCCCTTCATGCCCAGAAATAAGCGGATGAATTTATCTCCCTGGGCTGCCCGGCAGGCCTCGATGGCGTTGTCCAAGAGGTTGCCCACGATGATGCTGAGCTCCAGGTCGCTGACCGTCAGCCCGTCAGGCACGTTGGCCTTCACCGTGACGGCCACGCCCTCGCTTTTCGCCTGGGCGATCTTGGCGGAGAGGATGGCGTCCAGGGAGACGTTGCCGGTCTTGAGCAGGGTGTCCACGTTCATGAGGTGCTTGTCCAGCTCAAGGACGTATTCCCGGGCCCGCTCCGTGTCCCCGGCGTCCAGATAGCTTTTCAGCGTCTGCAAATGGTTGTGGAAGTCGTGCTTGTAGCCCCGCATCTCCCGGTGGATGCTCCGCACTTCCTCAAGATGCTGTTTTGACTGCTCCGTTTGGTACTCCACCAGCTTCAAATATGTCCTCTTTAACATCTCAATTCCTCTCTATGAACGCCCGGTTTATCTCATCGTACTTTCCCCGGGCCAGGGGGACCTCCGCGCCGCCGGAGAGCGTCACCGATGTCCGGGAGATGCGCTCCACGGCCCGGAGATTGACGATGTAGGAGCGGTGAGCGCGGAAAAAGTCGCCGGAAAGCCGCTCCCCGAAGGCGGTGATGCTCTCCCGGAGCCTCAATACATCCGACCGGGTGTGAATCTCGATGGTGTGGGCGAAGGCCTCCACGTAGAGAATGTCCGCCTCAAGGAGCTTCACCGTCCCGCCCTCCACGGTTACGACCACCGACGGCGGCTCCGCCGCCAGCCTCCTTGAGGCGCGGTCCAGCACCTCAAAGAGCTTTTCCTCCGACACCGGCTTTACGAGGTAGTGCAGCGCGTCCACGTCGTACCCCTCGGCGATGAACTCAAAGTGGGAGGTGATGAAGACGATCTCCGCCCGGCAGCCCCGGGCCCGCAGGCGCCGGGCGAGCTCGATGCCGGACATGTCCCGCATCTCCACGTCCAAAAGGAGGATGTCGTAGTCCCGGTTTCGGTCGTATTCAAAGAGAAAGCTCTCCGCCGAGGGAAATTCCGACACCTGAACTATGTGCCCCGCCGCGTCAGCCCACCGGCGCGCCATGCCGGAAACGACCTCCCGGTCCCGTCCGGCGTCGTCGCAGACCGCGATCGCGTGTTCCACCGCCTCACCTCCCATAGTATAATACAGGTATCATAATCCGCCCCGCGCCGTTTGTCAACGAGCTCCGCGCGCAAGGGGGGAGAGAAAATTATCGCGGCGGGCACGAGCCCGCCGCGATTCAGCCTGTCGAAAAAGCCCTGACGGGCTTTTCCGACAAGGGGAACGTGCGGGAAATTTTCGCTGAATTTTGCGAAATTCAGCGAAAACTTCCCTGCTGTCGCCCTGCGCGCCGCCTACGGCGGCACTTGGGCGACAAAAGGGATTTTTTCCAAGGCACATGTCCTTGGAAAAAATATTGAATTTGAGTTTTTTGACAAACTGTATCGCCGCGGCCCATGAGGCCGCGGCGATTGCGTTTATTCGGTTTCCGGGGCGGGGCATCAATAGAAGTACTTGGCGTTATAATTCTTGCCGTCGCCGATGTACTTCATGATGGTTTCGCTCTGCTTGCCGGAGGAGGCGAAGGTGGGGTCCATCCGCTGCCAGGCCTCGCCGTTGAAGTATACGGCGCCCTCGATCCAGCCGTCGGCCTCGGACCAGACGCTGATCCACGCGTGATAGGCGGTGCCGGCGTAGCCCACCACCAGCTTGCAGGGGACGTTCTGGCTGCGGAGCATCCCGGTCATCAGGGCCGCGTAGTCGAAGCAGATGCCCTTTTTCTTCGCCAGCACGTCGTCCAGCACCGGCAGGTATCCGCTCTTGACGGAGGCGGCCAGCTCCTTGTCGTAGGTCAGGTTGTTGACCACGAAGGTATAGACGGCCTCCACCTTTTCAAGGGGCGTCTCCAGGCCCTGGCACAGCTCCACGGCCTTGTTTATGGCCTCCGGCGCGGCCTCAAAGTCCACGTACTGGTTGGAGTGGAGGAAGGGCCCGAACTCGTCGGTGAGCGTCACGTCGGTGCTCAGGGACAGGACGCCGGAGTATTTGTTGTCGGTGACGTTCTGGTAGATGCCGATCTGGTACTTGCCGTTGCCGTCGGACAGGGGCAGGGAATACCAGGTCTGGGGGGCGAGGTTGTACTGGTACTGGGTGGTGGGGCCCTTGACCACGGCCTTCAGGCGCTTCTCACTGGCCTCGGTGAATTGGACCATGACGTAGCCGTCGGAGATATTGGAGTAGTCGATGACGGCCTTGCCGTTTTTCTTCTCGCTGGTGCCGGGATGGGAGACGGCCATGTAGTCGGGCAGCGCCGGGACGTCCGCCATGGCCACGGCCTCCGGCAGGAGCTCCACCAGCTCCCCGTCCTCGGTGAGGAAAGCGGCGTCGGTGAAGCCGGCCTCCTGAAGCTCCTGGGTGGTGCCGGTCCCGAATTCATCACTGGGGAAATTTTCTGCCGGGGCGGCGGCGCAGCCGGCCAGAAGAAGCATGGCCAGCCCCAGCGGGAGCACGCGTCCGAGATCCATTTTACGCATTGAAAACACTCCTTTGCCAAAAGCCTGCCCGGGAGGGCACAGGCCGGGTACTATTGGTTACCAATATAACACAAATGGGCGAAAGATTCAACAGATTCGGAAAATGACGCTTTTTTCGGTGAAATCAGCGGCCGCCGGCGTTCTGCTTCTCCGCGGCGTAGGCGAGATACGCCTCCCTCACGGCCTTGAGGCCCCTCTGGCGGATGAGGACCTGGTCGCCGGAGTCCAGCTCGAAGGCCCTGTCCACCCGGCGCACCCGGTCCATATTCACAAGGTAGCTCTGGTGGCAGCGCAGAAAGCGCGGGTCGTCCAGCTCCTTTTCGATGTCGTCCAGGCGCTTGTATACGGTGTAGTCCACGCCCCCGCGACAGTGGAGGAAGCACCGGGAGTTGCTGCTCTCTATATAGAGGATGTCGTTCAGCGGCACGTGGAGCACACTGGAGCGCTGGCGGACGGAGTAGGTGTCCTCGCTGTAGCCGCGCAGTATCCGCTCCACCACCCGGCGGAGCTTTTCGGGGCTTATGGGCTTCAATATGTACCCGGCGGCGGTGACGTCGTAGCTGTCCACGGCGAATTCGGGGGTGGCGGTGAGGAACACGATGTCGCCGGTCCAGCCCAGCTCCCGGAGCCGGTGGGCGATGTCGATGCCCAGGTGGTCGGTCATGTAGATGTCGAGAAACGCGATGTCGTACCACATGCCCTCCTCGATGTCGCAGTAGAGGTTGATGCCGCTGTCATAGGTCACGATCTTCGGCCGGAGAGGGCTCCCCTCAAAAACGGCGCCCAGGAGCTCGCAGATAATATCCCGGTCCAGCTCGCAGTCGTCGCAAACGGCGATACGCATGGTGATTCCCCTCCCTTAAAATGGCTCTACTTTCTATTTTAACAGATTTGCGGCCCAAAAAATGTTAAATAATACTTAAAATTTTGATATAATATTATAACATAATCCGCCGGGAAATTTCAATAAAATGTTAAACTGCGAATTAATAAAAATATTGAATTATTTGCGCCAAAAACCGCTAAAATTACCGCAAAAAGCCAACTTTATAAAATTAAAAAGGATAGAGGCGATCGTAATAAGGGACTGGAAATTTTTAATAAATTTTTAAAATAATATTGAAAATCTCCGAAGCATGCTGTACAATAGAAACAAATTGTGAACCAGCGCGGGGAAAATGTTAAAATTCATTTAAAAACTCGCCGAATTCATCGCCTGTGCGCGGGAGCGCCGAAAAGGTGTTAGAGTAAGGCCATGAGGAAACCCCGCGCCGGGAAAATGGGGAAACACAAATTTTGGGCTATGTTTGTAAAGGAGAATGTGCTATGAAGGTACGTAAAAATCTCAGAAGACTGTTGGCGGTGGTGCTGGCGTTGAGCATGACGATGAGCCTTCTCACCGTCACCGCCTTCGCGGACGAGGAAATTCCTGTCTGCGGCAAGGAGGAGCATGTCCACACGCAGGAATGCTATGAAAAGGCGCTCGTCTGCGGCCTCGAGGAGCCGGAACCCGATCCCGAGCCTGAGCCTGAGCCGGAACCCGATCCCGAGCCCGAGCCGGAGCCCGAGCCCCTGCCCCAGATAATGCCCGGCTTCTTCGAAATGCCCGGCATCGGGGAGCCCCGGGAGCCCGCGGCTGATGCGCCCGAGACTGACGCACCCGAGACTGACGCGCCCGAGACTGACGAGCCCGGGAGCGAGGACACCCCCGCCGGGGACGTCCCCCTGACCGGCGCCCCCGCCGTCACCGTCCCCGACGAGATCGACCCCGGCATGTCCGTTGACCCCGGGGACGCCCCTGACGCCGGCGAACCCGAGGCCGGCGAGTCCGGGCCCACCGGGCCCGAGGCCCAGCCCCATTTCCACGGCGACGGCTGCTATGAGCTCCGCCTTGTGTGCGGCAAAGAGGAGCACACCCACACCCAGAAGTGCTTCAGGAGCCTGGAGCTCGCCTCCCCCGCCGACGAGATTCAAAACGACGGGATCATGACGATAGCGGCGGGCGGACTGCCGACAAGGGGAGACTTGGCGGCGGACGAGTACGATCTTGGCGGCGGGACCGTGCCCCTTGAGGGCCCCCTTAAAATCAGAAACGGTACTGTCACGATCAAAAACGGCACCGTCAACGCTCAAGGCAATGGCAGCGCGATTATTGTCTTTGGAGGCACGCTTGTACTGGAGAATGTGACCGTTACCGGCGGGACGGGAACAAAAATCTGGAGAAACGGCACCACAACAGAAGGCAACAAAGTATATGGAAATTATTATGTCGGTGATGAAAAGGAGTTTATTAAAGATTATTGGAATATAAACGGCTTTGGCAGCGCCATAGGTGATTATGTTGCTGGAAATAAGGACGCCACCACTACTTACGGCGGAGGTATTCTGGTAGTCAACAGCGGCAAGCTTGAAATCAAAGGGAACAGCAGTATCGAAAATAACACCGCCAACATGGGCGGCGGAATATGCTCCTTTATTTCTTCGACCGTAAACGTATACGGCGGCGTTATCTGCGGCAATACCGCTGACATCTATGGCGGCGGCGGTATGTGGCTTGGTGGAAAGAATAATAGGATTTACCCGACGGACGGGGACATATATATTTGTAACAATACTACCGAAACACTGGTTGATTTGGGTGGAGGCGGCGTATTCCAGACCAATAATGGTACTTTATCCATTCAAAACGCCGTCATTTATGACAACACTGCTTACGGGTTGGGCGGCGGCATCGGCGGCTGTCTGCACGGTTCAGTGAGCGTTGTCAACCCGGACACCGCGGCAATTTACGGAAACACCGCTACGGGTGAGCATAGACTTTCCGATACCAAAAATGGCGGCACCGACCGAAGCGGCAGCTTTGTCGATTGGAGCAGTCTTATTGGACACGCAGACGACTATTTTGTCGCCGGATGGAGCCGCCTCGGCCCCGAGACGTTGGGCGGCGGATACGCCAACTGGGTTGGCCGCGCTATTGACAGCAAGGGCGCCGCCGCGCGTGAAGTAAACGGTGGCATGATCGAGGTCTTGGACGGCCTTTTGGGGCTGAGCGTGTTGAACGACGACGAAGTCGAGGCCGCCGCTAACGCCAACAACGCGAAAAAAACTTACATTTATGACAACGTTTCTTACATGCATGGCGGCGGCATAGGAACTAACGGCATGCTGATTTTCGGCATTGAGGATGAGAGACAGCTCTGGTCCGACAATTCCCTCACGATCAAAGCCGGCAAAATGGTGGAAGTCCCTGTACTTGACGAGGATGCTCATGTCAACGAGTCCCCCGAGGGCTATACCTTTGAGCTCGTTAAGGATGAAAGGGTGATTGCCACCGCCAAGAGCGACGCGCAAGGCAACATTATATTCCCCAACCTTCCCACCACCGCTCTTTTCGGTAAAGGAAACGCACAAAGCCTTAACGTAACGCTGTTCCTGCGGGAAAAAGCGGGCGATGAATTGTCCATGGAGTATGACGGCTCCAAAAAAACGATCCAAATCACTGGCTCCCGGAATACATGGGAGGAAAACTCGACTTTCGGACCCAATACCGCAGAAGAGGGCCAACCTTACAAAGGAAAATTTGAGCTTAAGATTTATCACATTACCGATACGGTCAACACCGTGACTGTAAACGGGGAACCCACTGAGTTTGCGGATAATACCATCACTCTTCCGGAAAACACTTTTGTCAACCGCTATCTGACCGGCGGCCTGAAAATAAAGAAAGAGATCACCGGCGCTGCTCCCGGCCTTTATGAGGATAAGGAATTCCATTTCACCGTCGTCGGCCCGGACGGCTTCACCAAGAGCGTCACTGTCACTGGCGCTGGAGAGGCGGACATCAGCGGCCTGCCTATCGGCGACTATACGATTACCGAAACCGGCGACACGTCGATCGAGGGCTTTAACTGGCTCAGCTCCAGCGTCTCCTCCGGCAGCGTCACTGTGACGAACGGGCAGACCGCGGAGTTTACCGCTGTCAACAACTACAAGCTGAAAGAGATCGACCTCTCCATCCGGAAGCTTCTGGAGCTTAATTCCGCCGCTGACGGGGACAACGTGGCGGAGAAGTATCTGGACCATAGGTTCACGTTCTCCCTCTACGGCACGGACATCAACGGCAATAAGGTCACCTGGGCCGGCGTTCGGCTGCGAGCGGGGGAGCTGGGAGTGTTCGCGGGCGTCCCCGCCGGGACCTACACCATCATCGAGAGCGATTACGAGATCCCCGATTTTGCCTACCAGGGCGTGACGGTGGAGGGCGGCAGCATCAACGACCTGGACGACAATAACCACACCGTCACCTTCACCCTCACCGGCAGCGAGGTCAACGCCAACATCACCTTTACCGCCACCAACAGCTACGACGTCAACCGCGCGAATCTTAGAATCACCAAGGTGGTGACGCTGGACGGCAAGGCCCCCGGCGAGGCGAATCCGGACAACGTTCAGTACGTTGAAGGTCAGACCTTTACTTTCAAGATCACCGGCAAAGACCCCAACGGCAACGCTGTGATATTCGATAACCAGTCCGCCGAAAGGACCGTCAATGTGACGGTGGGGCCCGACGGCACCGGTGCGCGGATGCTCGTGAATCTCCCCATCGGCACCTACGAGATCACCGAGCTTGATACGGACATTTCCCATTACGACTTTGACGGCGTCACCTTCACCAGCAATCAGGGCACCGTCAGCCAGGACGGCAAGACCGTCACCCTGGACCTCATTGAAAAGAACGTCACCGAGACGGTGGAATTCACCGCCGCCAACAATTACACCGTTAAGCGCACGAACCTTTCGCTGGAGAAAGCCGTCCGGCTGAACGGCCAGGAAAACAACGGACACGAGCTGATCCGGGACCTTGTCTTTGTGTTCGAGGTAGACGGCGTCGGCCTCAATGGCGAGGAAGTCCACGCTGTCCTTGACCTCCGGGCCGAGAACGGCTGGAAGCGGACCTGGTCCAACATCCCCGTGGGCGCCTACACCGTCAGGGAGGTCAGCGCCCCCGACGTCCGTTACTTCCACTACACCGGCCTTGGCTTCACCGTGAACGGCCAGAGCGTACAGCCCGAGGACGGCGCTGTCACCCTCACGGACAACGATACGATGGCCGTTGTGGCTGCCAACAGCTATGACATCAACAAAACGAGCTTCACCGTGAGCAAGCGCATCCTTGCCGGCGGCGAGGGAATCAACAGCGCCAACACCGTATATCTCGATCACCAGTTCACGTTCACGCTGGAGCTCATCGAGGCCGCGGACGGGCTTAGCGAATGGTCCTCCAAGACCGTCAGCATCGGACCCGGCCAGAGCGGCGCTTTTGAAAACCTGCCCGTGGGTACCTACAGGCTCACCGAGTCCGGCGCCGCCGTCAGCGACTACACCTTCAACGGCGTGACCTTCGACAACGGCAAGGTCACCCCCAACGGGGACGGCAGCTTCACCGTCCGGCTCTCCGATGAGGAGAACAACAGCGGCGTCAACGTCACCGCCGTCAACAGCTATACCCTCAACAGCGCCTCCTTCACCCTCACCAAAAAGGTGGAGCTGGATGGGAAGGAGCTGGGGGACGGGGCGGAGGAGCTCAGGGGCGTCCTGTTCGGCTTCACGGTCACCGGCGCCGACTTCAACGGTGTGGCCCATGAGCAGTTCGTCACCGTAGCCGCCGGCGGGACCGTCACGGTCACGCTGCCCCACGGCGTCTACACAGTCACCGAGGTCAACTCCGGCCTTGCAAACTACGAAAACCATAAGCTGACCTTCACCGGCAGCGACGGCGTCACCGTCACCGGCGACGGCTCCGTCACCGTGGCCCTCACCGACGAGAGCATGAACGGCGCCGTTGAGATCGCCGCCGTGAACACCTATACCCGCAAGCTCGACAGCATCAACATCCGCAAGCTCATCACCGGCAACAACGCGGACATCAGGTCGCTGTGGGATTTCACCGTGGCGATGAGGGTCCCCGCGGACTACGTGGAGCTGGCCGGCTCCTACGCCTACACCGTCACCGGCGAGGACGGCGGTCCCGCCATGACCGCCGGCGCGGAGGGCGCTGAGACGCCGAAGGCCGGGACCGTCAGCGTCCTGCGCAATGAGGACGGGACCCCCGTGACCGTGGAGATCGACGGCCTGGAGTACGTGGTCTACGGCGTCGTGGAAAAGCTTGGAAACGACGAGACGGCCCATATCGCCGGCGTACCCGTGGGGGTCCTGTACAAGGTCACCGAGCTCCAGGAAAACCAGGGCGGCTACATCACCGAGTACAGCGACCGGAAAAACGGCATGGGCATTGTGGAGGAGAACGGCGAGAACCTCACCGTTGTCCAGAACAGCAACGACATCTATACCTACATCTCCGTCACCAAGACCTGGGCCAACGACAGGCCCTCCCAGCGGCCCGGCAGCATCACCGCGGCGCTCTATAAAAACGGCGTGCTCTATGAGACGTTCGAGCTCTCCGCGGCCAACAACTGGACCAGGAACTGGGGCTTTATGGAGTACGGCGCCGAATATACCGTGGAGGAGCTGAACGTCCCCGCGGGCTACGTGGCCAGCTACTCCGGAATCTTCAGGGGCACGGTGGTCAACATCACCATTACCAATACCTCCCAGCAGGACTACACAAGCTACTCCGTCCGCAAGGTCTGGCAGGGCGACGACGCCGCGACGCGTCCCGCCGGCATCACCGTCCAGCTCATGGCCGACGGCGCGCCCTACGGCCAGAGCGTGACGCTGAACGCCGCCAACGGGTGGGCCCACACCTGGACCGGCCTTGACGCCGAGACGGACTACACCGTCGCGGAGCTGGATGTGCCCGAGGGCTACGTCTCCTCCGGCGCCGCCAACGGCCGCGAGTACGTCATCACCAACACCTGGGGACCCAGGACCGAGGTGACGGTCAGCAAGGTCTGGCTCGAGGCCGACGGCAGCGAGACGGATATGGACCTGCCCGACGCCATCACCGTGAGCCTCTACAACAACGGGCAGCTCATCTCCAGCGTCGTCCTCAGCGAGGACACCGGGTGGGCCTACACCTGGACCGGCCTTGACGCCGCCGGCAGCTACACCGTGGAGGAGACTGCGGTGGAGGGCTGGACCGGCAGCGTGAGCCGCGACGGCAACGCCTTCGTCCTCACCAACGTCCGGGACGACACCTTCTTCGAATTCGAGGAACCGGATACGCCGCTGTCCGGCCGGCCCTTTGACGAGGAGCTCACCGAGATCCCCGACGACGAGGTCCCCCTGGACTACATGCCCTCCACCGGCGACGACGGAGCTCTGGCCTTCTGGCTGGCCATGGCGGCCCTCTCCGGCACGGGCCTGCTGCTCACCGCCTTCGCCCCCCGCAGACGCGGGGAGGAGGACCCCGAGGGCGAGGAGGAATAAACCTTTCCACAAAATAACCGACCTAACCGGCGGGGCCTTGGCCCCGCCGGAGCTTTTGGCCCGGAAAAAGGCCCGGCAGGGCTTTTTTCCGGGCCAAAACTACTACCAAACCGTTCCGCGGTATGGTATAATATCCGCAGAGCGGATATTATATTTGATTTTACGCCGTTTTTCTCCCCGGCTTCGCCGGAAACCGAAAAACATGGCGAATATACCATCCCTGAAATGGCATTCTATTTGACCGCTTTGAAAAGCAGGTGTTTTATGAGGGATATTGAATTGCTGGCCCCGGCGGGGGATATGGAGAGTCTGAACGCGGCGCTGCGGTTTGGCGCCGACGCGGTGTACGTGGGCGGGGAGCTTTTGCAGCTAAGGGCCGCCAGTGCGGGCTTTGGCCGGGAGGACCTGGCCCGGGCGGCGGAGCTTGCGCACGGGCGGGGCAAGCGCATTTACGCCGCGGTAAACTCCCTTGCCGGGAACGGGGAGATTCCCCTGGCCGCGGAGTACGCCCGGTTTTTGCGGGATACCGGCATCGACGCCGCCATCGTCTCGGACCTGGGCGTCATCGACACCTTTAAAAAGGCCGCGCCGGAGCTGGAGCTGCACCTGTCCACCCAGGCGAGCTGTCAGAATTACGCCGCCGCCCGGGTCTACCGCGACATGGGCGTCCGGCGGATCGTCCTGGCCCGGGAGATGAGCGTTGAGGACATAGCCCGGCTCCGCGCCAACGTCCCGGCGGACCTGGAGCTGGAGGCCTTCGTCCACGGGGCCATGTGCATGGCCGTGTCGGGCCGGTGCATCCTGAGCTCGTATCTCACGGGCCGCAGCGGCAACCGGGGCGAGTGCGCCCAGCCGTGCCGGTGGAACTGGGCGCTGACGGAGGAAAAGCGGCCGGGGGAATACTTCCCCATCCTTGAGGAGGGGGGCTATACCGCCATTTTGAGCTCCCACGACCTCTGCTGTATCGACATGCTGGACGAGCTCCGGGACGCCGGGGTGACGTCCTTTAAGATAGAGGGCCGGATGAAGACGGCCTACTACGTGGCGGGAGTCGTGAACGCCTACCGGATGGCGCTGGACGGCGGGGACCTTGCGCGCTGCCGGGAGGAGCTGGAGCTTTTGAAGCACCGGCCCTACTCCGACGGGTTTTACCACGGGTTTTTAAAGGAGCGCCACGTAAATTCCGGCCGGTATGAGCACGGGGCGGTGTTCGTGGGGAACGTGCTGGAGGCCGGGGACGGCCGCATAAAGGTGCGCCAGAGGAACCGTTTCCGGGTGGGCGAAACGCTGGAGGTCCTCTCCCCGGGGAGGGCGCCGGAGAGCTTTGAGGTGACAAGGATCCTCACCGAGGCCGGGGAGGCCCGGGACGCCGCGCCCCACCCCAACGAGATCCTGACGATTCCCTGCGATGTCCCGGCGATGTCCGGGGATTTTCTCAGAAGGAGGGAGAGGGATGACGCCTGAGGTCCTGGCCCCCGCCGGGGGGACGGAACAGCTCATTGCCGCGGTCCGGTGCGGCGCGGACGCCGTATATCTGGGCGCCGGGGGCTTCAACGCCCGCCGGAACGCCGAGAATTTCGGGGACGGGCGGCTTTTTGACGCGGTGAGCTGCGCCCACGTCCGGGGCGTGAAGGTCCACGTCACGGTGAATACGCTGGTCATGGACCAGGAGCTCCCCGCCCTGGACGCGGCCATCCGGGAGATCGCGGAGAGCGGCGCCGACGCCGTGATCGTCCAGGACCTGGGCGTAAACGCCCGCTTCCGGGAGCTGGTCCCGGACATCCCCCGCCACGCCTCCACCCAGATGACCGTCCATAACCTGGACGGGGCGAAAATGGCCGCCGACCTGGGCTTTTCCCGGGTGGTGCTGGCCCGGGAGCTGACCCTGGGGGAGATCGAGCGTATCGCCGCCCGGTGCGGCATCGAGACGGAGGTCTTTATCCACGGGGCGCTGTGCATGTGCATGTCCGGTCAATGCGCCCTGAGCTCCATGCTGGGCGGGCGCAGCGGCAACCGGGGCCTCTGCGCGCAGCCGTGCAGGCTGGATTTCAAAAACAGCGAGCGGGAGTACGCCCTGAGCCTCAAGGACATGTCCCATATTAAATACGTAAAGGAGCTGGCGGAGGCCGGGGTGGCGTCCTTCAAGATCGAGGGGCGCATGAAGCGCCCGGAGTACGTGGCCGCCGCCGTCACCGCCGTCCGGGCGGCCCTCCGGGGGGAGGACTACGATGAGGAGAGCCTGCGGGCCGTGTTCTCCCGGAGCGGCTTCACCGACGGGTATCTCACGGGCCGGCGGGATGCCTCCATGTTCGGCCGCCGGGAGCGGGAGGACGTGGCCGCCGCGGCGCCGGTGCTGGGGAGGCTCGCGGCCCTCTACCGGGCCGAGCGGCGGAGCGTCCCGGCGGATATGGAGTTTACCCTGACGCCGGAGGGCAGCGCCCTCACCGTGCGGTGCGGCGGCGACGCCGTCACCGTCCCGGGCCCCGCGCCGGAGGCGGCGCGCAGCAGGCCCCTGGACGCCGGGAGCGCCCGGGGAAGTCTTGAAAAGACCGGCGGCACGCCGTACTTCGTCCGGGGGTTCCACGCGGACATCGCCCCGGGGCTCATGCTGCCGGCCTCCGCCCTCAACGCCCTCCGCCGGGAGGCGCTGGAGGCGCTGACGCGCCTGCGGGAGCGGCCGAGGCCCTGGAGAATCGCGGAGGAAGCGGCGGAGCGGCCGCCCATAGCGCCCCACACGGCCGGGGAGCCGGAGCTGTGGGGGAGCTTCCGGCTTTTTGAGCAGGCCCGGGCCGCCCGGGGGCTCCGGCGGGTCATCCTGCCGGCCTCCGAGATCGAAAAGCACCCGGAGACTGTGGAAATTTATGGGGAAAAGTTGACGGTGGGACTAAATCCGCTATATTTCGACACGGAAAAAGGGAATATGGAGGGGAGACTTGCAAAAATATACGCCCTGGGGGTGAAAAACGCCCTGTGCGAAAATCTGTACGCGGTGAAGCTGGCGGGGCGGCTGGGATTTGCCCTCCACGGCGGGACGGGGCTCAACATCATGAACACCCCGGCCCTCCGGGAGCTCCAACGGTTGGGGCTTGAGAGCGCCGCGGTGTCCTTTGAGCTGCCCATGGCGCGAATCGCCGCCCTGGGCGGGGACATCCCCCGGGGCATCGCGGCCTACGGGTATCTGCCGCTGATGCGCTTTCGCGCCTGCCCCCTGAGGACCCGGGCCGGCTGCGGGAGCTGTCCGGGCCAGGGGGAGCTGACGGACCGGCGGGGCGTCAAATTCCGGGTGCTGTGCTCCGGGCGCGAGTACGGGACGCTCTTGAACTCCGTGCCCCTGCACATCGGGGAAAAGCGGACGGAGGGCGTGGATTTTCTCGTCCTGCGCTTCACCGTGGAGACGCCGGAGGAGGTCCGGGAGGTCCTTTATCAGTACGAAAACCGCCTCCCCTCGGGAAAAAGCCGCACCGGCGGGCTCTATTACCGGCAGCTTTTGTGACGCCGGGGCGGTACACTTTTGACAATTAAAGCAGAGGTTGACAAAGCGGGGAAAATGTGATAACATATTTTTTTGAATTGCGGCGGGTTTCGGACGGCGGTCAACGGGTGGTCAAATGAGAAAGGGCTTCGGATTTTTAAAAAATATCGTCTGGATCACCCAGCTCGGCCTTTCCGTCGCCGCGCCCATCGTGCTGTGCGTCCTGGGCTCCGTGTGGCTCGGGAACCGCTTCGGGCTGGGGCCCTGGGTGGTGGCGGTGGGGACGCTCCTGGGCATTGGCGCGGCCTTCGCCGCCCTCTGGCAGAACCTCCGGGAGCTGGAGCGGCAGGCCAAGGAGGACGACAACGACCCGGGCGTGGGCTTCAACGACCACAAATGAGGTGCCGACATGCTTCACAATGACGCCGCCATACGGCAGTTTTTCAAAATAGCCCTGGGCGTCGCGGCGCTGACGGCGCTGGAGGTGGCGGTCTACGCGCTTCTGGGCCGCTTCTCCGTGAACGTGCTGCTGGGGGCCCTCTTCGGGATGGCCGTCTCCTGCGCAAATTTCCTGGCGCTGACGGTGACAGTCTCCCGGGCCGCCGACCGGGTGGAGAGCGGCGCGGACGCCATGAAGGCCAAGACGGCGGTGCAGGGGTCCTCGACGCTGAGGCTCCTGTTGCTGCTGGGCATTTATATCGCGGTGCTGAAGCTCACCACGCTCGACCCCCTGGCCTCGGTCCTGCCCCTTGTGTTTGTGCAGATCAGCATCAGTCTTTTCGAGTTTTTCCGCAGGGACGGTGAAAAGAATGGAAGTAAACGGTCCTAAAATATATCTTCAGATAAACGGCATGAACGTCATCACCCAGACCACGGTGGCGAGCTTCGTGGTGATGGTCCTTTTGTGCGCCGCCGGCTTTTTCCTGGGGCGGAATTTGAAAAAACGCCCGGGGAGGATGCAGGTGCTGACGGAGAAGGGCGTCTCCATGCTCTATAACCTGGTGGAGGACACCATGGGCAAGCACAATTCCTACTGGACGCCCTACATCGGGGCGCTGTTCCTCTCCTCCATCGGCGGGTCCCTCATCGGCATGACGGGCATTCTCCGCTCGGCAACGTCCGACGTCAGCACCACCATCACCTGGGCGCTGATGACGAGCTTCCTCGTCTGGGGCTGCACCATTAAAAACAGCGGCCTGAAAAGCTTTTTGAAGGGGTACATAAATCCCCTGAATATCGTCTCCGACATCGCCCAGCCCGTCAGTATGGCCTTCCGTCACTTCGGAAACATCATGGGCGGCGGGGTGCTGATGAGCATCCTCTACACCGGCCTTGCGGGGCTGTCCTCCCTCATCGTTGGGGCGGTGCGCTCCAACGGCTGGGTGGTCACCGGCGTGACGGCGCTGGTGGGAGCGGCGCTTCTGCTTTTGGGCTTCAAGAAGAAAAAAATGGTGTTCAAGATTTTCGGGGCCGTGTTCGCGGGCATCGCCGTGGCGGCGGCGCTGGAGCTCTTGGGCGTCTTCGGGGAGGTCCCCATTTTGGAGGTGGGCATCCCGGCGGTGCTGAGCCTCTACTTCGACATCTTCTCCGGCGGCATCCAGGCGCTGGTGTTCTCGCTGCTGACGATGGTCTATGTAGGCATGGCCTGTCCGCCGAAAGAGGAGAAAAACAAGTAAATTAACCGCAAATTTACGGTTAAAGATAATCATTCAGCAATCTTTTGAGGAGGTAAATATCATGGGTGAGATCGTTAGAGCCGCGGCCGTTCTCGGCGCGGGACTTTGCATGGGCATCGGGGCCATCGGACCGGCTCTCGGTGAGGGCAACGCCGTGGGCAAGGCGCTGGAGGGCATGGCCCGTCAGCCCGAGGCCGCCAGCACCCTGAGGACCAACATGATCCTGGGCTGCGCCATCACCGAGTCCACGGGCATCTACTCCCTGGTCATCGCGATTTTGCTGATCTTCGCGGTCAGATAAACGGCGCACAGGGTACTTTTCACCGGAAGGAGTGAGTGACTTGCCGGTTTTAGCAGAGGTCACACAATTTGAAAGCCTGGTGGGCGTCAACCCTTGGACCGCGCTCTTCACCTTCTGCAATATGATCATCACCTTCCTGCTCTTGAAGAAATTCCTCTTCAAGCCCGTGAAGAAGATGATCGACGCCCGTCAGAAGGAGATCGACGACATGTACGCCGACGCCGAGGCCTCCAAAAAGGAGGCCGCCAAGCTCCAGGCCGATTACGAGGAGCACTTAAGCTCCGCCCGCGCCCAGCGGGACGAGATCCTGCGGGACGCCGTGGCCGCCGCCAACAAGCGCCGGGAGGCCATCGTGGCCGAGGCCCGGGCGGACGCCGCGGCCCTGCGCGACAAGGCGGAGGCGGACATCGCCCAGGAGAAGAAAAAGGCCCTCAATGAGGTAAAGAACGAGATCTCCTCCATCTCCATCTCCATCGCCGAAGAGGTGGTGGAGCGGGAGATCACCGAGGCCGACCACCTGCGGCTGGTCAACGAATTCATCGGGAAATTAGGTGAGGGCGATGACTGAGCTGGCAAGGACCTACGGCGGGGCCCTCTATGAGCTGGCACGGGAGGAGCGCCTTTCGGAGGAGCTGCTTTCTCAGCTTGACATGTGCGTCAGGCTCCTGGGGGACTACCCGGAGTATGGGCGGCTGCTGTCCACCCCCTCCGTCCCCAAGGAGGAGCGGCGGGAGCTCATAAAGAGCGCCTTCGGCGGCCGGGTCCACGAGTATGTGGAGAGCTTTTTGAAGCTCTTAGTGGACCGGGATGCCGTGGGCGAGCTGCCCGGCTGCGCCCGGGCCTACCGCGAAAGGTACAACGAGGACAACGGCATCTTGGAGGTCACCGCCACCGCCGCCGTGGAGCTTCCCGCGGCCGCCCGGGAGCGGCTTCTGGCCAGGCTCCGGGAGGTCTTCGGGAAGAAGATCCTCCTCACCGTCACGGTGGACCCCTCGGTGCTGGGCGGGATGCGCTTAGAGTGCCAGGGCAAGCGCTACGACGGCACCGTGAAGGACCGCCTTGCCCGCATCGAGCGCGGCCTTCGCGAGACGGTGCTGTGAGGCCCGGCCAAATCAGGGCGTTCATCTTAAAAATCACAGGAGGCGCTTTCAAATGAAGGGCTTCTTTTGCGATGCCCGAGGATATGTTGGCGTCGAATAACTTCTACATCTCCGCCTACTGGGGAACGCCCATCGCCAGGTATGCCGAGCTGCGCTCGCGGATGTACCGGCTTTCGTATTTTGACCCCGTGGACGGCGGCTGGGAGCAGACCGAGGCGGCCATACGTGACCGCAGCGCCGTGGAGCTGGCGGTCCTGGCCGGGGGCACCCCCGAGGACGTGGAGAGCGCCCGGCAGGGCGACGCCAAGGCCCTTATCGAGTTTATGAAAAACAGTTAAAAGCACATTTTTGAACATAAAACGGCAATTCTCTGATACTTCTTTAACGGGAGAATCAATATGGAACTGAAACCAGAGGAGATAACCAAAATCATAAAGGCGCAGATCAAGAACTACTCCAGGCAGATCGAGGAGAGCGAGACTGGCACCGTCATCTTGGTGGGCGACGGCATCGCCAGGGCCTCGGGGCTTGAGAAGTGCCTGATGAACGAGCTCATCGAATTCCCAAACGGCGAGTACGGCATGGCCCAGAATTTGGAGGAGAACTCCGTCTCCATCGTCATTCTGGGCTCCGACGCCGGCATCCGGGAGGGCGACGCCGTGAAGCGCACGGGCCGGGTCGTCTCCGTCCCCGTGGGCGAGGCCCTCATCGGCCGCGTGGTGGACGCCCTGGGCGCCCCCATCGACGGCAAGGGCGAGATCGCCGCCGCGCGCTTTGACCCCATCGAGGCCCCCGCCCCCGGCATCATCGAGCGCAAGAGCGTCTCCGTGCCGCTGCAGACGGGCATTAAGGCCATCGACTCCATGATCCCCATCGGCCGCGGCCAGCGCGAGCTCATCATCGGCGACCGCCAGACGGGAAAATCCACCATCGCCATCGACACCATCCTCAACCAGAAGGGCAAGGACTGCATCTGCGTCTACGTGGCCATCGGCCAGAAGCGCTCCACCGTGGCCCAGGTGGTCAGCACCTTGGAGGCCGGCGGGGCCATGGACTACACCATCGTCGTCTCCGCCACCGCCTCGGAGCTGGCACCCATGCAGTACATCGCGCCCTATTCCGGCTGCACCATGGGCGAGTACTTCATGAAGCAGGGGCGCGACGTCCTGGTGGTCTACGACGACCTCAGCAAGCACGCCGTGGCCTACCGCGCCATCTCCCTGCTCATCCGGCGGCCCCCCGGACGGGAGGCGTACCCCGGCGACGTCTTCTACCTCCACTCCCGGCTTCTGGAGCGGGCGGCGCGGATGGCCCCGGAGTACGGCGGAGGGTCCCTGACGGCCCTGCCCATCATCGAGACGCAGGCCGGGGACGTGTCGGCCTATATCCCGACAAATGTCATCTCCATCACCGACGGACAGATCTTTTTGGAGACGGAGCTCTTCCACTCCGGCATCATGCCCGCCGTGAACCCCGGCATTTCGGTGAGCCGCGTGGGCGGCTCGGCCCAAATCAAGGCCATGAAGAAGGTGGCGGGGTCCTTAAAGCTCATTTACTCCCAGTACCGGGAGCTCCAGTCCTTCGCCCAGTTCGGCTCGGACCTGGACCAGGACACCAAGGACCGCCTCGCCCAGGGCGAGCGGATAGTCGAGGTCCTGAAGCAGAAAAACGGCGCCCCCGTGGAGGTGGCCCACCAGGTCTGCATCTTCTACGCCGCCACGAACGGGTATCTCAAGGACATCGAGACATCCAAAATCAGCGACTTCGAGCGGGGCCTTTACGACTACATGGACGAGCACGGCTGCGCCGTTCTGGAGGCCATCCGGGAGAGCGGGAAGCTGGAGCCGGAGACTGAGGCGGAGCTGAAGGCCTGCATCACAAGGTATATCGAGATATTCAATAAATAAAGGTGGTGAATTGCCGTGGCCGGAGTATCCATGAAGGACATTAAGCTCCGCATCCGGAGCATGGAGAGCACAAGGCAGATAACAAAGGCCATGGAGATGGTGGCCGCCTCCAAGCTGCGCCGCGCCCAGGAGAACGTCGCCCGCTCAAGGCCGTATTTTGAGATACTTTACACCACCGTCTGCGACATCGCCTCCGGCTCCGACTCCTTTACCTCCAGGTATCTGGAGGCCCGGGAGGTCAAGCGGAGCTGCTACGTGGTGATCGCCGGGGACCGGGGGCTGGCCGGGGGCTACAACCACAACGTTTTGAAGCTGGCCGAGGCCGAAATGGCCGGGAAGAACGCCGCGGTGGTGCCCATCGGCAAAAAATCCGTTGAGAATTTCCGGGCCCACGGCTTTGACATCCTCACCGACGCCTGGTGGGAGGCCGGGGACGTGTCCGTCTCCGACTGCTTCACCATGGCAAAGGACCTGTGCGCCCGCTTTTTGGCGGGGGAGCTGGACGAGGTGAACATCGTCTATACGAATTTCGTATCCATTTTGACCCAGCAGCCCACGGTCATCCCCGTGCTGCCCCTCCACGGCCCGGAGGTCCGGGGGGAGGAGCCCGGCAGCGAGACGCTGTACGAGCCCGGCAGCGAGGCGGTGTTCGACGCCATCGTCCCGGAGTACCTGGGGGGCCTCATCTACGGGGCGCTGTGCGAGAGCCGCGCCTCCGAGCAGGGCGCCCGCCGCACCGCCATGGACTCCGCCACCAAGAACGCGGAGGAGATGATCGGCGATTTGAGCCTCAAATACAACCGCGCCCGCCAGGGGGCCATCACCCAGGAGATCACGGAGATCGTCGCCGGGTCTACTGCCTCATAAAGGCGGAGCCTTTATGAGACAAGGAGATTTGCCGGTTTGCTCCGCGCACGCCCTGAAGGGCGCACACTCCGCAAACCTGAGCGGGCATTTTTCCAAGGCGCATGTCCTTGGAAGAATGATTTCATTTTTTCGCGTCTGCGGACGCGAACTCTGCGAGGCTTTTATCCTTCTTTAAGGAGTTGATTTTTTTGGCAACCAAACATATCGGCACCGTGGCCCAGATCATGGGGCCTGTCCTGGACATCCGCTTCAAGGACGGGGAGCTGCCGGAGCTCTTAAACGCCATCCACGTGGAGGCGAACGGCCGGGTGCTCACCTGCGAGGTGGAGCAGCACATCGGCGACAACGTGGCCCGCTGCGTGGCCATGGGCTCCACCGACGGCCTTAGCCGCGGCATCGAGGCCGTGGACACCGGCGCGCCCATCTCCGTCCCCGTGGGGGAGGAGTGCCTGGGGCGCGTCTTCAACCTCCTGGGCGACCCGGTGGACAACATGCCCGCCCCGGAGACACGTGAGCGCTGGCCCATCCACCGCCCCGCCCCCAGCTACGACGAGCAGGAGGGCGCCACGGAGATCTTTGAGACGGGCATCAAGGTGGTGGACCTCATCTGCCCCTACGCCAAGGGCGGCAAGATCGGCCTCTTCGGCGGCGCCGGCGTGGGCAAGACGGTGCTCATTATGGAGCTCATCCATAACATCGCCACCCAGCACGGGGGCCTGTCCGTCTTCACCGGCGTGGGCGAGCGCACCCGCGAGGGCAACGACCTCTATAACGAGATGAAGGAGTCCGGGGTCCTGGCCAAGACCGCCCTGGTCTACGGCCAGATGAACGAGCCCCCCGGAGCCCGTATGCGCGTGGGCCTCTCGGGCCTCACCATGGCCGAGTACTTCCGGGACGAGAAGCACCAGGACGTGCTTCTCTTTATCGACAACATCTTCCGCTTCACCCAGGCCGGCTCCGAAGTCTCGGCGCTTTTGGGCCGTATGCCCTCCGCCGTGGGCTATCAGCCCACGCTGGCGACGGAAATGGGCGCCCTGCAGGAGCGCATCACCTCCACCAAGCGCGGCTCCATCACCTCCGTCCAGGCGGTGTACGTCCCGGCGGACGACCTCACCGACCCCGCGCCGGCTACCACCTTCGCCCACCTGGACGCCACCACGGTGCTGGACAGGTCCATCGCGAGCCTCGGCATCTACCCCGCCGTGGACCCTCTGGACTCCACCAGCCGCATCCTGACGCCGGAGATCGTGGGCCAGGAGCACTACGAGGTGGCCCGGGCCGTCCAGCAGATGCTCCAGCGCTACAAGGAGCTCCAGGACATCATCGCCATCATGGGCATGGACGAGCTCAGCGAGGCCGACAAGCTCACCGTGGCCCGGGCCCGGAAGATCCAGCGCTTCCTCTCCCAGCCCTTCTCCGTGGCCGAGCAGTTCACGGGCATGGAGGGCCGGTATGTGCCCCTCTCCGAGACGATTCGGGGCTTCAAGGAGATCATCGAGGGCAAGCACGACGACCTTCCCGAGTCCGCGTTCCTCTTCGCCGGGACCATTGACGACGTGGTGAAGAAAGCGAGGGGCTGAGCGTTGGCTGAATTCGACCTGGAGATCGTCACCCCCGACGGGCTCATGTTCTCCGGCAAGGCCGAGAGCCTGAAGGTCCGCACGGTCACGGGGGACGTGTGCATCCTCCCCAACCACATAAACTACCTCACCGCCCTGGGGATGGGCGAGGCTAAGATCGTCTCCGAGGGCGTGGCCCGCCGGGCCGCCTGCATCGGCGGGATGCTCTCCGTCCGGGATAACCGGGTCCGCCTGGTCCCCACCACCTTTGAGTGGTCCGACGAGATAGATCCCGCCCGGGCCGAACGCGCCCGCCAGGCCGCGGAGGAGAAGCTCTCCCACCGCGACACCCTCTCCGACCAGGAGCTGGCCGTCGCCGAAGCCAAGCTCAAGCGCGCCTTGGTCCGCCGCAGCGTGGCGGGAATGAAATAAGGTAAAAAATTCCGCCCGTCCGGGCGGAATTTTTTGCGCGTATGCGCCGCGGATTCCATAACACACGTCGTCCAAATTCATAGCCCCCCAACCCCGCCGTAGGGGCCGATGACCACATCGGCCCATCCCGCCGTTTTCTCTCCCCACCCGCCGTAAGGGCCGGACACATCTCCGGCCTAAGAGCCGCCCCATTGGGGCGGTTGGCCTCCGAAACGCGCCTGCGGGCGCAGCGTGCCGGCCCGGTCCCTCCGATATGCACACCGCCCAAATCAACGCATAAACCAATCTCATATGCTGTACGGGCCGCCGCCCACGGCGGCCCATCCCCCGTATTTCGCCGTTTTCCGTTTGAACGGAGGCAGGCGCGAATCGGAGAAAAGGGCCGCCGTGGGCAGCGGCCCGTACAGCGAATCGGGAGGTTTTCGCAGTTGTATTGGGGTTATCCATAATCGAACCACGGGCCGATGTGGTCATCGGCCCTTACGGCTTCAACAATACACATCGTCCAAATCAACGCGAAAACCCCACCCAATACGTTGTAGGGGTCGCCGTCTCGGCGACCCGTGTTGCGATTTGGAATCCGCAAGCAATCAACGCGCAAACCCCAAACCCCGCCGTAAGGGCCGATGACCACATCGGCCCATCCCGCCAATTTCCCTCCCCACCCGCCGTAAGGGCCGGACACCGTGCCGGCCCATTCCCTCCGATATGCACACCGCCCAAATCAACGCATAAACCAATCTCATATGCCGTACAGGCCGTGACCAACGGGAATGCCCTTTGGGCACGCCCACGGCGGCCCATCCCCCGTATTTCGCCGTTTTCCGTTTGAACGGAGGCAGGCGCGAATCGGGAGAAAGGGGCCGCCGTGGGCGGCGGCCCGTACAGCGAATTGGGAGGTTTTCATGGTTGTATTGGGGTTATTCGCAATCCCACCACGGGCCGGCACGGTGTCCGGCCCCTACGGGGACGTGTTGCGTATGCCAGGAGGCGGGTGGTAAATCGTGGGACGGGTCGCTGAGACGGCGACCCCTACGGCGTATTATGCAACGTTGTGTATAAACGAAAAGGGCCGCCAAGAGAGGCGGCCCCTACAGGGATTAAATAGGTATTCCCGTCACGCGCCGTAATGGACGGTGACGTTTTCGGGGACGGATGCATTGGCGGAGATGTCCGCCCACTGCTCCGCGGTGCCGGCGAAGTAGATGTCGGTGAGGGAAAGGCACTCCTCGAAGACAGCTTCGCCTATTGCCGTAAGGCTGGCGGGCAGCGTCACGCTCTCAATTCCGCAATCGTAGAACGCCTTGCTCTCGATTGTCGTGACGCCCTCTGGCACCGTGACGTTTTCCACCCAACCGCTCATAAAGGCGCCGCCGCCAATCGTGGTCACGCCGTCTGGAACGGTATACTCCTCCACCCTTTGGCCGGAGAAGGCGACGAGCCGGGTCATATCCGCGGTAAAGATGACGTTGTCCACAGCGACGAAGCTGCTGTTTCCTTCGGCCACCTTAACGGATTCCAACCACTGGGCGCCGGCGATAATGCCGTCGCCAATCTCCGTCACGCCGGCGGGGATGGTTATTTCCTTCAGCCCCGTGCATTTTTGGAAGGCCCGGCTCTCTATCGCTGTTACGCTGTCGGGAATCGTAATGGTTTCAAAACCTATGCTGTTGTAGAAGGCGGACTCCTTTATGGTGGTCACGCTGTTGGGAATCTCCACGTTTTTCAGGTCGATAAAATTGCAAAAGGCGCAAGCGCCGATGGTAGTAAGGCCGTCTTCAATCACGATACTCGATACGGTCGCACGAGTTATATCTATGATGTTCCAGGGCGCATAAGCATAGCCGGGATAATCCGGCATGGGGCCATCGCCGCTTAGAGTGAGAACTCCGTTGTCAAAAGACCAAACGATACCGTCCACCTCCGAGAAGCCCTCGATTTGTCCGCACCTGAGGCAGTTATTGGTTTTCTTGCCGGTGGTCCCCACGGGGGTCTCCATCCAGTAGTGCCCTAACGCCTCGCCCTCGGTGGCGCCGCACACAGAGCAGGTCTTGGGCGCGGTGCAGGTGGCGTCCACCCAGGTGTGGACATGCTCCGGCTCCTCGGGCTGGTCAGGCTCGTCGGGCTCGGTGCCGGGGGGTGTTGTCGCCGGTGGGAGGCGGGTTGTCGGGGTTCTTGTTGTCGCTCTGGGGGGCGTCGTTCCCGCCGCCGCAGGCCGCCAGGGCCAGGATGAGGGTCAGGGCCAATAAAATTGCTGTCAGTTTTTTCGCGGTACGCATTTTTCGTCTTCTCCTTTGTTCCGAAATTTGTTTCCGGCTGCCGGGGCGGGAGGTGGGGGCCTCCCGCTGGGCGCCGGAAACGCGTAAAGCGGTGCCGAGTGTAAAACTCAACACCGCTTTTTCAAAGCATAAACACAAAACCCTATAAAACCCGGCGGCCGCTCTTGAAAAAGACGGAAGTTGCGGGTATAATAAGGCCGTGGCGCAGTTATACTGCTGTGTTGAGTGGTGCGTTCACTCGCTCAGGGGCGCGGCGGGGCGCAATCCCGCCGTGTCCTGCCGCTTATCGCGTTTCTGACCCCTATTTTATCCCTTTATGCCGAAAAATGCAAGGGATACGGGAAAAGAAACGCGATTTTTTCTTTCCGCCGGAGGTTTGGGCGAATCCCATCTTTACAACCGGGGAAAATTGTGCTATGCTCTTAATAAGAATAATTCCTGTTAGGGGGCGGCGGTATGGCGATGGTCAGGAGGAGCGTCAAGCGCGAGGCCATGCTGGCGCTGCTGCGTTCCACCCACAGCCACCCCGGCGCCGAGTGGGTCTATGACCGGCTCCGGCCGGACTTCCCGGACCTGAGCCTGGGCACGGTCTACCGCAATCTCCGCCAGCTTGAGGGGGAGGGGCTTATCGTCAGCGTCGGCGTTGTGGACGGCGTGGAGCGCTTCGACGCCAACACCGCGCCCCACGCGCACTTCGTCTGCACCCGCTGCGGCGCGGTGACGGACCTGGAGCTCCCCGGCGGCCCGGAGCTCCGGAGAGAGGCGGAGGCGGCCTCCGGCGGCAGGATCTCCGGGTGCGAGGTGCGCTTTACGGGCCTGTGCCGGGGGTGTCTCGATAGGGATATGCAGACTTGAGGAAGTCTTGTATATACATTTTTTACGATTATGGAGGTTATCACTATGAAGAAATGGGTCTGCCCCGTCTGCGGCTATGTCTATGAGGGCGAAGAGCCCCCCGAGAAGTGCCCCGTCTGCAAGGTCCCGGGCTCGAAGTTCACCGAGATGAAGGAGGACGCCAAGCTGGCGGCCGAGCACGTCTACGGCATCTACGACAAGACCGTGAAGAACAACCCCGATGTCTCCGAGGAGGACAAGAAGTACATCCTGGAGCAGCTCAAGGCCAACTTCAACGGCGAGTGCTCCGAGGTGGGCATGTACCTGTGCATGGCCCGGATCGCCCACCGGGAGGGCTACCCCGAGGTGGGCCTCTACTGGGAGAAGGCGGCCTATGAGGAGGCCGAGCACGCCGCCAAGTTCGCGGAGCTCCTGGGCGCGGAGATCGAGCCCAACATGACCGACAGCACCAAGAAGAACCTGGCCTGGCGCGTGGACTGCGAGTTCGGCGCCACCCAGGGCAAGTTCGACCTGGCCGCCTGCGCCAAGAAAAACGGCCTGGACGCCATCCACGACACCGTCCACGAAATGGCCCGCGACGAGGCGAGACATGGAAAGGCTTTGAAGGGCTTATTAGAGCGTTATTTTAAATAATAAGCAATAATCACAAAATCTCCCCCGTAATGCTTGTGGCACAAGCATTACGGGGACTTTTTTATGTGGTTTTGATTGGTTTGTGATTCTTAAAACACGCATCATTATTACGTTTTAAAATTTCACAAAAAGTAGGGCAAAAAGTAGGGCATCCACATTTTCATCAATTTTTAAAATGCAAAAAGTAGGGGAAGCCCTACTTTTTGCATTTTTCTACTATATATAGGCATTTTTAGAAACAACACACACGACATACAGGGCAAACAGTCCAATTATAACCCCAACTTCTCCTTTATCTGCTCAACTGTCATGCCCTTTTCTTTTGCTGCTTTTATGAGTTCAACAGTTTCATCCTTTTTTCTCTCTCTTGGCTTATCTAACATCTCATTCTTTGCCTTTATCTTTTCTATCCTTGCCCTTATTCTGTCTGTCTTTTCTTTGCTCTTTGCAACAAAACTCGCACACGCTGACTCTTCATCCTTTATCTTTTGCTCTAACTCCGCAATAAGTTTCTCGTTTTCTTTTTTAAGTTCTTCCTTTGTCCTTCTTGTCCGTTTTTCTTCTTCTGCCATAATAACACCATCCTTTCTTATGACAGGCATTATAAGCATTATACACGCTATCCTTTATCTTGTCAATTTAGGGCATAGCCAAAATTTACGATTTTCTGTTTTTATTTTTGCCCTTTATTCTGCAAAAATAGACCCTCTTTTTCTTTTATTTTACAACTTGCAAACAGAGTCTTATTTTTTCTTTACATTTTCTATTCTGAAGAGTTAGAATACAAACACAACAACAAACAGGGGGCCTTTTTAATGATTCTAGGATATGTTAGAGTTTCAACAGAAGAACAAAACGAAGCACGGCAACTTGAAACAATGAAACACTACAACTGCGAAAGGGTTTTTATTGATAAGAAAAGCGGAAAAAATACAGAAAGACCACAACTTAAAGAATTGTTAGACTTTGCACGTTTTGGGGATATTGTTGTAATACACGACTTTTCACGCCTTGCACGCAATACACTTGACCTTCTACGTCTCACGTCTGACTTTGAAAATAAAGGAATTAAACTCATTTCCTCACACGAGAACATTGACACCAGCACACCCACTGGAAAACTCATGCTTCAGATTTTGGGAAGTATAAACGAATTCGAGAGAAACATAATCAAAGAAAGACAGATAGAAGGGATAGCAATAGCAAAAAGACAGGGCAAATATAAAGGCAGAAAGCCAGTCAACCCAGCCAATTTTGAAGATTTACTCAATCAATACAAAAACAGACAGATAAAAACTAAAACACAACTCGCCCAAATGTTGAACATATCACGCCCAACATTAGACAAACTCCTGAAAAACATTGAAATTACAATATAAAAGCACATTTTAAACATTAAGAATAAGAAAACATTGAAAAGACAAGCAAAACGCCAACCTTACGGTTGCTTTTTGCTTGTCTTTAATGGTTTATGTATGAGAATTGATTAAGTTATGATGTTTTATCTGTTATGTGTTGAAAATATGCAAAAATTTGTTTCTGTTATTATTGCTCATTATTTGCTCCATTTTATGACACACAACACAAGACACTCTACAACACACACAGACAGACCCCATCCTTTATCATATAACAACACCACACCCAACACTGACACACAACAGACAAGCACACAAGACCACACACATTAAAATTTAACACTACACTTTAAGATTTAAACATAACACATTAAGATTTAAACACAACACATACACCTAACACATAACACATTAAACTTTAAACACTACACACAACACCAAACACATGACACTTTACACGTTCAAAATAACACACATCACACTCTACACCCCACACGTTCAAAATAACCCTCCAATTTTTCAATTATGCACACAACAGGACACATAAGAATGGATAAGTTGAGAATGACACTTTTTAATTTTTCACGTTTTACATTTTAAATTTTGCTCCTTATTTTTCTTTATATTATACCATTTTTATAATGCTTCAGTTTTTTACGCTCTAAATAATGACACTTTACATTGACACTTTTTTTATTTTGCCCTTAAAGTTCCACCATTTCCCTCCTATCCTTTAAATTTAACCCTTAAAGTTCCACCATTTCCCTCCTACTCCTTAAACTACAACATCACCAATAAAAGCTGAAGGCTTTTATTGGTGATGTTGTTTTGGGTTTGATTTTGGTTTTGTGGTTTTGTTGTTTTGGGTTTTGCTTGTTGTGTTTTGTGTTGTTGTTTTTGGTTTTGCTGTGTGTTGTTTTTGTGTCTGTCAGTGTTTCAGTTCTTGACTGTCTACGTTCTAAATTTTTACAATGACAGACATAATTTTAAACATTGACAGTCTGACTTTTTGACCTTTAAAGTTCCACCATTACACTCTTCCTTATACATAAAACTTTATCCACTTTATCCTATAAATTGGAGGCATTTTAAGGCGAAGCCTTAAAATGCCTCCAATTTTGAATGTGTTGTGTGTTTATAAGTTGTTATAAATAGTAATTGAGTTTTTATTGTTATTGCTTGATAAATTGATGTTTATTGTTCAAAAGTGTAATAATATTGCAATTTTACACCTTCTCCTTCTGGTATCTGTTGCTGACTATCAAAAGTTTTGAAACTAAACAGATTGCCATACATTCCTTCTGTTGTGTATTTTAGACCATTCTTATATACTTGTTGAGAATAACTTGAAGGGTCATTATAATAATATACACCAATTGAGGCATCCGTATGCGTGTTTTGGCTTCTATTGCTATAATCACTTGTAAAGAAATATGGCTTGTTGTTAATAAAAGCAAAATTTAAGGCTTGAACTGCTGGTATAATTTCAATAATAGAGTTTTCTATATCATCCAAGTTAGAAAATACAATAGATTTTCCTTTATCATAAATAGAACCTTTATTATCACTTATACTATCAAAATAATAATATGAATCTGTCAACAAATAGTTTTCATTATATTTGAAAATACGAGGTCTTTCAAATGTTGATGGTATTGTTATTGTTTTGTCATGTTCACTCTCTCTTGATAGTGTTTCTTTATTATAAGCATAGAGTGTCATTTCGTGCGTGTATGTACTGAAACTATAAGCAGAATAAATATAACCATCCAATTCAAACACTGAATCATAATAGTTTCCTTGTACTATACTTGTTTTGCTTTCTTTCGTTTTTATATCTTTTGTGCCACTATTATAGCATATATAATAATCTCCTATGTGTGCCTGTAAGTAATCAATAGGTCTTTGCAAAGTTAAATCATAACGTACATCATCTGAATTTATTGACTTTCTTTCTCCCGTTTCTAAATTAAAAACAAAACGGCTCTTATTATAGTCATTTATTTTAACACCACCAAGCAAAATTTCATTATCTTCCGTCCATACTGTGCCTCCATCCTCTGACTTGACACCTGGTATCATAAAATAACCATTTTCATTATTCTCGCCCAATAGTTTGTTGTTATTCTCTACTGAACGCATTAAAGTAATACCATTATATATATTCCTATCATTCAAAACATTAACCCCTACACAGATTGCATTAAATGAACCACTTAAAACACCTGGTTCCCATTTCCACTGTAAGCCATGCCGTCTATGAGAAACAAGTGTTTCGCCCTCTAATGGGATTAAATAACCCTCTTTTGTTTTTGTTGCTGCAACCTTAACTGTTGCATATCCTACAATTTTTGAGTCATCTATTGCATTTAATGCTGATGTATAAACAGGAAGAACATTACTTTTTGAATTTAACCCATTCTTTTCTGAATCTTGCAAATTCAAAAGATAAACTGTTATCTGAAACCCTGAATCTGCATTATCTCTATATTGCACATATTTTTGTGTAATAGCACCCGCATTTGAGAGTATCCACGTTTGTCCTCCTTCTATTGGTGAAGCATTTGCAAAAATACCATCTATGCCCTCATGCGCTACAATTTCCTCGAATAATTGAGTCACTGTGTTTGTGACATCCAAATCCAACGTGCCTTTATCACTCTTAACCTTTATTTTTCCTATACAATGCATACCATCCATATCATTATCCTCCTTTATTACTTAAAAAATTCTATTTCTAAATTATCTCCTAAACTCAAAACATTTTCATCTTTTGCCTTGCTCACTTTAAACCCTGAACGCTTTTCTTCTTCTATAAATTGCAAACGTTCAAAAAATTCACTCATTGACTGTCTAAATCTTTCATCTTGTAATAAGTCTTGAATTTTCAAAACGTCAGCTTCTTCCCAATGGTCTTTTACTACAACAGGGGCAATAGCATTACTTACAACATTATCAAACAGTCTCACTATATCAAAAACACTTATGCCCCAATCTTTAAAATTCTTATATAACACATCATCTTTTAGCGTGTCTATACTGTCAAAATAAGAGAATGATAAGAAGGCATAAAATGAATTTAAAAAGCTATCTATGAGTTTTAATGTGTCATGCTCTACATAGTCAGTTTTTGCTGGTTGAGGTTGTCCCTCATACATCAAAACATAGTCATCATTTAAAATTAACCACTCAAAAACTTTTGTTATTGCTTTCCTTTTCTTTTCTTCTAATTCTCCTACTTGGTCCCTTGGTGTTTCACTCTCAAAACCCCATAATGCACCTGGCTTCACAAACCAATAATACAGGTCATCCTCATCTTCTGGCTCAAACCAATACTCCACAACAAAAGGGCCTTTCTTTATTTCTGGTAGATGTAAATAAACATCCCCTTGGTATCTATGCAATCCTTCCTGAACAGGCACATCAAATTCATCATATGAACCGTCTGGATAATATAACCTAAAATGCAAACTTCCACCATGTCCACCACCTGAACCACCACCACCTGAACCACCACCACTTCCACCATACTCTAAATCTAACTCAAAATCATACGTAAAACGCACATCAGGGCCTATGTAGTCATCTTCACTCCCTAATTGGGGCGTTTTTTGCTTTTCTTCTTCTTTACGTTTTTCCTTTTCTTCTGGCGTTTCATTTATCAATATGTCCCCATTTTCTAACGTTAGAGGCATAATGTAATAATAATCTCCATTTATCAAAGTCAATACATCTGACCCCTGACCTGTTCCACTTGGCCCATTTAGTCTTATCGTCTGACTATTTCTCACATCTTCCTTAACCCTGAAATTTAAATACAACTGCACAGCATCCACATATTCTACAACATCTTGCAACGCTTGAATCTGCACGACGCCGCGCGCGGCGTCGTGTCGAGCTTGTATTGTGAGAAGGGGATTGTTTTGTTTGTAGTTTATGTATTCTATTGTATTTATTGGATAAGAGATAAGGGCTTGTAGTCCTGCATAACCCCTATTTTCTACACTATTATTACAAATACTCAAAGGCATCAATACTTCTTGCCCTGCTGCACCTTCTACATCTGACAATGACAAACACAAATACTTCCCTTTTGGATTATGTCCGTCCCTGTCTTGTGTTTGCATTTTCTCAACTTTTCCAAAAGTTTCGTAGATATAACGCCTTCCTATCAATATTCCACATATTAAACTAAACAACTCCTGACTATTCGCAGGAACTAAACTCACGCCTTGCTTGCCTAAATTATGCACAACTCGCGGATTTTCTGGAATTTCTGAAACACTTGAACTTCCGCATATATAACCAATTTCAAACCAACGACTATCCAAACCCTGCACATCTTCACCTTTAAACTTGAAAAACACAAACATCACCACCAATTAACACATAACATATAACACATTATGCTTTTTGTCTTTTTCTTCTTGTTGTTTGTCTTGTTGTTGTTTTTCTTTTATTTATTATGTATTATGTACTATGTTTATCTTTAACGTTTTCTTCTTTCTATTATATACTGTGTAGATGTCCTTGTTTATGCATAACCCTTAAAATTAACTGTCCACATTATCTTCAACTGTCCAATCTAAATTTAACTGTCCAAATTATAGCCAACTGTCCAAGTTATAACATACAAACCCTACACATAAACATAATACCATAACAAAACAAGCAAACAAGCAAAAACAACAAACCAAAACATCAAAACATAACACAATAACTACAAGCAAAAACACAAACACAAACACATAAAACATTATAATCTATCTTGTTTTCTTCTTGTTGTTTTACTGCCTTGTTGTTTTACTGCCTTGTTGTTGTTTTTCTTTTTTATTTATTATGTATTATGTTTCATGTTTTACTTTTTACGTTTTTTCCTTCTATTATATACTATGTAGATGTCCTTATAACTGCAGAATCGTCAAAATTTACTGTCTAACCCTAAAAATAACTGTAGATAACTACTTAAACTGTTCAACCTAACCCTAACTGTCAAAAATTTTTCTAAACATAACCATTATTTACATTTATATCCTTTTATAGTGTCTCTAACTTTTACATTTATGCTTTTACTCATTTTATACTATGCATCCTTATTTTGTATCTCTGTATTAAGTTATTTTTAACTGTTCAAAATATAAAACAACTAGATGCATTCTTTACACTTTATGCTATTTATTTATACCATTATCTTTTTCTACACTGTCCATTTTTAAAATTTTACATCTTGACTTTTGAAAATTGAGGCATTATATGCCCCAATTTTCAAAAGTTAAAGGGTGGATTGTGTTTAAATTCTGCCCTGTGTTCTTGTAATTGTGCCTTGATACTGTTTATCTTGTATTATAGCCGTTAGTTCATTGTTATCATTGAAAACATACTCGAAGGAGTGCATGACTTCCATTGGAAATTTCAACTTAAACCCATTATCAAAAATCTCCAAACTCTCAAAAAACTTTTGAATTAAACCCTTTACATACGCCCCATCTTCGTCCAAAATAAACCCTATCTCTTCACCTTTGCTTGTTGTGTACATAAAATAAAAGCCGTTGTCTGTTTTTGTTATTCTTCCTGTTCCATTTACGCCCGTATCGTCTGTTCCTGCTCCAAAACGCATTACAGGAACAGGGTTGCCGTTTTCGTCTAATTCAAAATGGAATTTCTGTTTACAGTGTTTATATTCTGCCTTATAGATAAAGAATTTAAACTTTTCCCTTTCACTGTCTGCCATATCTGGATACTTATCCCATGGGTCAATGTCTGTAACATATTTATACGCATCAGGCCCCTCTATTGATGTATACCAATAGTAGTGGTCTTCTGCATAGCCCGCCTTATTGACTGAATAAAAGAACTGCTCTTTTTCTTCACTAAGTTTGACAGTGTAGAAACTAACAGTCCAATCCTTTATCTCTATAAAGTTTACTATCTGCCCAGGGTTTGCTTTTCGTGCATCCATACTCCAAAAGTTAGTCTGTATCTGCTGCGCGAATAGTCCATCTGATAGAATAGATGTTGCTTGTATTAAGGATGCCTGTATTGTTTCCTCTTTTAAAACTTTCGCAATAGTTGTTATTTGTACATCTTCGCTCTCATATAATGAAAAACTCTCTATGTCTAACGTGTCATTTTCTGCGTTATTTTTAAAATTAACAGTTATCTTTTCTATGTCATTCCCTGCAAGGTTCAGTTGTGAGTAGTTTGTAAAGTATCCTTCTTCGTCTTGTCTGTCCTTATTAAAAACAACGCAAAAGGTGTCCGTCTTTATGTCCTTGTTTTTATATTCAACAGAAACACTAACAGAAGCCTTTATGTTGTAAGAATAAGAAGAAGCCCCATTATTCTTTACTTTTTGAATAAACAAGAGAGAAGATGCAGCTGATTCATAGTTTGACGGCATAACAAAAACACGCTCTCCATTTGGTTCTATGCTGAAAGGCTCTGTAATGCTCCACAAGGCCCCCTCTTTATAACTGACCATCTACTCCACCCCCTAAAACTAAACACCTTACACCTAATTGTAGCAAGCCCCAACCTTGCCCGTCATACTCTGCGTCTATTGTGTGAATATAACCCAAATAGTCCAAATCTGCGTCTGTGTCTTGTATTCTGACAATATCCCCAATGTCAACAGATAAATCCTTATCCTCTACATTTGCCAAAATATAAGGCATTTTTTGCGTTGCTCTCTCATACAATAAATCCAACAACTTCTCTGCATCTGCCTTTTTCTGAATAAGTATGCTGTCAACTGTCAAACTTTGCACCGTCTCAACATTTAAGTCCTTTTCTATGTATGCTCCAGCACTCTCTATCACTTTTCCCCATATTTCAACGTTTACAATATCATCCTCTTCTGCTGGATTATTCAAAACAAAAGAAAGCGTGGATGCTGTGTATGAGATAGAAGATATTGTTGTGTTGTTATTGCTTGAACATTTAACATTATCCAACTCATAAAAATTAGAAATTCCTAAATCATAACTATTAAATGTATTTTCTCCGCTTTTTACTACTAAATCCCCTATTTTTAACACATTTTGAACATCTGACACGTTGCACGCTGTATATCCAACCCTTAACTGATTGTATGATGAAAACAGGGAAAAGCCAAACTCTGAATCTGTCAAATAGTGGTTTCTGTCTTGTCTTGTGTATGTAATAACAGGCTCACCGTTAATTTGTTTAGATTTAAAAATTATTTTGTTATCTGCTGAAACATAACAATAACAGTCAACAGCACGGCATAATTCTTTTAATTGCTCCGCCATTTCCCTCCTATTTAATACTGTATAATTTAACTCTAAATTCTCTATCTTTTCATCTATCACAACATCTTCACGCTCTACATTATAAAGGGAAAGAAGGGCGTAAATGTAGTCGTAGAGTTTAATGTTTCTGTCTATTTGTAGTCCGTTTGTGTTAGAGTTTAAGATAAAATGTAGTCTGTCACACGCTCTGACGCTGACGCTTTGCGTGTCAATGTGTGTGGGTGCTGAAAAGTCAACAATAAAGCCCGTAAAAATTGGACTCTGTTTTTCTTCATCCCTATACACTACCAACTCTTGCCCGTTTTTAATGTCTTTATATTTTGCTGTTTCACTGTTCACATTAAATTCATTATAAAGATTGGAAAACTGTAAATTAACCTCTCCACTTTGGATATCTGCCTGTATCTGCGTTATATCACTATCTGTTGCACGATTGAGGGCAAAGCCCTCAATCGTGTTATCTGTTTCGTGGAATGTGTAAAATTGATTTTCTCCTGTTTTTATTGTTATTGTTAGATTATTCATTATCTACACCTCCACTCTGTCAGTTTTCAATGAGTTCCAAACTAAAATTACTCCAGCACCCCATAGCATCCGCTTCTATACTGCGCTCCTTGTCATAAACAGCATAACCTACAAACTCCACACGTTCTGCGTCTTTATCTTGAAAAACTACGGAAACGTTTAGGCTGTCCTTATCAATAGCATCCGTAATCTCTTTATAATGCTCGTCTGATATATAAGATGCCCCAACTGTCAGTTTCCACTTTTTACATACAAGGCGGAGTCTATTGTAGCCTGTGAGTGAGTTTCTGCCCCCTTTTGTTATGTCAAACTGTTGAGGGTGATATGAGTCGAGTTCTTTTAATTCTATCCCATTTACTGAAACAAAAACACCGTCAAGCATAAGACACTCCCCTCCTTGCGTTCATGTTTTTCTGTGTTGCTGCTATTTGTGAAACAAGGCGCTCCATACTGCGCTCATCACCAAAAGCATTTTCGATATTGTAGACATTGCCCGTCATGCCTGAATTTGCTAACTGTCCCATAATTTGATTTGCCAACGTATCAACTGCTGATGTGTCCTTATAGTTTCTGTTGTTGTTTATAGTGTTCTGTGTCAGATTTGGCGCGCTTGGCGTGGTTGTTGTTGTATCTTTTAAAATATCTGGTGTCCACTTGTTTATCTCTTTTATTTGCAAACGTCCTCCAAACAGTTCATTCTTTACAACATCTGGTAATTTATCCATTAGTCCGTTTATTGTTCTTATTGCAAAGTTAATGCCCTCTATTATACCATTTACAATAGCCGTGAATGACTTGACAACATAAGTTATAAGTCCATTAAATACATTTTTACTTCCCTCTACAATAAGGCTCATGTCCCCAGTAAGTAGACCATCCAACACTTGAAAAATGCCCTTCAAAAAGTCAATAAGTCCACCCATTCCATCTATGATGTCCATTATAAGACCGCCAACAATAGCAGAAACAAAATCACAACCAAAAGACAAGATAGGCACGATGTATTTAATAACAAAAGACACAACAGGCGCTATTACTCTGTCATATATATCAGCAACAAACTTTGAAAATATACCAACCAAACCCAAAACCTTATCCACAAAAGGCTTTAAATGTTCATCCCATATTTCTTTTATCTTTTCTATAAAATAAGTCAATGTAGGTCCAACATACAGATTCCACATATCCAAAACAGCACCGCTTATTTGAGAAAATGCGGAAGTCATGGCTTCAAGTGTTGGCTTAAAGTATTCGTCGTAGTTTTTCTGTATAACTTCAAAAAGTCCCAAAACAACAGACTTTACAAGACCTGTTGCACTTGCACAATTTTCCGCCGTATTATCAAAAAACTCTTTTAGTTTTAATTCATTATCTGCTATTATCTTATCTATTCCTGACGTTATATCTGAAGTATAACTACTGAATAAGTCAACTAAACCCAAAGATAAACCCTGTACTGTTGAGAAGATGTTAGAAATAGATGTTGTTGTATCTGGATTCTCAAAAAAGCCCTGAATTATCTTGCTTATTTTTTCGCTAATGCTATTAAGTTTTGTCGTTGTTGTGTTGTAGTTTGAAATAATGCTATTAAGTTTTTCGCTTATTTTCTCTTTATTTTCATCAAGATGTTGAGAAAATCCACTTATAATAACACTTCCAATGCTTTTACCAACAGATACAAATCTTAAAGATTGCAAAATCATTGTCCTTGCTATATTCTCTATGTATGCAGAAACATTTGGTTCTACGTTATAAAATATATTAGTGAGATTTTCCTTTATTTTATCTATGTTTTCAGAGATTTTTGAAAAGTCCAAAAGTTTATCTATATCTACACCTTTCGTCCATTCTCTAATCTTTGCCCTTATTTTCTCCACCAACACATGAATCTTTGAAAATTTGCCTTCTGCTTCATCTAATGCCTGCGTGTCAATAGATAAAGAAGGCTCTGTTGTTGCTTCACTTGTTGAACTTCCTCCACCTGCTCCACTGTCTGACAACTGCACCACATTATCAAAAGAGGCCAAACTTTCCTTCGCTTCTGTTGCTGAATCTGACACATCATCATAAGAATCAGATAATTCAGATAAATCACCAACCAACCCTCCAACTGTTGCCTTATTATTCAAAACTCCACCAAAGGCTGTGTATATAGTTTCAGATATAGACACGAATTTTTGGGCCAATCTATCCAACCACTCAACAATACGAGAGAGAACAGGGACAAAAGTTGCTGCAATAGTAGAAAATGCCTGTCCCAACTTCTCCTTCATATCACCAAACGAATTACTCAACTGCTTCAATTTTCCCAGCGGAGTTTTTGATAATACACCTGACATCTCCCCATAGTTATTAACTAACGCCTGAGATAGTATCTCCGCCCGTTCTAACTCATCCGCCATCTCAAACGCTGACTTCTCCACTTCTGTAAACGTAAGTCCTGACTTTGCCAAGTTTGACAGTGTGCCGTTTGCTATGCTTTTTCCTAACTGATTCGCCAAACTTTGCGCCTGTGCCGCTGTTGCATCTAACCCATACATACCAGCCAAAGCATTCGCAAAATTTGGCAAAATAGCCTCCAAACTGCGAGAATCTTTTAAAAATGTCGCAAGTTGTGCCATTCCTGCCAAACTGACCTCATCACCAATAACACCCAAATTTTGATATTCTGAAGCCAGCTCTTTTATTTTGTTTATCTGTTCATCTGTTGCTCTCATTCTTTGCGTCATAACAGTAGAAAGTTTAGTTTCTGCTGTCATTTGTATCTTATAAAGGGCTGTTGTTTCTTTTGCAAGTTGTACAGTTGCTTTTATAGCCTGACTTATGCCTGAAACAATAGTCTTACCAATAGTCGCACATGACGCCGTAAGTTTTGATGCGCTGCCTTTTATATCTTGAAATGATGAATTCAATTTTTGATAACTTGACTTATTGACTTCATAATTTACGCCAATCTTAATATCTCCACCATTTATTCCGTTGTTCATCATCTCACCTTCCTATAAATAAAATAAACGGGGGCGCTTCTACTGAAGCGCCCCATAGAGAAGAAAGAAGGATAGAATTGGTTATGTTGTTGTGTTGTTGTGGTAGTTAGTCAATTCTGTTCCTTTCTACAAATTCCCGCCATTGTTTAATGTTTTCCTCTTTTGTTTGAGGTTTCTTGTGTTGTTGTTCCTCATAGCGGATGGGGCGTTTTGGATATTCTTTTGGGTTTAATACTGCCAATCCTACCAATCGTCCAAGCGTCCAAATATAGCCCATTTTTTGGTTGTATTCCTCAATTTTTAGCCTGTTCTTTTCTTCTAAAATGTGCCTAAATCTTGAGGGGTTCAATTCGTAAAAGTTGCCTATATTGTAAACAAGTGCCAAATCTTCCATTTCTTCTATTTCTTCAATTATGCCTCTTGTGTCTGCTCCTGAGCTGTTGTCGTTATGTTCTGCAATATCTGCTCCAGCTCTTTCTTGTAAAAATTTGCCTTAATTAGTCCCCTTATAACGTCCTGTTGTATCTCAAAAAAGTCCTCACCGTCTGCCATAGCTTCACCTATCTTTTCAATAGCCTCATCGTTAGACTTCAATTTAAGGCCATATCTTACGAATATATGCAAAACGACCTCATCTTGAAACACAAACTGCACCATCTCTACAAGTTGAGACAATTTATAAAACTTTTTGACTTCTTTTGCTATTTGCAAAATATCACCGTATGTATAACTTAATTCCATTTTATTTTCCTCCTTTTATGTTGCTATTACTACATTTTCTTCTTTATACTGCCTCTGGCTCTGTAAAAGCCTCCAGTCTTGTGTTTGGTTTGACAGTGAAGGAAGCTGTTGCATTGATGCCTGGTGTAATATCACCGTCTACATCATTAAAAGTTGTAATAACACCTGACCATTTAACAGATAAATCCTTTAATGTTTCATCTACTACATAACCAAAAGCAATCTCTTTTCTATCAATCATAAACTGCTTAATCTCTTTTAACTGCTCCATGTTGTCAGTGTCTAAATCAACAGTTATCGTAATCTCTCCCATATCACTATAACCTAACCCGTATTTCTTGACGTGTTCAGTATTAAAGTAGGTGCGTTCTACGGAATCTATGACTTCATTTGGTAGAGAGTAGCTGCTGACCCTTTTCATAACCTTTTCTGCCGTAAACTCTGCACTCTTTACGTTGCCTTCTGCATAGTAAATCTTCGCATCATTTAAAACCATTATTGCTCACTCCTTATTTTATAAATTACAGGAAAATCAAGGGAAAACACATAGTTATGTTTTGCATCCCTCATATTCTCCGCATAATTGAATTCTCCAACCCATAAAATCTTTATCCCATCTGTTTCTGTTCCTTTTGCTTTTTGGATAATCATATAAAAATCTTTTAGTATGCTGTCAATTCGTGCATATGCTCCACTTTTTGGCGCTGTTTTGGCGTAAAACTGAATCCTTGCTCCAATTTCTCCATCATAGCCTACAAATGACTTTATCCTACCACTTGCTCCTGTTTCCTCAATTAAAAGGTCATCTGTTGCATCTTCTGGCAATTCTCCAAGGTGTAGAGATATTCTGTCTTTTGGTAGTAAATCATACACAAACTCACAAATATTCATACACCCCACACCCCTTGCATATATTCTGACACAACACCTGAGAAAAAATGGGGAACTCCACCATGACATGTACGATGTAGAGATGAACTAGGCATCTTATCAACATAAACGGCATAAGGCGCACTAAAACCCACCTCATAGCCTTTATCTGTTTCTCTAACATATCCACTATCACGCAAAAATCCCGTATCTACAGGGCATCTACTTTTTGCTTCTTCCAACAAAACATTTGCCTGTTTTTCTACTCCTGACATACCAAGGCGCTTTTCTAATTCGTGCATTTTTGCCCTATCCATGTTAAATCTAACTGTAAACTTCATCATTGAACAAACACCACCTTATACCATGCAATATCTCCAAAAAGTGTCCTTATTTCTTCACATTTTGCTATTTTTCCATCTATAAGGTCCCCGTCTGTTATTGGCGTGTGTAATATGTAGTATGTAGAAGATGTAGTCATAAGTCCCGCTTCTGTTTGTGTTATTTTTGGTTCTTTTGCAATAGCACAATCTAACTCAACAGGGGGCGCATAAGTTGACTCATTGTAGATATTAACACTCTCCCGCTTTTGCCATTGACACTTACGATTTAAAACCCCCAACATACCAAATCACTCCATCTTGTTCAATATTTTCTCAACGTTTGAATCTATATCGTTTAATTTTATCTCCATTTTTTCGACTAAAAGGCGGTTCGTTTCTGATAGTTGCTCGTTGATTCTGTTGCTGTTTTCTATTGTATCTGCTGTTTTTTCTAATGCGGAGGCGTTGTTTAATATAGCCTCCTCCAGTCTTTCCTCTCTTTTGGCTGCTTCGTCTTTATCTCTTGACACTAACTTATAGATGAAAAAGGCACATGCAACCACACAAGCAATAGGAAAACCCAAAGTTTGGATTATTTCAACCCATTCCATACTATACACCCCCAAAATATTTTATTATTACTTTATAAAACCCTATTAAATAGACAAAATCTTAAATATTTTACATAATTCTTACTTATCATGTTGTCCTCTATTTCTTCAATATCTGACACATCACCATAAGACTCACTAACTCCACCAGTGTTTATGCTTTTTACGCCTTGTCTTATTAAGTCAAGGCGTGCTGTATTCTCTGCCTTTAATGCCTTCGCATAATCTGCAAAAATACAACACAACGCCCTTTTTATTCTCTCGTCGTTCTTTTCTATCACATAACCATCAGGAAACACACGGGGAAAAGCGTGGGCCTGATACTCTTTGCCAAACTGTCCCTTAAATCTTATACAACCATCCAAATAGCCCTCTACGCGCCCCAAGATAGCCTCCAAGTCGTCAGAAGTGTAATTATCCACCCCAAGACCTAAAATCTCCGTAGAAGTCAATACAGACGGCAGGAGGGCTTTAAATTCCTCTATATTCTCGAAATAATACATAAACACTCCCTCCTATTGTTTTTGCAAACGGGCCGAAGCCGGCCCGTTTGCCTTGTTTTTAAAAATTACACTGTTGCCTCTTTGGAAACATAGACACCAGCCTTATTTAAGACCTTGTGACCATAAACAAGTCTTCCCTGAACTGCACAAGCGCCAATATACTTACCAGAACCACCCAAATCTTGAATATGAATCTGAACAGACCACTCATTGGCTCTGGAGGCCATATCAGGATGAGACATAATGAAATTGACCTTATCAGGCAAATTATTGGAAACATAAACATTAGCACCTGCAATTTGGCCAATTGCGCCTGTCATAAGAATGGTTTGAGACAAATCACTCTGGCGAATGAATTCGCTGTTTTTTAATAACAAACCCTGTACATCTGCATTAATGATAAGATAACGTCCAGTAGTTGGGACGTTTGCCTTTGTCAATGCTGTGTTTGCATCAATAATAGCATCATAAACATTTCCTCTTGTTAGAGTTTCTGCCTCTTCATGCTCTGTACCATCTGTTGCCAAACAAGCCAATCCATCTTTATCCAATGTCTCACCTAACATGACACCAGCACTTGTGAGTCTATCTGCAACAATACCATCAGGAACAGCAGCGGCATCATAACCATCTATAATCTCATTTACTGCCTTATCCTTATCTATTGCCATATCTACATAAGTAGTAGCTGACTGCTCACCATCAAGACCATTAGCCTTGTCGTAGTCCTTAACTGTTATGTCTGCACGACTAACAATTTTAACACTACCAGCAACGGGGTTTCCCTCATAGCGTGTATTAAAAATCACGTTGTCCTTGGTCACTTGGGAAGCGTGTAAACGCTGAAGAACTAAATTTGAATATCTAACTTGTAATTCGTTTACCATAATATAGACCTCCTAAATTATCAATTTATCTACTAATAATGCGTGTTTTCTCTCTTTTTTGTATATTTGAAAAGCTGATTTATTGGGGCTTTAAATCAGGGTTTCTCTCGTAAAATTTGGCTTCTAAATTAGAAAGCGTATTTTGTGGAGTTGCGGGATTAAATCCTTTTGTCTCAACACTTTTGAATAAATAACCCTTCTCTTTCTTTATTTCTTCAACTTTTGCGTCCATATCTTTTTCGTCTATACCATCAAGAAGGGTGGTAAGTAAAGAAGGGTCGAGACAGTCTGTGTATGTTTTAATTTTGGCGTCTCGTTTTTCTTGTATCTGTTGTGTTTTTGTGTCCTCTAAAATTTTCCTAACACTTGCCAACTCCTGCTCCAGCTTCTTATATTCTGCTATGCTCACACTATCTGCCTCCTTTTGCTTTTCATCTTGGATGCTCACGGACGACGCACCCGCTGTCTGCTCTTTGACGGTTTCACCTGTGCCTTTTTTATCAGTTTTTACATTTTCATTATTATTGCTTACTTTCTCTGTTTCTTTTACTTCTTTATCTTTTTCGTTGTTATTGCTCTGTTTTCCTGTTTCATCTTCTGTTTTTTGCTCATTTTTAACACTTAATTCTAAACTCTCCAAATCTTCATCTGATAAACTAAATAAAGCCCTGAAAAACTCCAAAAATTTATTCATTAACACTTCCCCCTTCTATTTCTGTTGTTATTGCTTGATTATCTGCATTGTTTGCATTTAAATTATCATCACTCGTTCCATCTATACCATCACGCCAAACAATACAAATAGCCGTCTTTTCAACATTAAAACCTAACAAATGCAAAACCTGAACAAATAGCCTTTTTATTACATCGTCAAATTCATCAATTTCTCGACTTATCTTATCCAATGGGGCCTTTAATAACGCCCTGATTGCTTCACCTGATAAATTAGATGTAAATTCACCAGTCAAAAACGTCTTACTCATTTCTGTTTGTATGCCTAACTCGTTTAAACAAGCCTCAACATAACTCATTAAGTCCTTTATCTGTAAGTCGTAATTGATATACTTTAACTCTCCAGCATCTTTATCTACTTCTACAACGCTCCCATCACTTGGGGCCTCTAATTTTCCCGTCTTTTCGTTTTCTTGTAAAACACCAACGGGAACCTGAAGGATGGGATTGATGTTTTTGATAAGTACAGCATTTATAAGAGTAAATAAGTTTTCGTAATTTGCCACAATGTCTGAAACACTGTCATAATCACTCTTTCCATAAACTTCATCAGAGGATGGGCAGTTTTCCATGCAAAAAACAGCAAAATCTGAAAGTCCTGTTTCTACACGTTCACGCTTAACTTCGTCCAATAATTGCCCGTTTTCGTTGTAGTTATATAAAACATCTTCATAGTAGCCCTTGTAGTGATATAAAAGGCGCATCTGTTTTATCTTTGTATAGTCTACTGTTTTATAATTTATCTCATAAATTGGCTGACTTAACACATAACAAGTTATGTCGTTTATGTCCTCACTACTAACAACCTTATAAAAATTATAAGGATTTATACTGTTTATGTGTGGCTGTCCGTCTTTATAAGATAAATACAAAACACCAGTTCCTAAACTCGAAAAGTTCCTGTATGCACTCAAAAAAGACTTATAAAAATCACTATCATTAAGGGCATTATTTAAAATCTCTGTTAGTTCTTCATTATCTTTGACTGTAATTATTGGCTTTTCGTTTAATAATAAACCCTGTAATTTTAAGGTCATCAGTCTGAAATAGTTTTCTGTAACAATGGGGAATCTATCAACTCCACCATTTAAATTCTTTATTCTTATGTACTTTCCTTCATTATAGGTTCCCTTAAACCTTGCTCCGTTTGTCTTATATGTTTCCAAACGTCCACGACTTAAAAAAGGGGGGAAGGGCATTTGTTGACTAAATGCCTCTATACTTGTTATTATATCAGACAAAACTAACACCACCTTTTGCCTTGTCAATACTTGATAAAATCACTCAAAGCATAACGCACAGCATCTATTGAGTGATTGCCTTTTTCATCTAAAACAAAATCCCCTGTGTTCTTTTGCAAAACCCAACTATACTCTGTAAATTCTCTGTAAGTATTGGGGCATTTTATAGGGTCAATATAAATACCATTTAAACCACGCAGCCACGTTATTCCATTCTGAACTTTTCCCTTTTTGCATGGCATAGCACGACTTATGCCCTCTATTCTTAACTGTTTAATGCCCCCACTATCTGCACTATCACAAAAAACCTTGAAATTATGCACATTTTCCGCTTTTATTGCTTCTGCTATCTTTGGATATGTTGTGTCTCTTTGATACCATTCGTCCACTATATAGAGTTCCTTGTTGGCTTGATTAAAAGCACAAACTACATAAGAGGAAGGGTCCCCGTTTGTCGCCAAACCAAAATCCAAACCACGAAAAAGAGTTGTAAAATCTGACTTCTTGCCTTTAAATTCGTGGATATTCTTAAACACCAAACCCTTATTACTACCAACAACCCCTCCATACTCAAAATTATACAAGTCCTCATCTATTGACTTTAACCTTTCCGCTTCTTGGTAGAATTGCTCCCCTAACCATTGACGGGGGACGTCTGTATAATTAACCCATAAGGAGTAAAGATAAGGCGTTGTTTCTCGTAGTGTTTGATTGGTCCAGTGAGACTTTGCGTTTGGGGGATTGAAAATGTAAATTATATTACATTTATCAGCACCACGTCCTATTGTTTGAATAACTGACCTTGTTTTGGCTTCATCTTCTATCTCTTGACATTCCTCAAATAACAAGCACCTAAATTGTCCCTTGCTTGCTTTTAAAGACTTTATCTTTTGGGGGTCATCTAAACCCCTGAAATAACAAGTAAATCCAGTAAGTTTACAAGTTATCTCCAACGGGGACACTTTATAACTAAAATAGTCGTCCAAATTAAGGCGCTCTATTGCTGTTTTCACTTCTTGATAGATAGAATTTTTTAAACTGTTCCCATATCTACGAATTGCAACAGCGCACCCTTTGTTCAATATTGTCAACACTAAAAGCAACGCTCCCACTGTTGACTTTACACTACCACGCCCACCATACATGGCGAAAGTGTTGTAATTACAATCATTCAGAAAATCATAGACGAGGGCATTATACTTTGAGGGAATAAGAGAATTAAGATTTATCCTCATCTATTGGTTCACCCTTAACTGAAAAAGACAGCTCAATTTTTCCGTCTGTTTCGTTTTCTTTTTCTAACTTTTCCTTTTCCCTCTTTTCTATAATTTCCTCTGCTTCTTTTATTGCTCCAAAATAAGAGTCGTCTATGTTTTTGTAGATTATTTCATAAATTTCGACAATAGACTTTAAATCTTTTATCGTTTCACATTTAACTTTTCCCTTTTGTAGTTTATCAATAAACAAGGCCAACCCACTATCTGCCACTGTCTGCAAATCTTCAAACTTTGCTGCCTTGTCTTTTCTTAATTGCTCTCTGTTTGCCTTTATTACTTCACTATCTCTTAACTTTGCCTCTTCTCTCCATTTTTCAACATTGGCCCATCGTTCCAACGTCTTATACTTCACGCCTAACTGCTCCGCACATTTAACATAACTTCTTTTAGGTCCCATGCTATAAAAAAGCTCGAAGGCGTCAAGATGCTTTATATCTGCCACCTATCACACCCCCAATTTTCAAAATTTCACTATGAAATAACCCGCATTTTTCACATCACACCTTAATTTATTCTGTATGGCTTGATTCCCGTGTTTTTCTCAAATCTTGCACATATAACACCGCAAAAGTATTCATTAAGTTCCATCATATAACATTTACGCCCTAACTGTTCACATGCTATCAATGTTGAACCACTACCACCAAACAAATCCAAAACAAGGTCGCCTTCTTTGCTGCTTGTTTTTATTGCCCTACCACATATAACAAGAGGCTTTGGTGTTTGGTGTCCTCCTGCTTCTTGTCTTTCTTTTACGTTTGTTATTGGAAAAGTCCAAACATCAGACATTTTATCATGTGATGCATCAAAATAAGATAGTGTGCTATAATAGTTTGTTTTTATATCTTCCTGTTTTTTCTTCATATCTTCAAATTCTGACAAAAAAGAAGAATTAAAGGCATCAATGTCGTTTCTCTTGCAATAATCAGATATTTTTAATAAATGCTTGTCAGTCATTAAATGCCACTGGCTGCGTGACACCCAATGACTCCACATATCAACACCTACAATATCTTTTAATTTTTCGCGTGTAAGTCCTGCTTTTTTTAATTCTTCTTCTTGCCTTATTCTTAACGGCTCAAAATCTTCAATATAGCTCTCACTGTCTTGATTAATTCTCTCGTTTCCTTTTATTAAAAACAGGCATTTCTCGCTTGATATGTGATACTTTCTTAAATTTTCATCATTACAAAATAAACAAGTTAGGTCGTTTGTTTTTGCCCATATTAGAAGGTTTTTAAATGTAATTTCGTTGTTTTTTATCTTATCTTTTAAAATAAAAGCGTAGATGTCCATAACAGACTCATCTGTTCCCCAACAATACCAGCTCCCTTTATCTTTTAAAAATTCAAAAGATAAAGGCACCCACAGTTTATTAAACTCTATCATGTCGTCTTTATTTAAATTATCATTTTTTATAGTTCCTTTTTTCATACCATAAGGCGGGTCTGTAAAAACACAGTCCGCCTTTTCTTCATTCATTAAACACTCCACATCTTCACGTTTGGTACTATCTCCACACATTAACCTATGGTCTCCTAAAGCCCAAACTTCTCCACGTTTGATGTCATAGTTTGCTTTTATATTATCAACATTATCTTCTACTATTTCCGTGTGTTTTTTTCTTAATTCAAATCTAACCCTTAACTTTTCAAGTTCTTCCTTGTCATATCCTAAAAGGTTTAAGTCGTATTTTTTATTTTTCAACTCTTTCAGTAAATCATTTAATTTTGGAAAATCCCATTCACCAGAAATCTTATTTAATGCAATATTTAATGCTTTTTCTTCATCTTCTGCCAAATCAACCTCTACAACATCAACATCTGAATAACCCAAATCCTTTAATACTTTCAGTCTTTGGTGTCCGCCTACTACAAGCCCTGTCCTTTTGTTGTAAATTATTGGGTCAACATAGCCAAATCTATCTATCGAGTTTTTTATCCTTTTATATTCTTCGTCGTATGGTTGAAGGTCTTTTCTTGGGTTATAAGGGGCGGGCTTTAAGTCGTTTATTTTCTTCTTAACTACTTCCATCCTTTTATGCTCCTATTATCCCAAAATTATGTCCTCTACTGCTCTTATGATGTATGTATTTTTTAAGTCCTCAAGCAACTCATAAGCCCTTGTAATCTCTGCTTCTTGTTCTTTATCTTTTCCAATGATAAAACCAATAGCACCCAAACAACGATAGAATTCCCTAATCATTTTGCCGTCTAAAATAACACTATTAAAACTCCAGTCCTCAATAGTTTCCCTTAATTTTCCTATGTCTAAATCCTCAAAATCTTCGTTATCTTCATCATATACATCTATCCATTCATTTTCTGCTTCTTTTTCTTCTATCATAGAATCTATTTTTTCATGTAATAACTTTATTTTCTCTTTACTGTTATTATCTAAAAAACGCCTTAACTCTTCACAGCATGTTGTAAAATCTGACTCACATTGTCCCCAGCAATCTTTAACGTTAGTCTCACTATTTGCGGGTTTTCTTGCCATTTTTTCTCTTGTATTCGTGCATTTTCTGCGTGTTTCTTTGCTTTTTTCATTCATAACATCTTCCTCCTTATTTTATTTTGTCCTCTTGTTTCTTCTCATTTTGGAAGTGTTGAAATCTTGCAATTTCAACACTTCCAAAGGAGGAAAATTTGAAAAAAGAAGACTCTGAAGGAACTATTGCTCCCTCTTGTTTATAATAAAAATAACTGTCCACTCTATAAATTTTTATGTCCACTTTTTATTTTTTTATGTTGTTTTATTTTTCTTTGACTTTTAGCATTGGATGAGTTAAACTTTAAACACTGAAAAACGCAAAACCCCACACATTCAATTTTAAACAACACAGGAGGCTTTCTACACTATGACAGACACTACACCCAACAAGAAACCCACCACAGAAAACAAGACCACACAGGCAAGCGCACAGCCCAATAATGAGACACCCAAAAAGACACAAACCAAAAGGACAAAAGACCAAATCATAGCGTCATATGACACAAAAATTTCCTACCATCAGGCGTGCATCTCTAAACTTCAAGAGAAAAAAGAGAAAACCATAAACCCCTCCTTCCGTTCTGAACTGAATCAGGTGATGAAGGAGGCAAGGAATAAAGGGTTAAACATTGAAGAAATCAAAAGAAGGCTTCTGTCCTAAAAATTAAGGAGGCGCTGCTATGCAGCGCCTCCTATCTGTTTTATTTTATTGTGTGATGTTGTTGTTTTGTAATACACGATAAAGCACAACAAGCGTTCTTAATAAGTCATTGGTAAGAGATAAATCCCCACCGCCTACACCTGCAATATAACCCTTATCTACAAACCATTTTACGGCTTCTTTGCCCCAATCAGGCACATCGTCTATAGTGTGATATAACAACTCAATCTCCCCCTTTTCTTCTGTTTCTTTTTTTGGTTCTTCTTTTGGCTCTTCTTTTGGTTCTGTTTTTTCTGTATAGTCAACAAAAGGCAAAAACCCGTGCTTCGTCCATGTTCTGCTATATGAACCTGTATAGCCTAAACTTTTTATTCCACTTATCTTTACACCATGAGGGGCAATATTCCAACGAGGCGTGCATTCTACCACACAACCAGGCACACCATCAACTTCTCCAACATAGATGCCTATGTGTCCCTCTAACCATACGACTTCGCCTTTTTGTATGTTTGAAAAGTCAGTGGATACATTATTACATCTCTTTATCATACCATTCGCCCCAACATCAGGCACATCGTTTGAGATATAAACTGCTCCACCATATACAAAAGATGAATCACCATGCCAACCCCACAAAATGCCCTTTATTAAACCAACACAATCAAAGATAAACCCTTTATTTTCAATGCTTCTCATGCCTTGTTCGTAAGGCTTGTTGTTTACGTCTGTCCTTGATAACTCTCTTTTAATGTTCTTATCATTACAAAAATGTCCAAAACCACCCAAACAATAACAAGTCTTGTAGTTCTTCACTATGCCTACTGCTCTTTTGCAAAATTCATCTGCTGTCATCATCTACAAACACCCCCAGCGTGTTTTACTCTGTCCTTTAATTCTGCCTTTTTTGCTTTATTCCATCTATCAACTGAACCCGTCAAATATCCAGTGATTCTCCTTATTCTCTCAATCTCTATTTCTTCTTGATATTCCTTAATATTCTCGTCTTTTTCTGTATAGTTCTCTTTTTCTGACATAATAAACACCACCAAAAATTATTTATCTTTTATGTTTCTCTCCATGTTGTGGAGTTGTATGTTTAAGTCGTGGATGTAAGAAATCAAAAATTCCTCTATATAATCATCAGCAAACCCTAATCTCCGCATACTTGCCAACAAGTCAGATAATTCACCCAATAAAAGAGTATCATTTTTCATCTTTACCACCTCTTATACTAAATTTATCTCCTATCACCTAAATCTTAACTGTCCACTTTTCAACTTGCACGCTTCAACCATTCATCATGCTCTTCTGTTTCTTTTTTACAAACTGAAACAATACGCTCAAAATAATCAAAATAATCAAAATAAAAACCCTCATTGTCTGTTCTCTTTTGGGCATTCTGTTTTCTTGTCAACATCTGCAAATTTTCGATTCTATTGTCTGCCCTTTTGCCGTTTATGTGGTCTATACTTAACGCTGACGATGTGAATAAACCCCATTTACAAACATCCCAATCATAAACACACAAACAAACCAACGAATGCGCCCTTATGTAGTTATAATGCCCTGTTTCTGTATCTTGTCCTACATTGACAGTCAACCAACCAGCATTATTAAACTGTTCCCCTTTTTTCTTTGCTGCCTTTTCTTCTCCACTCTTGCAATCATAAGCACAGTCCACAAGTTCCGTATCATTTAACCACTCAAACTCAAAAACTTCATTTTCTCTTGCAATATCAACAGAAAACCCTTTCTTATAAATTACTCTATACACATTCCATCCATTGTCCTTTACTTTGTCAATCCTTAAAATCTCACCCTTATTCCTTGCATTTTTAATCTTTAAACGCTTTACGTCTCCTTTAATTGGGTCTATAAAGAAGGCATTGAATGAATAGAATGTGAGATAGTTTGGGAGTATAGTGTGTAATTTTTCAAAATATCCACTCAATCCAACATCTAACAGGTTCTTCTTTAATGTTATCCCCATTTTAAAACGACACAACACATCATCATCTAAAAGGACAATAGCAAAATATACAAGGTTCAAAAACACCCAAAAAAAGTCATTATCTAATAACTGCGTCTGTATTAAGCGTTCCTGTGCTTGTTTTAAGTTCTTAACAGATAAATAATTTATAAGCATCCTTTTTGCGTTGCTTGCCTTATTTTTATAATAATTATAAATTTCTATTGGGCAAACTTTGCCTTGTGCTTTAATAACAGCGCATTTTATGAGGTCTATTCCACAATCCAAAAACGCTTTATCCCATATTCTCAATGTATAAGATAATTTACACTTTTTCAAAAGCCCCGCAATTTCTGTGGGGTTTTTGAATAAGTCAACAACTCGTTCCATAAATTCGTCTGCATTTTTAAAATCTTCTATCTCTAACATAGAGAGTCCCCCTTGTGCTTTTTATTCTTTAACACTTCAACCCTTGACTCTCTACTGCCTAAACTTTAAGGCATCTCTTTTCTTTTAATTATCATGTTTTCGTGTTTTTGCTGTTCATCAACCCTCAAGGCTATGTATTCCCAACACATACGCATCTCCGTGTATTCTCTCCTATAAACTCCACCACCTACCAAATTTACAACCTTATCCATTTTATTCTGAAGCTTTGCCAACTCCATTTTTGCAATCTTTAAACACTCTACATCATTCTTTATCTTCATTATCTCATGCGTTCTCTCACTTGTTGCACTTGCATTTTGAAACACTTGCTGCATATCTATTTCGTCCATTTTTCCAAAGTTTCCAAGTATAAAGTCGCACATATTGGACGCTTTTAAGGCATTATTTAAAATAAACGTCAACTCTTTCCTATTGGCTTCGTGCTTTTTAACTCTAAAAACACCACCCTCATCTTCTAACAACTTCTCGCCTTTTCCCGTTGTAATTTGGACGTTTACAACCTTTTCCTTCATCTTCTCCATTTCATAAGTTTCTATTGAAAAATCAACCTTTGAGCAATCAGCCAAAAATACAGTATTCATAATCTTTTCCTCCTTATATTTTCTGTATTTTTTCACTTTATCCTTGCCTATTTAACTTTTCAACTCTTAAACTTTCTACTTAATCAATCAAGCCCTTATCTCTTCTATCTATTCTACCAATCAGATATACACATAAAGCAGATAACTGTTCACGCATTATATCCAACTCTTCCACCCTTATTTTTAGGTCTTCCCATGCTACCTCTTCTGCATAACTTAATGGGTTATCTTTTATTTTATTCCTTAACTTTTCCACATCTTCACCAAAACGCTCTGCATGACGTTTTGCCAACATTAAACTATCCTCTACATAAAACATAAGTTCATCTGCTTCTAAATAATCTTTCTTTTTCATGTTTTCACTCCTTAATCCTTTTTTCTTCTTGCTTCATCTTCTTCTCTACTAAGTGCGTTATAATACCATCTAAAGTTTCCGTCTGCTTCTGTTGTTTCTTTTAGTAGTTTCTCATTGAAGTCCTGCCATAAGTTAAAGAGTTTAGAATGTAACTCTACATCATCCATATTTTTACTGTTGTTGTTTATTTTTTCAAAACTATCAACAAATAGTTCTGTGTTGTCTTTAATGAAAAAATAAAAATCATAAGCCTTTATAACAAAATCGTCTATCCTCTTTTTGTCTGATTCACTTAACATCTCATTCTCCCCCTTATTCTTCTCTATCTTTATCCAATAAAGGATTATAACCTTTTATTATCTTTTCTGTATCTTTTGCCAATTTTAACAGTTTCTCATTGAATCTCTGCAATCTATCAAACATCTGCTCATATATAGCGTCATTTTCAATGTTTAAAATTTCGCAATTTTTGTCCTCTTCTTCCATTTTTTCATCTTCTGCGCGTATGTCGTCTGATAATTGTTTTAAACCGTCGAGATAATCATAATACTGATTCAATAAGTCGTATCCATCATATTCTTCTACTTTTTCCTGTTCTTCTGCTTTTTCTTCTGTCTTTTCTTCTTGTTCTCTTAAATAAGAATAAACAACATGTCTTATAAGTCTCTGTTTTGATAACCCAAATCTTTCCGCTTCTTCTTGTATTTCATACTTTTCCATTTCTGTTAGATACACATTAACATAAACCATTGAATACTCGTCCAATGTATTCTCAAAATTGGCGTACATCTTCGCCTTTTTTTCTTCATCTGTACACTTGTTCCACTCATAGAGTGCTTTATTAACTATAAAACCAAGCGTGCATTCATTAACAGTTGCCAATTTTCTTATCTTTTCCCTAACTTTTAAATTCACTGTAAAAGCGAATCTCTGTGTGTATTCTTCTTTTTTCATAATAATTCACTCCTTAAATTTATTATCACTTTATCCCTTGCCTTTCGTTCTCCCTTGCCTTTCGCCTTACATCTAATATTAAATCTAACTGTCCAAAAAATATTGTATATGCACCCTAATTTTTATGTTTATGTGTCTTTTAACAGGCAAACTGTCCAACTTTAAAAATGAAAAGGCTTGAAATGACAGTGTAAACTGTCATTTCAAGCCTTTTTAATTAGTTTATAAGATTTTTTGTATGTTTTTAGTGTTTAAGGCGTGAGAATTGACAACACATCATCAAGCAAAACAAACAAACCCAATTCATCCACATATTCTCCGCATATAAAGTGCCTTCGTGTTGTTATATAACAAAGAAAACAGGCATTCAATAAGTATCTATCTTCTTCGTTCTTTCCGTATTGTTTAAGTCCAGAAATTATAAAGTTTTCTATCTTATCCAACAGCCACTCCACAAACTCCTTCTTCCCTTTTCTTCTCGTATAACATCTATAATCCAATCTAACAACGGCATAAATTGAACTATCCAAAACGTGAGAATATGACACAAGAAAATTTATTCTGTTTTTACAATAATCGTCAGAGTTCCCCTTTAATTCCTTAAATTTATCTATGGCATCCGTTCTTTTCATAAAGCCGTATAATTCAAACAGTAGGTCATCCTTGTTTTCATAAGTATTGATAACCCAATATTTATCATTCAAAAAGTAGTCCTCTATGCGTTCCGTCTCAATTTGTGCAGCGTCTAAATTTTCAAAATTTGAAACAGTATCCCCAATATCACCCCTTAAAATGTATAGACTCCTATTTTCCCTTATGTTTTCTATTATCTTATCTATCTCCTTTTCTTCATCCAATGTCAGAGAAACAGAACAGAAACAAGGCAAACCAAGTCCTTCCCTTTTATCCCGTTCCTTTATAATTTGCAGGGCTTCCCTTAATAAATGCTCTAAACTTATTAAATACAACACAAAACACCTCCTTATAAGTTATACAGTTCATATTATCACATGTGGCATAAAAAGAAAAGAAAAAATATTTTGTAATTTTTATGCGTGGTTGTTGACTTTTTATGTGCTTGTATGTTATTCTCTTGTTATATTCACTGTACACAAAATAGGAAGAAGGGTTATATATGGCAAAATTGCCTCCAAGAATTGAAAAAGGGCAGACAATAGCCCATGATATTTTAGCAGCAAAACAGACAGAAAAACCGCAAAAACAAGAAAAACAAGAAAAGAAAAAGAAACGAGACGGAGTTTATAGACGAGATAAGGGAGATTTTGCCTTTATTGTCAGCATAAACGATGCAGACGGGAAAAAGAGATGGAAAGAAGGGTCAGGCTTTAAAACAAGAAAAGAGGCAGAAATAGCAGCAGAAAAAGCAAAGGAAACAATAAGAAAAAGAACGGAAAAGAAGATAACACCAGAATTTCAAGATTTAACTATGGGGGAAGTTTTCGACTACTATTTAAAAAATAGAAGTCAAGACAAAAAAGAATCAACTATTGCAAGGCAAAAAAGCGTTTGGAAATGTCATTTAAGCGTGAGATTTGAAAATGTCAAAATTTCTGAAATAACAAAAGAAGATTTGGAATCTTATATGCAGACACTATACACAAAAGGGGACATATGGAGCAACTATTCAAGATACAACAAACAACTACAGCCCTTATCTTATGCCTCAATTATTCAGATTTTACGCCTTTTTTATTGTATCTACGGAACAGCAGCAGACATTCAAGCAGTAGACCCCTTATTTTATCAGAAAACATTTTACAGCAAAATTAAAAACGAGAAAATACAGATGCCACAAAAACAGGGCGACGATGTAGAAGAACACACAGTCGAGATATACACAAAAGAACAAACACAGGAGATTTTAGATTTAGCAAGAAAAACAGGCTCTTCAGCATTAGAGATAATAGAAGTCGCATTATATGCAGGACTACGAAAAAGCGAGATTTTAGGGTTAGAGTGGAACTGTTTAGATTTTGAACATCACACAATAAGAGTCAAGCAGCAACTATTAAAAGAACGAGCAACAGGCACATGGTATTTATCAATGACAAAAACAAAAGCAAATAGGACAGTATTTGCCCCGTCTTTACTGTTTGAAGATTTAGCAAAACTCAAACAAGCACAAGAAGAAAACAAACACAAGCGAACTTATCAAACAACAGAAATTATTGAAGATAGGAGAAACATTAACAATAAGGACGAAAAAGGCAACTATCCAATTATACAAGGCGGAGATTTTGTATTTAGAAACCCCCAAAATGGGGAACTTATAACATCTATCAGTAATTTCAGAAATTTAGCACTCAAAAGATTAGGAATTAACGTGCATTTACACGCTTTTCGTCATACTCACGCAAGCGTTCTCGCCTGTTCTGGTGTTTCAAAACAAGCACTTATGCAACAAATGGGTCATCAAAGAGAGCAAACTTTAGCCTGTTATTATTTGCAAACAACAAACGAAGCACAGGAAAAATTAAAAAATGAATTGCAAAAACTCACATCATATGATAGTATGAAATAAGCAAACACGGAAAATATAGATGAATAAAAGAAAAACTCTACACATCAAAAAATTTTTGAAAAAGTAGGGCAAAAGTAGGGGCAAAGCATAATGAGCAAAATGTCAAAATGGCTTTTTTGTTGATATTTCAATGTTTTTGCCCCTACAATTTTTTACCATCTCGTGATGAGGCGAGACACGGCAAGGCCCTGAAGGGGCTTTTGGAGCGGTATTTCAAGTAATTTATCATGACCCGGGGCCGTCCGCAGCGCGGACGGCCCCATTTGGAGGATAGAAATAGAATGAGCGCCGGGAGGGCACTATGTGGGAGCTATTGCGAAAGATAAAAAGATTCTTTTTCCCCACCCAGGGGATGGTGGTGGACCGCTTTTGGCGGCGGAGGGGGAAGATCGTGGACGGACGGGGCGTCCATAGGGCGCTGAGGCCCCTCTACATACTGAAAAACCAGCGGGTGATGGGGAAATTCAACGCGGACATCGCCAATTCCCCCTCCATCAGCCGCTTCCGGACGCCCCACGGGCTTTCGGGGATATTCATATCCGCCGGGGCGGTCATCGGCCCGGGCTGTACCGTCCTCCAGCAGGTGACGGTGGGGTCCAATACCTTCCCGGACAGCCGCGGGACCGGCGCGCCCAGGATCGGGAAAAACGTTTTCATTGGCGCCGGGGCCAAGATCATCGGCGGCGTGACCGTGGGCGACAACGTCCGCGTCGGCGCCAACTGCGTGGTGACCTCGGACGTGCCGGACAACGCCACGGTGGTGCTCCCCGCGCCCCGGGTGATCCCCCACGACACGCCCCGGGACAACACCTACGTCACCTGGGACGACTATGAGGCGCGCCCGGAGGGGCTTCGGGCCCGATAAGCGAGGAGGTGCGGCTGTGAGTGAGCTGACGCTGAAAACGATAGCCCGGGTGAGGAACGACTTCACCGAAAAATTCGGCGTCCCGCGCCAGGCGGGCCTTACGGAGGACCTGATCTCCCGGGTGGTATTCGAGCCGGAATACGCCAACGCCGACGCCCTCCGGGGGCTGGAGGGCTTTTCCCATATCTGGCTCATCTGGGGCTTCCACCTGGCCCGCCGGGAGGGCTGGTCCCCCACGGTGAGGCCGCCGAGGCTCGGCGGAAATGCGCGCATGGGCGTTTTTGCCACGCGCTCGCCCTTCAGGCCCAACGATCTGGGGCTGTCCTGCGTGAAGCTTTTGGGGATAGACGGCACGGACATCCTGGTGGGCGGCGCCGACATGATCGACGGGACGCCGGTTTACGACATAAAGCCCTATCTGCCCTACGCCGACTGCCGGCCCGGCGCCTCGGGGGGCTACACCGACGCCCTGCCGGAACGGAGGGTGGAGGTGGACTTCCCGGAGGAGCTGCTGCGAATGCTCCCGGAGGAGAAGCGCCCGGGGCTTTTGGAGGCCCTGTCCTACGACCCGCGCCCGTCCTACCAGTCAGACCCGGGGAGGGCCTACGGCCTTGCTTTCGGCGGCTTCGATATTCGCTTCCGGGTGGCGGAGGGAAAGCTGTCGGTTTTTGAGGTTTTAGCGAAATAGCCGGGCACAAGCCGAAATGACCGAAAAAATTGCATAGGTCTTCTGATTTTTTGTATCCACTTTTAACGCAAGATATGCTATGATAGAGATACCAAAGAAATTGGAGGAAAAACCGATGATCTCACACGGCAAGGATATCAAGATTTTTTCCGGCAATTCAAACAGGACCTTGGCAGAGGCCATCTGCCGCAACATGGGCACACGCCTTGGGGATATGACCGTATCGCATTTCTCCGACGGCGAGGTGTCCTTATCTCTTTATGAGACGGTCCGCGGCTCCGACGTGTTCCTGGTACAGTCCACCTGCGCGCCTGTCAACGACAACCTGATGGAGCTTTTAGTCATGATCGACGCCTGCCGCAGGGCCTCCGCCGGACGTATCACCGCCGTGATGCCCTACTTCGGCTACGCCCGTCAGGACCGCAAGGCCAAGAGCCACGACCCCATTTCCGCCAAGCTTGTCGCCAACCTCATCACCTCCGCCGGGGCGGACCGGGTCCTGACCATGGACCTCCACGCCCCCCAGATCCAGGGCTTCTTCGACATCCCCGTGGACAACCTGGCCGGGGCCCCCATCTTTGCCGACTATTACGCCAAGAGATTCGGCGAAAACAACCCCGAGGTCATGGTCGTCTCCCCCGACGTGGGCTCCGTGGCCCGCGCCCGCAACTTCGCCCACCGGCTGGGCCTCAATCTGGCCATCGTGGACAAGCGCCGGGAGCGCGCCAACCAGTCCGAGGTCATGAACATCATCGGCTCCGTGGAGGGCATGGACGTCATCCTCTTTGACGACATGGTGGACACCGCCGGGTCCCTGTGCGGCGCGGCCAAGGCCCTGGTGGAGATTGGCGGGGCGAAGAACGTCTACGCCTGCGCCTCCCACGCCGTCCTCTCCGGCCCCGCCATACAGCGCATCAATGAAAGCTACATCCACGAGCTGGTGCTCCTGGACTCCATCCCCGAGATCGAGTCCAAGAAGAGCGGCAGGATAAAGTTCCTCTCCATAGCCCCCATGTTCGCCGAGGCCATCGACCGGGTCTATGAGGAGGTATCCATGTCCACGCTCTACAAATGAGATGTTTTTCAAAAAGCAGTCGAACATAGATTGGATCGCGGCCTTTTTGGGAAATCCCGGGCCGAAATACGCCATGACCCGCCACAACGCCGGCTTTTTGACCGCCGACGCCTTTGAAAAGGCCCACGGCGTCCGAATCGACCGGGCGAAGCACCACGCCCTCACCTGCGTGTGCGACGTGGGCGGGCAAAAGGTGCTTTTGATGAAGCCCCAGACCTTTATGAATCTCTCCGGCGACGCGGTGTCCGACGCCATGCGGTTTTATAAGGTCCCCTTGGAGCGGGTGGCGGTGGTATCCGACGACGTACACCTGGACCTGGGCCGCATCCGCGTCCGGCCCTCCGGCTCCGCGGGAGGCCACAACGGGTTAAAGGACATCATCGCCAAGTGCGGAGGCGAGGGCTTCCCCCGGGTCCGCGTGGGCGTGGGCCAGGTCCCGCCGGAGTGGGAGCTGGTGGACTGGGTGCTCAGCGTTTTTCGCAACGAGGACGCGGAGCTCATCCTGAAGGCCGCCCAGCGGGCCGCCGAGGCCCTGGAGTGCCTTATCCTAAAGGGCCCCCAGGAGGCCATGAACAGGTATAACGGATAAAACACCCCCGGCCAGCCTGTCGAAAAAGCCCTGACGGGCTTTTCCGACAAGGGGAACGTGCGGGAAATTTTCGCTGAATTTTGCGAAATTCAGCGAAAACTTCCCTGCTGTCGCCCTGCGCGCGCCCCGCAGGGGCACACTTGGGCGACAAAAGGTATTTTTTCCGACGCGCATGTCGCCGGAAAAAATATTGAAATTGAGTTTTTTGACATCAATCCCCGGCAGCCGCGCTGCGGCTGGCCGGGGGTTATTTTGCGTTGGACGGAAAACGGGCGGCGGGACCGTCAAAATATGAAACGCTCCTTTCCCCTTGAAAATCCCCCCGCATACAGGTATAATGGAATCACTAAATGGATCGAAAAAGAGGTTTTCACCATGCTCAATATCGGCTGTCATCTGTCTGTTTCAAAGGGCTACGCCGCCCTGGCGAAGGACGCGCTGTACACCGGCTCCTCCTGCTTTCAGTTTTTCACCCGCAACCCCCGGGGCGGCGGGGCGAAGCCCATTGACGAGGCGGACGTGGCGGAATTTCTCCAAATCGCGGCGGAAAAGGGCCTCAATTCCTTTTTGGCCCACGCGCCCTACACCATAAACCCCTGCGCCGAGAAGCCCGAGACGCTTCGGTTTGCCCGCCAGACCATGGCCGACGACCTGGAGCGCATGGAGTGGCTGCCGGGGAATTACTATAATTTCCATCCCGGTTCCCACGTGGGCCAGGGGACGGAGCGGGGCATCCGGCTCATCGCCGAGACGCTGAATTTGGTCCTGAAGCCCCATCACCGCACCACGGTGCTCCTGGAGACGATGGCCGGCAAGGGCAGCGAGGTGGGCGGCCGGTTTGAGGAGCTGCGGGAGATCATCGACCGGGTGGAGCTCCGGGAGAAATTGGGCGTGTGCCTGGACACCTGCCACGTCCACGACGCGGGCTACGACGTGGTGAACGACCTGGACGGCGTGCTCACGGAGTTTGACCGGGTGATCGGGCTTGACCGGCTCCGCTGTATCCACCTGAACGACAGCAAAAACCCCTTTGCCAGCCACAAGGACCGCCACGAGGTCATCGGCGGCGGCTCCCTCGGCCTGGAGGCCATCACGCGCGTCATCAACCACCCGGCCCTCCGGCGCCTCCCGTTCTATCTGGAGACGCCCAACGAGCTGGAGGGGTACAAAAAGGAGATTGAGCTCCTGCGGGGGCTGTATCGGGAGTAAAAATCCTTGCATATACTTCCCCAAAGTGGTAAAATATTCGTATCAATCAAAAATACGGAGGTAACGTCCCATGGAAATGATAGAAAATCTCAAGAAAAAGCTCCAGGGCGCCGGGCGGCGCATCGTGTTCACCGAGGGCACCGACGCCCGCATCTTAGAGGCCACGGACCGGCTGGTGAAGGAGGGCCTTTTGCAGGTGGTGCTCCTGGGGAATCCCGGCGAGGTGAAGGCCGCGGCCCAAAAGGGCGGCTTTGACATCGGCGACAGCCGGATCGTGGACCCGGCAAACTACCCCGACATGGACAAGATGGTGGAGACGATGGTGGCCCTGCGCCGGGGCAAGATGACCGAGGACGAGTGCCGCGCGGCCCTGAAGCGCGGCAACTACTTCGGCACCATGCTGGTGAAGATGGGCGTGGCGGACTGCCTTCTGGGCGGCGCGACCTACTCCACCGCCGACACCGTCCGCCCGGCCCTCCAGCTCATCAAGACCAAGCCCGGCGCGCATCTCGTGTCCTCCGCCTTCATCCTCACCCGCGACCACGGGGAGGAGAATTTGAGGGCCATCTGCATGGGCGACTGCGCCATCAACCTCAGCTATGAGGACACCCTGGACAAGGAGGGCAACGTGGCCGTCTCCGGCGCCCAGAAGCTGGCCGAGGTGGCCGTGGAGACGGCCAAGACCGCAAAGCTCTTCGGCATCGACCCCAAGGTGGCGCTCCTGAGCTTCTCCACCAAGGGCTCCGGCAAGGGCGGCACCGTGGCGCTCTCCGCCGAGGCCACGAAGCTGGCGAAAGAGATGGCCCCGGACCTGGCCATCGACGGCGAGATGCAGTTCGACGCCGCCGTCAGCCCCACCGTGGGACAGCTCAAGTTCCCCGGCTCCACTGTGGCCGGCTACGCCAACACCTTCATCTTCCCCCTCATCGAGGCGGGCAACATCGGCTACAAGATCGCCCAGCGCCTGGGCGGCTACGACGCCTACGGACCCATTCTCCAGGGCCTCAACGCCCCCATCAACGACCTTTCCCGCGGCTGCAACGCCGACGAGGTCTACACCATGGCCATCATCACCGCGGCCTTAGACTAATCTGGCTTTCGAGCCCGCTTTGCGGGCTCGAAATGCCAAGGGGTACGTGCGAAAAACCGGCCATGAATTCTGCGGAATTCATGGCCGGTTTTCCTGCTGTCAAATCCGGCGCGTCCGGCCCCGCAGGGGCCGGGCACACCGGATTTGACAAGAGGGATTTTTTGCGAGGCGCATGTCCTCGCAAAAGATATTGAATTTGGGATTTTTGAGAACGGCCCGAGACATTTCGTCCCGGGCCGGTGTTCAGGGTTCCTTGACTACTTGCTTCCAATATCTGTACATGCCCCGGGGGCCGGCGCCCTGCATGATCTGGGGGCCGGGGTGGTCGTTGCCCTCTACCAGGACCGGGCCGTCCGGGGTGACGGCTACGTCCCAGCCGATGGCCACGAGCTCCGGCGTCATGGCGGTGACCTCGGCGACCAGCTTTTTTACCGCGTCCCACTGGGGAATCTGAAAACCGGGGATGGTCACGCCGGTGGTGGGGTGGCGGAGAAAGCGCTGTCCGCTGACGGTGGCGCCGAAGCTCGTGACGATGCCCGTGTCCACGTCCACCATGGCGAAGATGCCTCCGGCGGAGCCGTTGTCCACGAAGGCCCCGCCCACGCCCATGCGCACCGTGGCGGCCACGAATTTGCCCTTCAGCGTCAGGGGCCGGACGGTGTTGACGGAGCCGGGGTGGAGGGACGCCATCTCCGGGCACTGGACGATGAGCTCCTCGGCGATCTTGTCCTCCCCGGTGAGCTCCCGCCACAGCGCCTCCCGGTCGCAGGTCCGGAGGTCCACCCGTCGGACGCCCTCGCCGCCGTAGTTGTTCCGGGGCTTGACGATGCAGGCGTCGTGGGCATCACAGAAGCGGTCGAACTCCTCCCGGGTGTTCCGGAGATTCCGGCCGATCCAGTCCCGCTTGACATAGGCGCCGTACCGGTCCAGAAACTCGTCCTTCATGCCGTAGCCCAGGGTCAGGTCCTTGCGGATGATGGGCTTCATGCGCCGGAGGGTCACGAACTCCCGCCGGCCCGTGTGGTTGAGGCGGTAGAACTCATACAAAAAGTAGTCGGTGAAGGTGCAGCCGTGGACCGCGAAGGCCCCGGCCCAGCTCAGCATCAGGGAGAGGCGCGACCGGCCCGTCTCCCGCTCCGCCCTCTCGGAGAGCTCCCCGAAGTGTTCCCAGAAAAATTTGAGGCTCCGTTTTTGCATACCTTGAATCCCCTCAATAAAATTTGCCCCCTCCCCTTTCGGGAGGGGGCAATGCGAATCATAAACTCTGAATTCAATATTTTTTCCGGCGGCATGTACGTCGGAAAAAATTCCCGCGCGTTCCCCTTGGCATTTGAAGCCCGTCAGGGCTTCAAAGCCGGTTATTTCGCGTACTCCACGGCCTTCGTCTCCCGGAAGAGGTTGACCTTGATCTGGCCGGGGTACTCGAGCTCCGCCTCGATCTTCCGGGCGATGTCCCGGGCCAGGAGCACCATCTCGTCCTCGGATACCTCCTCGGGCTTGACCATGATGCGGATCTCCCGGCCGGCCTGGATGGCATAGCTTGTCTCCACGCCCTTAAAGGACTTGGTAAGCTCCTCCAACTTCTCCAGGCGCTTGATGTAGCTCTCGATATTCTCACGCCGTGCGCCGGGGCGGGCGGCGCTGATGGTGTCCGCCGCCTGGACGAGGCACGCGATGATGGTGTGGGGCTCCACATCGCCGTGGTGCGCCTCGATGGCGTGGACGATCTCCTCGGACTCGTGATAGCGGCGGGCCAGCTCCACGCCGAGCTGGACATGGCTGCCCTCCATCTCGTGGTCCACGGATTTGCCCAGGTCGTGGAGAAGTCCGGCCCTCTTGGCGGCCGCCACGTCCACGCCCAGCTCGGAGGCCAGCAGGCCCGCGATGTAGGCCACCTCCTTGGAGTGATTGAGGACGTTCTGGCCGTAGCTGGTGCGGTATTTCTGGCGGCCTAAGAGCTTCACAAGCTCCGGGTGCAGGCCCCGGACGCCCGTCTCAAAGACGGCGCGCTCGCCCTCGGCCTTGATGGTGGCGTCCACCTCCCGGCGGGCCTTCTCCACCATCTCCTCAATGCGGGTGGGGTGGATGCGGCCGTCCTGGATGAGCTTTTCCAGCGCCAGGCGCGCGATCTCGCGCCGGACCGGGTCGAAGCTGGAGACGGTGATGGCCTCCGGCGTGTCGTCGATGATGAGATCGACGCCGGTGAGGTTTTCAATGGAGCGGATGTTCCGGCCCTCGCGGCCGATGATGCGTCCTTTCATCTCGTCATTGGGCAGGGGAACCACACTGACGGTGGCTTCGGCCACATGGTCGGCGGCGCAGCGCTGGATGGCCAGGGTGATGATCTCCCGGGCCTTCTCGTCGGCCTCCTCCTTGCAGCGGGCCTCGATCTCCTTGATCTTGACGGCGGCCTCGTGGGTACACTCGTCCTCCACGTTCTTGATAAGGTAGTTTTTGGCCTCCTCAACGGTGTAGCCGGAGATCTTCTCCAGCATCTCAAGCTGGCTGCGCTTGATGGCCGCCACTTCCTCGCGGGCGGCGTCCAAATCGTTCAGCTTCTTCTGGGCCTGCTCGTTCTTGCGCTCCAGGGCCTCGTTTTTCTTGTCCAGAGTCTCTTCCTTCTGCTGGAGACGGCGCTCCTGCTTGGAAAGCTCGTTCCGGCGCTCCTTGACCTCGCGCTCATACTCGGAGCGGTCCCGGTGAATCTCCTCCTTGGCCTCCAAAAGCGCCTCGCGCTTCTTGCCCTCGGCGTCCTTTATGGCCTCGTTGACTATCTGCTTTGCCTGTTCCTCCGCGTCGGCTATGGTCTTGGCGTCGCGGTTCTCCTTCATCTTCACAAGCGCGATGACGGTCCCCGCGCCAAGCGCCGCGCATACCAGGCCGATCAATACATACAGCCACCACATTCTGTGTGGGATACACCTCCTTGAAAAAAATTAGAATATGATTAGGTCTTGATACAAATTCCGAAATACCCCTATAATACCGTCCCCGAGGGGGGACCGTATAAATTTCGAAAAAATACCATCCTCTATTTTAACCTGCAATTTACATAATGTCAAGCTGTTTTCCCGTATAAGACCACAACATTTTACTATTTAAAACGGCGGGACACAATATATATTATTACAGAAACGCCCCGGACCGAAGTCCGGGGCAGGCAGGTTGTCAAAAAACTCAATTTCAATATTTTTTCCAAGGACATGCGCCTTGGAAAAAATTCCTTTTGTCGCACAAGTGTGCCCCAACGGGGCGCGCGCAGGGCGACAGCAGGGAAGTTTTCGCTGAATTTCGCAAAATTCAGCGAAAATTTCCCGCACGTTCCCCTTGTCGGAAAAGCCCTGACGGGCTTTTTCGACAGGCAAGGCAAAAGCCCCGGACCGAAGTCCGGGGCAGGGATTGACGCTCAGTCGCTTTCGATGAGGCCGTAGCCGCCGTTTTTGCGCTTGTAGACGACGGCGAATTTGTCCTCGTCCTCCTGATTTTTGAAGACGAAAAACTCGTGGTCCAGGAGATTCATCTGCAAAATGGCCTCCTCGGTGGTCATGGGCTTGATGGAGAAGTGCTTTGTGCGGATGACCTCAAAGCTGTCCTCGCCGGAGTCGTCATCCTCCATGGGGGCGATGTCCGCGGGCTCTATCTCCCGCTCGAAGGCCCCGTCCCTCAGGCGCTTCGCGAGGCGCGTCTTGTTCTTTCGAATCTGCCGCTCGATACTGGCGGCGGCGGAATCAATTGAGGCGTACATATCTCCCGTCGTCTCGCTCACCCGGTAGATCATCCCCCCGGCGCGAACGGTGGCCTCGGCGGTGAAGCGGCCGCGCTCCATGGAGAAGGTCACGGACGTGTCCGCCTCGGTCTTGAAGAGCCTGTCCAGCTTCCCCAGCTTCTTCTCGGCGTAGGCCCGGACGTCCTCGGACGCCTGCAGCTTCTTTTCGGTAAAAGTAAACCTCATTGTCGTCAGCTCCTTTCTGTGTGCGGAGTTCCCTCCGTAAGGTCATTATACCATAGGTCGTGTAAAAAATGAACAAAAAATTTTGAAAAATCATTAAATTTTTTTCGGAGGTTGACAAAACGCCCCTGGGCGCCGCCCCGCGTCACCGGATCTGCTTCACATACACCCTGGAGGGCTCCCCGTCCATGTCGTCCATTTGCGCGAAAAACTCGCAGCCGTATTTCTCGTAGAGGCCCACGTGGTTGGTTGAGATGTACACCCGCGAGGTCCCCTCCTTCTTCGCCAGCCGCTCCACCTCCCGGAAAAGCTCCCCAACGCGGCGGCGTCCCCGGTACTTCGGAAAGGTATAGACAAATCCCATCCACGGCGAAAGCTCCGTGGGCTGGATGTCGTCCCGCTTGGCGTAGGTGCAAAAGGAGACGAGCTCGTCCCCCTCCGTCAGCAGCAGCACCCTGGAGCCCTCGCCCACGGCGTCAAAAAACGTCCCGCGGCTCAAAAGCTCGTGCAAAAACGCCCCCGCGCCCCAGTCGCTCCTGGCGATCTGCGCAAGCCAGTGCTCCCGCCTGCCGCTCTCAAAATAGTCGATGACCTCCATTTTCACAGCGTCTCCGCGGCGTGGCGGGTGACGTGGCAGCCGATGTTCACGACGCAGGCCGTCCCCGCGATGTGGGCGGCGTAGGCGTTTATGTTCACCGCCAGCGCCGTTGTGCGGCCGCCGAAGCCCTGGGGGCCGATGCCCAGCCGGTTGATCTTCTCCAGGGTCCGCTTTTCCATCTCCGCGTAAAATTCGTCCCCGTTCCGCCTGTCGATGGGCCGGGTCAGGGCCAGCTTTGCCAGCATGGCGGCCTTCTCCACCGTCCCGCCGATGCCGACGCCCACGATGACCGGCGGGCAGGGGTCCGCCCCGGCCAGCTCTACCGTCTCCGCGATGAAGTCCTCGAAGTCCTGGACCTTTGCGGAGGGCAGGAACATCCTCATCCGGCTCTTGTTCTCGCTGCCAAAGCCCTTGGGCGCCACGGTGAGGGCGAGCCTGTCCCCGGGGACCAGGCGCGTCCAAAGCACCGGCGGGGTGTTGTCATTGGTGTTCACCCGGCGGAAGGGGTCGGCTACCACGGATTTGCGCAGATACCCGTTCACATACCCCCGGCGCACGCCCTCCGTGACCGCGGCCTCGAAGTCCCCGCCGGTGATGTGGACGTCCTGGCCGATCTCGGCGAATACCACCGCCATGCCGGTGTCCTGGCAGATGGGCAGGCCCTCGGAGGCGGCGCATTTGAAGTTCTCCGCCATGTCGCGAAGCGCCGCCCGCCCGGCCTCCGAGGGCTCGCTCCCGGCGGCGCGCTCAATGGCCGCGGCGATGTCCGGCGTCAGCACCGTGGCGGCGCGGACGCAAAGCCGCTCCACGGCGGCGGTTATCTCATCGCAGGTTATCTCTCTCATATGCCCCTCCGATTTGGAAATATGTATATCCATTCTACCACACCTTCCGCGTCCGGTACAATACGTGACTCAGAAAAAATTCACGGCGATGAAGGCGATAAGGTCCTCCGGCGACGCCTCCTCCGGGGCATCCCCCAGCCCGGCCCTGAGAAACCGGGCGCAGGCGCTGTCGCACCCCTCGCTGTACCCCATGGCGGAGATCAGCTCCGCCCGTACCAGGTCCTCCGGTATCCCCTCCCGCTGCGCGATCTGCGCGATGGCCTCCCCCGCCCGCCTGTGCGCCGTTTCAAGCATGTCCATAACAATTTCCTCCCCCGGCTAAAGCCGTAATTTTCTTCCCGCATTATACGCCCGCCCCATTGTCACATTTTGTCGAAGCGCGGGGGAAAGAGAAAGAAAAAGGAAAAAAATGATTCGGGGGGCCCATACCTCCGATACGCATACGCCCCCGGCAAACGGGATTCGCCCCTCTTTACGCCGTAAGGGCCGATGACCACATCGGCCCATTCCCTCCGATTCGCAACCGCCCCAAATCAACGGGGGACTGCAATAATCGGAAGACGGGTCGCCGAGACGTGCCCAGGGGCATTCCCTACGGTCACGACCCCTACGGCGTTGTTTTGGGGTTTATATATTATCGGAAATGTATCAAATTGTTTGTAGGGGTCGCCGTCCCCGGCGACCCGTGCTGCGATATTGAACACGCGGCCCCGCAACGTGAAAACCTCCGATTCTGCCGTAGGGGCCGATGACCACATCGGCCCATTTCTTCCGATTCGCAACCGCCCCAAATCAACGGGGGACTGCAATAATCGGAAGACGGGTCGCCGAGACGTGCCCAGGGGCATTCCCTACGGTCACGACCCCTACGGCGTTGCTTTTGGGGTTTATATAATATCGGAGACGTATCAAATTGTTTGTAGGGGTCGCCGTCCCCGGCGACCCGTGCTGCGATATTGAACACGCGGTCCCGCAACGCGAAAACCTCCGATTCTGCTGTACGGGCCGATGACCACATCGGCCCATTTCTTCCGATTCTCAACCGCCCCAAATCAACGGGGGACTGCAATAATCGGAAGACGGGTCGCCGAGACGTGCCCAGGGGCATTCCCTACGGTCACGACCCCTACGGCGTTGCTTTTGGGGTTTATATAATATCGGAGACGTATCAAATTGTTTGTAGGGGTCGCCGTCCCCGGCGACCCGTGCTGCTGCGTCATGAAAAAACCCGGCCTGGGAGGCCGGGGGGCGAATATCGGATATTATTTTTCCGCCGGGGGATTGATGATCTTGTCCGGGAACATGGCGGCGGTGATGAGGTCGGCGGGATTTACGTTCAGGGCGTCCGCGATGTTGAAAAATGTTTCCAGGGACATGCCACGGACCATGTTTGGCGCTTCAATGGCGCTGAGATGGGAGCGGCTCATATTGGCTTTCTCCGCAAGCTGCTCTTGAGACATGCCACGCACTCTGCGCAGCGCGGAAATTGCAATTCCCATTTGGATAAGCCGGTCCCTGTTGATGAGACTTATTTCTTCCTTTGCCATTACGCCGCCACCTCCGGAAATATTATAGTATTTCCGGTTTTGACGCACAGCACTTAAAATAAAGCTGTTGACTTATTTGTAGAGCAAGATGTATTATAATATTTACAATTGCTTTGTAAATTGAACAATTGCAAAAGGGAGGAAGCAATAAGAACATATGACAGTGACCTTTTGCGGCCACAGGGTCGTGGCGGACGAGGGGAGGGTGCGGGACTGGCTGACGGAGCGCGTTGAGGGGCTCATCGCGGAGGGGGCGGACCGGTTTTACCTCGGGGGATACGGGGACTTTGACCGGATAGCGGCCTCGGTGGTGCGGCGGCTCAAAGGGAAATACCCGCAGATCGAGTCCGTCCTGGTCCTGGCCTACCTGGGGCGGGCGGTGGACGCGGCGTTCTACGACAGGACGATGTACCCGGAGATCGAGGGCGGGCCCATGCGCTTTGCCATTTGCAAGCGGAACAGGTGGATGGTGGAAAACAGCGACGTGCTGATCGCGTATATCCTCCTGGACAGCGGCGGCGCGGCGGACACCCGCAGGTACGCCGTGAGAAGAGGAAAGCGCGTGATAAATTATGTATGAAGCAAAAAGCCGGCTGGGGCCACGGAGGTCCAAGCCGGCTTAATATGTACGATTTCCCAATAAAAGGTTATGGAGCGATCCGGCGGGAGTCAGACGGCGGAGAAGGCCTGGTCCAGGTCCTCTATGATGTCGTCGATGTGCTCCGTGCCGATGGAAAGGCGTATGGTGCCGGGGGTGATGCCCTGGTCGGCCAGCTCCGCGTCGTTGAGCTGGGAGTGGGTGGTGGTGGCCGGGTGGATGACCAGGGACTTCACGTCCGCCACATTTGCAAGGAGGGAGAAGATCTTCAGGCTGTCGATGAACCGGAAGGCCGCCTCCCGGCCGCCCTTGATCTCAAAGGTGAAGATGGACCCGCCGCCGTTGGGGAAGTATTTCTCATAGAGGGCGTGCTGGGGGTGGTCCGGCAGGGAGGGGTGGTTGACCTTGGTAACCTGGGGGTGATTGGCGAGATACTCCACCACCTTCTTGGTGTTCTCCGCGTGGCGCTCCAGGCGCAGGGACAGCGTTTCCACGCCCTGGAGGAGCAGGAAGGCGTTGAAGGGGGAGATGGCGGCGCCGGTGTCCCGGAGCAGTATGGCCCGGACGTAGGTGACAAAGGCCGCGTCCCCCGCGGCGTCCGCAAAGGATATGCCGTGGTAGCTGGGGTTGGGCTCCGAAATGGAGGGGAATTTGCCGGAGGCCTTCCAGTCGAAGGCGCCGCCGTCCACGATGATGCCGCCCAGGGACGTGCCGTGGCCGCCCAGGAACTTGGTGGCGGAGTGGACCACGATGTCCGCGCCGTGCTCGATGGGCCGGACGAGGTAGGGCGTGCCGAAGGTGTTGTCAATGACCAGGGGGATGCCGTGGGCGTGGGCGATGGCCGCCACGGCCTCGATGTCGGGGATGTCGGAGTTGGGGTTGCCCAGGGTTTCAATGAACACGGCCTTGGTGTTGGGCCGGATGGCGGCGGCGACCTCCTCAAGGTCGTGGATGTTCACAAAGGTCGTCTCCACGCCGTAGGGGGGCAGGGTGTGGGCCAGCAGGTTGTAGCTGCCGCCGTAGATGGTCTTTTGCGCCACGACGTGGTCGCCGGCGTGGGTCAGGGCCTCGATGGCGTAGGTGACGGCCGCCGCGCCGGAGGCCACGGCCAGGGCAGCGACGCCGCCCTCTAAGGCCGCCACGCGCTTTTCCAGCACGTCCTGGGTGGAGTTGGTGAGCCGGCCGTAGATATTCCCGGCGTCGTGGAGGTCAAAGCGGTCCGCGGCGTGCTGGCAGTTGTGGAAAACGTAGCTGGTTGTCTGATAGATGGGCACCGCCCGGGCGTCAGAAGCGGGGTCCGCCTGCTCCTGGCCCACGTGGAGCTGAAGCGTTTCAAATCTGTAGTTGGACATAATAATACCTCACTTAATTTTATTCTTTTTGTTTCGATTTCAATAAAGCGAGGCACACATTCGTCCAAACCGGAAATTCGCCCTCAGCATTTTTATGAGCCGGAAGGTCATGACCTCAGCCTCCAAATTTGCATATTTGTCTACCACTTTAATAGGTTATCGAAATAATAACCCACGGCGGGGACAATGTCAATAGCCAAATCGACAAAAAATCGCCGGGAGAGGCGTTTCTCCCGGCAAATCGGTACTTTTTGGCAAAATTCACAAATTTTTCGCCCGGTCCTTGATAAACTCCGCCAGCCAGGGGCCTGTCTGGGGGTCCCGGAGGGCGAAGTCCACCGTGGCGGCCAGGAATCCCCGGAGGTTCCCGGTGTCGTAGCGCGTGGCGTCGTAGTCCACGGCCACCATCCGGCGGGTGTGGCACAGGGTATTGAGGCCGTCGGTGAGCTGTATCTCCCCGTTGCGTCCCGGGGGCGTGGCGTCCAGGATGTCGAAGATGTCCGGCGTAAGCACGTACCGGCCCATGACGGCGAAGTTGGAGAGCTTCTCCTCCGGAGTGGGCTTCTCGTTGATGTCCAGCACGTCGTAGACCCGGTCCTCTAACTTTTGGAGCTTCGTGGAGGAGTAGGCGCCGATGGCCTCGTCGGAGACATACTGCCCGCCCACACACGGGCTGTCGTACTTCTCCGCCGCGTCGATGAGCTGCCTCAAAACGGGCTTTTCGGACATCATGATGTCGTCGCCCAGGAGCACGGCGAAGGGCTCGCCGCCGATGAAGCTGCGCGCCCGGGCGATGGCGTGGCCCAGGCCCTTCGTCTCCCGCTGGCGCACGTAGAAAAAGTTGGCCATATCCGCCACCCGGCGCAGCTCGCGGGCCTGGCACTCCTTGCCGGAGTTGATGAGCCGGTGCTCCAGCTCCGGGTAGTAGTCGAAATAGTCGTCCATGGCCTGCTTGGCGCGGTTGGTGACGATGAGGATGTCCTCGATGCCGGAGTCCACGGCCTCCTCGATGATGTACTGGAGGACCGGCTTGTCCACCAAGGGCAGCATCTCCTTGGGCACGGTCTTTGTGGCGGGGAGCATCCGGGTGCCCAGGCCCGCCGCGGGGATAACGGCTTTTCTAACTTTCAATGCGCTCACCTCGGAAGTAATAAAAAAGGGGAAAAATTCGTATCATGCGCCGGCCCGGAGCTTCGCGGCGGCGCCGCTTTTCTGGAGGGCGCCCACCAAAATGACGCCGGGCAGGAAGCACAGAATCGCCTCGGAGAGGGATATGGATACCACGTTCACCGCGTAAATGGGCAGGAACGCCACGGTGAAGCCCGCCTCGGCCCAGGCGATGACGGCGCTGACGATGAGGCCGTTGCACACCACCGGCGGGATGGCCGCCGTCCACTTGCTGTGGCATTTGGCGGTCCAGAGCGCCGCCAAGAGCGTGGCCAGGGACCCGAAAATGAGGTCCGCCGGGCCGTACATGCTGAGAAGATTTGTGAGGAAGCACCCGGCGAAGAGCCCCCAGACCGTCTCCGGGAACAGGAACGGGAGCAGCGTCAGGGCCTCCGAGAGGCGAAACTGCACGGCGCCGAAGGCGGCGTTGAAGGTGTAGGCCACGTAGCTCAGCGCCACGTACAGCGCCGCCGTGACGGCGGCCACGGCCAGCTTGCGGATGGGGAATTTGCTTTGCATGTTAAATTGCCTCCATTTTTTAATTTTAGAAGCCGCGGCAGGGACATTTTTTTACGCGGCTGGACAGGGTGTGGAAACCTGTCGGAGGTATCTTAACATATCCGGGGAGCAAAGGCAAGTATCTTAATAATGAATTAATGAAGATATTGGAATAATTTTTGCCTATGTTTCGTCAATGAGGCCGAATTTCGCCGCCCGGGGCGCCGGGATTTGAAAAGACGCAGCCGCAGAAGCACTGGCGGTAGAGGCCGTATTCGGCGGAGAGGCGGATGGACCGGAGATACCCGTCCCGTTTTTTGAAGTCCGAGGGCAGCCAGGAAACGCCGTACTGCGCAGCCAGGGCCTCGCCCAGCTCATTGATGAGGGCGGCGTTTTTGTGGGGGCTGACGGTGAGGGTGGTGCAAAAATAGTCGTATCCGCCGTCTTTCGCAAGCTCCGCGGCGGCGCCAAGGCGCAGCCGGAAGCACGCCCCGCACCGGGCGCCGCCCTCCCTCTCGCCCTCCAGGCCCCGGGCGGCGTCGAAAAAGGCCCGGGGGTCGTATTCGCCCCAGATGAGCCCCACGTCCTCCCGGCCAGAGAGGCGCAGGAGTTTTTCCAGCTCCCGGCCACGCTTTATATACTCCTCCTCCGGGTGGGTGTTGGGGTTATAGTAGTAGAGCGTCACGTCGAAAAAGGGGCACACCCGCTCCAGCACCGCGCTGGAGCAGGGCCCGCAGCAGGCGTGGAGCAAAAGCCGCGGACGCCGGGGGCCCAGCCCGGCGCAAAGCTCCTCAAATTCCCGGTTGAAGTCACGCTTCACATGACGCTGCCCCTTTCTTACACATTTTGCACCATTTTACCCCCCGGGGGCGTCGATTTCAAGGCTTTTTTCAAAAAACTCCTTGACAATCGGGGAAAATCATGTATAATTTAAAGGCTTGCCAGCGGCAGGCAACCTTGCCTTCGTTCGCCGCGAAGGCCATAAGTCCAAAAGGAGGTGCAAAAAATGGCAAAAACAGTGGAAAACTATGAGCTTCTGTACATCATCGACCCGGACCTCAATGAGGAGCAGACCGCCGCGATCGTGGAGAAGTTCAAGACCCTCATCGAGGCCAACGGCACCCTGGGCGAAGTTGAAGAGTGGGGCAAGCGGAAGCTCGCGTATCTCATCAACGACAAGCCCGAGGGCTACTACGTCCTGGTGAAGTTCCAGGCCGGCCCCGATTTCCCCGCGGAGCTGTACCGCGTTCTCGGCATCACCGAGGGCGTCATGCGCTCCCTTGTCACCGTCCAACCGGAATAAGGAGGGCGGCGCAATGCTCAATCACATCGTGCTCATGGGGCGCCTCACCCGCGACCCGGAGCTCAGGCGCACCCAGTCGGGGACGCCGGTGGCGACCTTTTCCCTGGCCGTTGACCGGGATTTTGGCCGCAGCGAGAACGGTGAACGTCAGACTGACTTTATCGACATCGTGGCGTGGCGCGCCACCGCCGAGTTCGTCAGTAAGTATTTTACCAAGGGCCGTATGGCCGTTGTCTCCGGCCGTCTCCAGATAAGGGACTGGACCGACAAGGAGGGCAACAAGCGCCGCAGCGCCGAGGTCGTGGCCGACAACGTGTATTTCGGCGACTCCAAGCGCGACGGCGACGGCCAGGGCCAGAGCCAGGGCGGCTACAACCGCTCCTACGACTCCGCCCCCTCCGGAAGCTACGGGGGAGGCAGCCGCGACTACGGCTCCCAGGGCGGCAGCTACCAGAATCAGAGCGGCTACGGCAACCAGGGCAGCTACGGCGGCTCCAGCTACGCAAACCAGGGCGGCTCCGATTTCGCCGACCTCTCCGACGACGACGGGGATCTGCCGTTTTAACTGGCTTTGAAGCCCTGGCGGGCTTCAAATGCCAAGGGGATGCGTGCGGAAAATTTTTCTGAATTTTGCGAAATTCAGAAAAATTTTCCTGCTGTCACGCTGCGCGCGCCGCCGAAGGCGGCACACTTGCGTGACAAGAGGGATTTTTCGCGAGGCGGAGCCCCGCGAAAAATATGGATCGTAGATTTTTTGCGACATCATTCACCTTTCATAATCTTGAAGATAGGAGGTAAATTCCATGACCAACGAAAAGGAAGCCCGTCCGGCGCGGCCTGCTCAGGTCCGCAAGCGCCGCAAGGTTTGCCAGTTCTGTGTTGACAAGTGCCAGCACATCGACTATAAGGACACCGTGAAGCTCCGCAGGTATCTTTCCGAGCGCAGCAAGATTCTTCCCCGCCGCGCCACCGGCACCTGCGCCATGCACCAGCGCCAGCTCACCACCGCCATCAAGCAGGCCAGGCAGATCGCGCTGCTGCCCTACGTCACGGACTGAAATCAGGAAAAGAAGGCCCTCGGGCCTTCTTTTTTTGGATTATTTAAAATTTTTCTTGACAAACCCTCCCCCTTTTGGTATAGTATACAGGCTAAAACAAAGCAGAAGCGGCATCGTTTCTCACCGGCTCGGGTTCCGCAGACCGGTCAACATCGCGTCATAGCCCTGGGGTCAGAGCGCGCGGATGCCGTTTGGTATCCGTGCTTTTCATTTTTCGGAGGTGTTTTACCATCGCTAACATGACTCATCAGATCAATGAGGAGATCACCGACGCCCAGGTGCGCCTGATCGGCGAGGACGGTACGCAGCTTGGCATCATGTCCGCGGAGGAGGCCCTGAAGGCCGCCGAGGCCCGGGGCATGGACCTTGTGAAAATATCCCCCAACGCCACGCCGCCGGTGTGCCGCGTGATGGACTACGGCAAGTACCGCTTCGAGCAGACAAAGCGCGAGAAGGAGGCCCGCCGCAACCAGCACATCATCGAGATCAAGGAGATCCGCATGTCCCCCGGCATCGCCGACAACGACTTCAACGTCAAGCTCAAAAACGGCCAGAAGTTTTTGCGGGACGGCGACCGGCTCAAAGTCTCCGTGCGCTTCCGCGGCCGCGAGATGGCCCACACCTCCATCGGCGAGGACCTGCTGCTGCGCTTCGCCGCCGGCTGCGCGGACATCGCCAACCTCGACAAGCCCCCGAAGTTAGAGGGCCGGAACATGAGCGTGTTCCTCTCCCCCAAGCCCAACAAATAAACCGTATATTGCCGCGCCAAAACGCGCGTTAATAGGCGGCTCGCCGCCAAATCAATGGAAGGAGTAACCAAAGATGCCCAAGATCAAGACCCACAGCGGCGCGAAGAAGAGATTTAATCTCACCAAGACCGGCAAGGTCAAGCGCGCCCACGCATACAAGAGCCACATTCTCAACAAGAAGTCAACCAAGCGCAAGAGAGGCCTCCGCAAGGGAACCTATGCCGACGTCACCAACGAAGCGGCGATCAAGCGCATGATCCTGTATAAATAAGGAGGTCACTGAAGATGGCAAGAGTCAAGGGCGCGATGATGACGCGCAAGAGAAGAAATAAGGTCCTGAAGCTGGCAAAGGGCTACTGGGGAGCCAAGTCCAAGCACTTCAAGATGGCCAATCAGGCCATGATGAAGTCCCTCACCTACGCCTACATCGGCCGCAAGCAGAAAAAGCGCGACTACAGGAAGCTCTGGATCACCCGCATTTCCGCCGGCTGCAAAGCCAACGGCATGAACTACTCCACCTTCATGCACGGCCTTAAGAAGGCGGGCATCGACATGAACCGCAAGATGCTCTCCGAGACTGCCATTCACAACCCCGAGGCGTTCTCCGAGCTGGTGGCCACCGCGAAGGCGGCGCTTTAATGAGATAAAAAATGCTGACGTCCCGCGTCAGCATTTTTTAATCAGATTTTTTGTTTGAAAAGAGAGGATACTTTATGGAGCTTTCGGCTGTATGCCATTTCGCGGACGAGAGATACTGCTTCGCCCTGGAGCCGGGGAAATTCCTCATCCGCCTCCGGGTGAAAAAGGGCGACATGAAAAGGGTGGTGCTCCACACCCAGGATAAGTACCTGCCCCTGCGCCTCCGTGACACCCGCCGGGCCGTCAACATGGCCCTGGCCGCCCGGGACCGGGTCAGCGACTACTACGAGGCGGTCATCGAGATGGACCTGGTGTGCCTGCGCTACTGGTTTGAGCTGGAGGGCGCGGACGGGCAGCGCGTCTATTACGGCAACTACGAGTTTCGCGCCGCGCCCTTTGACGACATCGAGCGGATGTTCGACTGCCCCCAGAACCTGCGGGAGGAGGAGCGCCTCACCGTGCCGGAGTGGGCCAAGAACAAGGTGGTCTACCAGGTCTTCCCCGCAAGCTTCGCCCCCGCGGGGGAGCCCGGGAGGGGCTGGAACAAAGCGCCCGTGGACCACCGCCGGGACCTGGGCGGGACGCTCCGGGGAATCACGGAGCGCCTGGGGCACATCCGGGACCTGGGGGCCGACGTCCTCTACATGACGCCCATCTTTGAGGCCCGGAGCGTCCACAAGTACGACACCGTGGACTACTACCGGGTGGACCCGAAGCTTGGGACGCCGGAGGACCTGAGGGAGCTGGTGGATAAGGCCCACGGTTTGGGGCTGCGGGTCATTCTGGACGGCGTCTTCAACCACTCCTCCCAGCAGTTTTTCCCTTTCGCGGACATCGCGGAAAAGGGGGAGCGGTCGGAATACTGGGACTGGTACTTCATCGAGGGCTGGCCCCTCCGCGCCCGGTGGGGGGAGAAGCCCAACTTCAAGACCTTCAGCTACTTCGGGGGGATGCCAAAGCTGAACCTCAAAAATCCCGCCACGGAGAGATACTTTATCGACGTGGGCCTCTACTGGCTCCGTGAGTTCGGCATCGACGGCTGGCGGCTGGACGTGGCCGACGAGGTGGGGCATACGTTCTGGCGGCGCTTCCGGGAGGCGGTGAAGGCCGAGTTCCCCGACGCCCTCATCGTGGGGGAGGAGTGGCACTACGGCGGGGACTTCCTTTTGGGCGACCAGTGGGACAGCGTGATGAATTACCCCTTTTTCAACGCGGTCACGGACCTCGTCGCCCGGGAGAGCGTCACCGTCACGGAGTTTTTTGAGAATCTGGGCTTCCTCCGGGGAAATCTCCACCCGGATACATACAAGGTCCTCTGGAATCTCATCGGCTCCCACGACACGCCGCGCTTCGTCACCGCCTCCGGGGGCCGCCGGGGGAAGCTGCGGATGGCGGCGGCGTTGCAGCTCCTGCTGCCGGGGATGCCCATGATCTACTACGGCGACGAATTTTCCATGGAGGGCGGCGACGGCGGCGACTGCCGGCGGGGGATGGTCTGGGACGAAAAGCTCCAGGACCGGGAGACGTTCGAGTGGTACCGGCGTCTGACCGCGCTGCGCCATGCCTGTCCCTGTCTCACGGAGGGCGCCGTCACGGCCTTCAAAACCGACGATGCGCGGGGCGTCGCCATTCTCACCCGCCGCTTAGGGACCGAGGAGGTCACTCTTTTGCTCCATTGCAAGCCCGGCAATGCCCCGGCCCCGGAGTACACCGGCCGCCAGAATCTCATAACCGCCCAGCCCTTCCCCGGCGCCCTGGGCCCCTGGGACGCGGCGGTGATTCAGTAATAAAAAGGGGCTGTGAAAAAAGTCCCGTAAAAAAGGAAGAGAGTTACCAAGGAATCCCCTGGTAACTCTCTTCTTTTTTTGGTATAATTATTTTATGAGAAAAAACCATACCGACACATATTATAGTCCAAAGCAGGGAAGATTTCCAGAGTTTTTTGAAGAAAGTTTGGAGATCGGCGATGTGGTTTTTGAGTTCGACCGGATCATGG
>CANROF010000088.1 GCA_947632155.1 uncultured Oscillospiraceae bacterium
TACATGAAGACTCTGAAAAAGACCCTGTGCTTGGTCTTGGCAGTAGTCATGGCGGTCGGCGTACTGATCCTGCCCGCGAACGCGGCTGGGTACGACGACATGACTGACACTGACAAGATCAACCCGAACTACGCGGAGGCCGTAGAGACTCTTACCGGTATGGGCATTATTAGCGGTAAGGCCAGCGGCACCACCACGAAGTTCGACCCCAAAGGCACCCTGCTCCGCCAGGAGGCCGCCATCATGATCGTCAACGTCATGATGAAGTCCAGCCAGAAGAAGACCGAGCTTGCCGGTTATGCTGACAGGTTCACCGACATTGCAGGCACTGATGTCTACGCCCGCAAGGAGATCAACTACCTGGCCGCCAAGGGCATCGTCAGTGGCAAGGATACGGATGCCGGCCTCTTTAAGCCCCACGACACCCTGACCACCTATGAGCTTCTGACCATGCTCCGCAAGGTTGCTGAGATCAAGAACGGCTACGTCGCTGATGCTGGTGAGTGGACCGCTCAGGCCATGACGTTTGCCACCGACTACAACGCGTTTTCCGTTAAGGATCTTGACCCCTTATTTGCCGATCCCAACAAGACTCCTACCCGCGAAGAGGCCGCTCAGCTCATCTTCAACGTCATTAAAGCTGATACCGATACCAGTGCTACCGGCACTTACACCGTGACAGTATATGACCTTGTAGATGATGAAGACGACAATGGAGATCCTATTCAGGTCCCGGAGTTTAAGGATAGGTATCCTGGAGTTAGCCTTGAACAGGCTCTCATGCTGAAAGTGACCTACAGCGACACTGCCAAGTATGTCGTTACCATTGATGCCGACGGAATCGGCGGCACCTCCATCGGTGCTCAGGTTTACGGACTTACGCGGAATACACTTCGCGATCCCTATGGCCGCCCCTTCCTGGCGTGGTTCAACGGTAAAACAGACAAGAACAACGCTATCTACTCCGATACACAACTGTCTTCCGTTGATTACACCGATAAGAATGTCACTCTTGAAAAGATTTTCATTGATGACCTTGATGTTGACTTCCATCCTACCACGAAGACGATTAATGTCACTGTCTATGTAGATGGTGTTGCACAATCCGCAACGCTTAAGGATGACGGTACCGTTACCGGCGATGATATTAATACCCTTACTGGTCACGGTGTAGAAGTTAGCGTTTATCAGCTCGACGATTATGTCTACAACATTATCATTGTTAATACCTATGTTAAGAAGCTTCCTGCTGCAAAAAATGGAAAGATAACAATTGAAGCCAATACTGATGCCAAAAAAGTTATCACTGTTAGCAGCGAGGACTATGCTAAGGGCGACATCGTTCTTTACACCAAGGGTGTTTACAGCTATGGTGCCAAGGTGGGCTATACGGTTGCTGACGTCACCCTTGCCACTCCTGTTGAGGGACATGTCACCAACATAAACAGGGCAGACAATTACTTCCGTCTGAACGGCGAGGTCACCAAGTACTATGTCGCTGAAAAAGCTGATACGTTTACCGTTTCTCTCACTCCGGCCAATGCTAATGCCGTTCGCTATTGGGTCGATGCACGTAACAACGTTTATACTGTTGACGACGCTGCACCTGATGAAGCCCCTGATTACATCTATGTGGTTCACTATGATCATCAGGTTCCCGGCACTCAGGGTAACGATCTCTTTGAGGACACCACCGCAGTTACTACTGCCGGAGCGCGTATCAAGTACTTTGACCTTGCGACCGGAAAAGTTGCTGTTGCGGATCTTTCCGTTGTAAGCGGCACCGGCGATGATGTTGGTAAGTGGTTCTTGGCCGATGAAAACGGTTATGGTGTTGATGAGATTAGTTCTACTAACGAGGACACTTATACCGACAAATACGATGGTAAGTTTGTCTCCGTTACAAAAACTTCCGGCGGATTGGTCCTTGGAGAAGTTGATGATGACTATGATAAGGATCTTACCACTGAGCTCAAGCTCACCAAGGGCAACGCTGTAGTTGAGATCGGTTCTGATAAGTATTACGCTAATGCCAATACCAATCTTGTTTTGATTAAGAATACCAATGGTGTTCTTACCAGCACTTCTCTTAAGGGCTATAAGAACTTCGTAAATGTGAACAAGTCGAGCGAAAGCGTGAACTACACTTCCGAGAAGGTGCTTGTCGTTACCAATCGCAATGACGATACTATTGTAACTGACATTTATGTCATCTACAGTGTCAGCACTGGTACGACTACCACTCCTGCAAACTACGCGCTCTATCTCGGCGCCGGTGAGCAGTCCAGCGAGGGTTACAGCTATAACTTCCTTGTTGATGGTAAGGTTGTTTCCTACATCAGCCAGGGCGTACAAGATGCTCTTACTGCTACAAATGTACGTAAACTTGTTGAGCTCTACTTTAGCACCACAACCGGAAAGCTTACTAATGCGACGCTTAAGGAAGACGATAAGGCGATATCTGTTACTGCTGAAACCGTTCATGCTGTTGATGATACCACAATCGTAATCGGCAGCAATCAGTACAGCCTCTCTTCTAACGTTGTTGTTCTTGATGCTTCCGGTGCTACAGCCACTCTTGAGACTACCTTTGCTGATGCTCTTGCAGCCCTTGTTGCTGAGGACTCCGAGCTGACCATGAAGGTTTACTGCCTCGGAACTGGCTCTAATGCCGCCACGACAATTACTCTGGTCGTTGTCGAGTAATCCCCCACGATAACCTACCCCCCGCATAAAACATTTCCGGGTCCCGCGCGTGTGCGCGGGGCCCGGTTTTGTTGCGGGGGTTTGCATTTTTGCGGCTTTTGGGGCGATTATTGGGGGATTGGGTTATGTAAACGCTGGATTTGGGAGCGCGGGGGGTGTGTCTTTTGCGTGTATTATGCGATTTGATGGGAGAAATTGGCTGGGAATATTAATAGCGCAGCTTGTCGATCTCGGCCAGGAGCTCCGGGATGTCCTTGTGGGTGTAGCGGTCGGTGACGTCGCGCTGGCTGTGGCCGACGATGAATTTCACGGCCCCGCGCTTGACGCCCGCGGTGTCCAGCGCCGAGACGAACGTGTGGCGGGTGTCGTGGGGCGTGTGGTCCAGCTCCAGGCCGGCCATGACCTTGTCAAACCAGCCGTACTTGTACTGCGAATAGTTGAGCCCCGCCCCGTCCGGGCCGGAGATCAGAAATTCCGAGCTCCCCCGGGCCATTAAAGCTTCAAATACCGGCAAAATCTCCCGGTGCAGCGGCACACGCCGCCGGGCCGCCCGGGTTTTTGTGCCCATGAGGTCGATACACCGCCCCGCCAGGTCCACCGACTCCCTCCGCAGCGCCAGCAGCTCCCCCACGCGCATCCCCGTATACAGCAGCACCAGCACCGAGTCCAGCATCCCCTGTCCCCGGTACCTCTCCGGCTCCCCGGGCAGCGGCGCCCCGGCGCGGCGCAGCTCCCAGAGCCTGGCGATCTCCTCATGGGAGAAAACGACCCGGGGCGACGGGCGCTCCGGGCTGGTCAGCTCCACAAACTGCGACCAATCTCGTTCCACGATGTCCCGGGCCATGGCCCAGCGGTAGAGCATGTGCATCAGCGACCGGACCTTTGACTGATACCCCCGGGATTTGCCGTCCATGGCGCGAATCACCTCCTGAAGCTGCGCCGGGCGCAGGTCCCGGATGGGCTTGTCCCAGAGGTTCCGGCAGAAGAGCATGGCGCTTTGGGTCACCCGGCGGGTGCTGGGGTACTTCTCAAAGTACCTGGGGCTCCAGCTCTCGTAGGCCTCCAGGAATGTGGTGTGGCGCAGCGCCATGCTGTAGGGCGCGTTGTTGTACTCCGCCAGCGCCCGCATGGCCTCGCCGCGCGTCTCGAAGTAGCCCAGGGTGGTGTAGCGCTGGAGCTTCTTCCCGCCCTCCTGCGGCACCCACTCCGACGTGACCCGGGCCCGAAAGGGCCTGCGCCTGTTCCCCGGGAGCTTCGCGACGCCGCCGTAACCGTTTGGATTCCTCATAGAATTACCTCCTAAAAAATTATAGTAAAGAGGATTATGAGGATTCCCCCGCCGCATTTCAAGTTTTTCGCTGATTAAGAGGAAAATTGAATTAAACCCCTCCGCAAATTTCCCAGTTATAATTTCCCATAAATTCACGCAATACACGCAAAAGACACACCCCCCGCGCTCCCAAATCACCCGTTTACATAACCCCAACCCCCCATAATCGCCCCAAAAACCGCAAAACCGGGCCCCGCGCGTTAGCGCGGAGCCCGGAAATTTGTTTTGCGAAATGGATGATTTACGGGGAATTAGGCATTGTAACTGTTGATAATCACAAGGTCAACACTATCCTTGTTACTGCCTGTACCGCCAACCTTGTAAACGGTAACCTGAACATCCTTAGAGAGCTCCGGATACGTGGTCACAAGGCCCTTGGGAGCGCCGCTGGAGGTCTTCATATTATCGAAGATAATGCAACCGGCGTCGAGGTTATAGACCTGTCCGGCAACAACGATGTACTCAGTCTGAACAAGTTCAAGCTTACCAGTAATGGTAGAACTCTTCCCACTGGGAGTGCCGTTGATCTTACCATCAGACTTGTTGGTCTTAAGGGTATAAACCTTACCAACATCATCACCTGTGAGATTCTGAGAATCGGTACTGTAGATGCTTTTGACCTCGCCATCAATAAGGAAGTTGTAGGAATAGCCGTTGCTGTCGCGCTCACCAGCGCCGAGGTAAACAACGTGATCGTACTCATCCTCACCAGAGGGTTTTTCGGGAATGGTAATGCTGACGCTATAGATTACATCAACAACACCATTTTTATGGACTACAAGAGCCTTCTCAAGAGTAGTTCCATCGGCCGGAACATCCTTAGTGAAGCTTGCATAGCCGTTAAGCTCAGTAGGAGCAGTGAAAGTAACAACTTCATTCACATTGGTTCCCTTAACCTGAACGAACTTTGTGGCATTGGTAGCATAGTAGGAGTTGCTTCCAACCTTAACTACGGGGCTGTTCTTAGTAAGCGTAGCCGCTTTCTCAAGAGCGGTAGTGGAATCGCCAGGAACACCGGTCAGGACATACTTGCCGTCGATCTCAACGAAAGACGCAAAGTGCTCCTTAAGAGATGTCTGCCATTTCGACTTAGCATTCTCAACCGCTGTAATCTCGGTGGTGCTCTTGGTGCCAAGGGCATTGGCGAGATACCAATGAGTAGTTCCAGCGGTATCGGTATCAGTAACTACGAGAAGTTCAACATCGCGAACAGTGCCGGTGGTGAGGTCAAGGATACGGGCCTTAGCCTGAGAGTCCTTATAAGGAGTAGGATCAGAGGGGAACAGTGCGCCGTTTCCACTGCTGGCATCGTTGCCGACAACCCAGTCAACATCAAGTACATAGGTGTAAACAAGAGGAACGCTGGGAGCAACCGCATCCTGTGCAATTCTTACATACGCAACAAATCCGTTGACGGTAAACACATCATAGATCGTGGTCTTGTTGGGGGTAAAGTCAGCACCAAAGGCATTAACATTACCGGTAGCAGTCTTCGCCGCATAGTAGTTCTTGAGGCCGTTTACACGGAAGAACTTGTCAGTGCTTGTGCTGACGGCATCAATATAGCCCTGCGCAGGTGTGAGAGCCTGGAGGTTGTAGACCTTACCGTCCTTAGCATCGACATTGTAAACAACGACGTCGCCTTTCTTAACAGTACCGGCAGCAACATCCTTCAGCGTAACAGCATCAGCAGAATCGTAACTGGGAGTAATCGTGCCGAGGTTGATTTCGCCCTCGGGGTCAGGATCGTCATTAACAGTGGCAACATAGTTGTTGATTACAACAATGTCAAACATGTTGACAGTCTTGCCATCGACAGTGCCGGTTCCGGCAGCATAAATCTCAATGGTAGCACCCGCAGAACCATAAGTAAAACTCGCGCTGGAATTCAGGGTAACGTAACCATTCTGATCTTTGGAAATGCCACTGAAGTACTTATCTGTTACGCCATCTTCCCAGTACTTGGCGAACATGGTCTGGGCCTTACTGGTGTCATAGCCCAGAAGCTCGAAGAGCTCCTTTGTGCTGAGCTGATCATACACAGTTTTAACCGGAACACGGGGGAACGCGGAATAGGTATCGCCGTTGGCGGTGTTGATATAGGTATCAGTCACACGGCCAAAGGGATCGGAATCCGTGTCGGCGTCGAGGTTATAGAGCTTACCGGCGATGGAATTAGTGATGTCACTGGCAATTTCAAAGCTGAAATCATCATCAAGAATCGCTCTCCAGAAAGCCAACTGGGCAGCATCAACGTTCTTAGCAACAACAGCGTTGGTCTTTTTATTAATAACGTCGAAGCCAGAGCCAGCGGTAGTGGTGGAGTGAGTGATAACGTCCCAAATGATTTGGGCGGTCTGCTCACGAGTGGGGGCGTCATCAAGGTTGCCGGAAAAGAGGCTCGTAAGAGCATCATCGTCGTAAATGCCGTAATCGGTAGCGAAAGTGATTGCGTCGGCTTTCCACTCGCCGGAGTTGGCGGGAACATAGCCGTTCTTCTTCTCAGCTACCCGCATAAGCATGGTCAGGAGCTGATAAGTAGAAAGGGTGCCATTGGGGCTGAACTTTCCATCGCCCACGCCGCTGATAACGCCGTTGACGGCAAGGTAGTTGATTTCCTTCCTGGCAAAGATGGTGCTGTCGATAATGTCGGTGAACTGATCGCTGTAGCCGGTAAGGCCAGCGTTCTTGTCCTTGACATTCATCATAACATTGACAACCATGACAGCAGCTTCCTGCCGGGTCAGCGTGGCCTTGGGTCTATACCCGGTACCCTTACCGGTAATAATGCCCATCCCGGTAAGAGTGGCAACCGCCGTCTTGTAGTTGTCGTTGATCTCGGTGTGGTCATCGAAGTCTTCGTACTTTGTCATTCCTTCGGTTTTCGCCGCGTTAGCAGGAAGGACAAGTACGCCGACTGCCATGACTACTGCCAAGACCAAGCACAGGGTCTTTTTCAGAGTCTTCATGTAGTGTTTCCTCCT
>CANROF010000089.1 GCA_947632155.1 uncultured Oscillospiraceae bacterium
GTCCTTCATATATCTATGCTCCCCCTATCTCGACAGCGTTTTTCCTTTTCACTGTCTACTATAGGGGGAGCATATCACTCCGCGGGGGTCAATAAGGCGCAATTAAGCAAGACTGCCATATTTTTTCCACGGCAGTCTGAAATTGTCATGCAAAAATTTCAGATTATTCGCAAATCATATATTGCAAATGAAGTCGTTTCGTGTTAATATGTATGAGCTTTGTGAGTTGGACACTTTGGACGGGGGCAGAATGAATATTCCGCAATCAGACCACCAGTCCCAGCCGGTCCATCTGGCGGGCGTGCTCCTGGCCGGTGGAGATGAGGTAGATTCTGGTTGTCTCCACGCTGGAATGGCCGAGGACGTCGGCCAGCTTCACGATGTCGCGGTAGACCTTATAATATGTTTGCGCGAACAAGTGCCGCAAATTGTGCGGGAATACTTTTGATGGCTCCACGTGCGCAAAAAGGCAGATTTTCTTCATTTCCGCCCAAATTTGACGTCTTGACATACCTTTTCCGCTTCCGGTGAGGAACACCTCGCCGGAGGCGATTTTGTTCTTTTTTATATACTTTTGAAGGCGTTTGCAGAGCTTCCCCGGCAATATGATCGTCCGGATTTTTCCTTTTAAGGCAATGACGGCCCGACCCTGATTGACGGCCTTCACCGTTATATATTTGACCTCCGATACCCGAATCCCCGTGGCGCAGATCGTCTCCATCAGCAGCGCCAGCCGCTCGTCGTTCCGGGCATATGCCGCCTGGATGAGCTTCTCGTATTCTCCCTGCGTCAAATCCCGCCCCGGGTCCCGGAACACCCTCCGCTGAAGCCGCAGCGCCCTAAGATGGCACTCCTCCCACCCGGCAAACCTGAAAAACGCATTCACCGCCGCGATTTTCCCATTGACTGTAGCCGGAGCAAATCTACCGTCCTGCAAAGACTCCTTCCACTCCACCGCTACTGCTTTCGTAACTTCTCTGCCCTCTAACCAGACAGCAAATTCCTCAACGTTGTGGCAGTACTTCTGTATCGTACTCTCCTCCCGCTCCTCAGAGCGAAGATGGGCAACAAATGAACCGATCATATCCTGGCTAATTCTACAACTTTTCCTGCGCATTTGGCTTCCTCCTTATAAGATCAAATTCCGGCGATCTCCGCCGCTACCTATATCTTACCAAGAGTTTGCCCTGTTGCGCACGTTATACTATTTCCAGATAAAATTATTCATTTATTATCCGGATAGTCTGATACTAATATCCATTTAAAAGAAGACACCGAGCGGCGAGGATTTTTCGTGTCAGGCAAGGAAGACGCCGCAGGGAATACCCATTGGTATTTCCAAGGCGGCTGACGCAGCATGGCGCGAAAAAGTCCGGCGCGAATGTCTTTTTTTAATTGGATATTAGTATGAGCTTCGCATTTGGAAAGCGCCCGCCTACGAACAGTACAAGGCGCTTTGGGAATCCATATCAAAAGACGGCCTGTGAGAAATCACAAGCCGTCTATGTGCATTTATACGGAATAATACTAATCCCTGATACAGTCCCTGCTTTTCCCGCTCCAGGCGGATGTCCCTCAGCTTTTTGCCCTGATATGTCCAGAAAACCGGGCCCTGGAGGGGGTACGGAGTTTGGAGGACCTCCTGCGCCAGAGCGGAGAGAGAGTAGGGCTTGCCGTTATACTCGATCTGCCGCTCGTCCTTGACGGTGTCCACCACGTCGGGCTTCGCCTCAAGGACCACCTCCGCTCCAACGGGGATGCCGCATTTGAAAAATGCAGGTAAACGGCGGCCCCTGCTTTGGTCCGTCAAAGACAATTTCGCATGATCTGCCAATTCTCCCGTCCTCGGCGGCATTCATGGATAATTTGAATCACGCCATTGGCAGCATTCTCCCCTCCGGAAACAGATACACCGGCCGCTTTGACTTTGCGGTCTATGAGCGCTCTGTCGGGAAAAGTGCGCTGCCGGCCCTGACCATCGAGCCGGACGGCGGTCCCAATGCTTTTTTGGGAATTCTCATCTACGCCGCCGGGACGGCCATCGCCTCGGGTAGCTTTCTTTTGCGTGATATTGACGGATTTCTCTGCGGCGGCCTGAGTAAGTGGCTCCTTTTCGTTCCGCGTTTTTGTGGCCATGTGCAGAAATGCGATGGCGCCGGTGAGGGAGGAGGCCATCAGGGCCAGCCACGCTCCGAAGCGGGACTTGTCGCCCGTCTCCGGCAGGTCGTCCAGAGGCACGTCGTCGTCCGGGATCTCCGTCAGCGGAGGCGGCACATCCGGCAGGTCCGTCAGCGGAGGCGGCTCGTCGGGAATCTCCGTCTCCGGCTCGTAGACGTTGGTCACCTGGATATTCGCCGTGGCGTTGGCGGCGACCTCAACGCTGCCCTCGCCGGTGACGTCCACCAGCATGTAGCCCTCCACCCCGGCGTCGTTGACGTCCTCGGTGACGGTGTAGACGCCCGGCACAAGGCCGGTCAGCGTCACGCTGCCGTTGGCCGGGACCGTCACGGTGGTGCTGTAGCCCTCGGGGCCGGTGACGGTGAAGGTGTAGCTCCTGTCGGCCTCGTCCAGGCCCTCCACGGCCTTGGCGACCGTCAGGGACCCGAACTCCGGCTCGGGAACGGTGTAGGTGTTGGTGATGACGAAGTCCGCGCCGTTTCCGGTGACCGCGGAGGCGTAGCCCGCGGGGGCGTTGACCTCGCCCACCGTCCATGTGTACTCGTCATCGAGGAGCTGCCAGGCGTAGCTCCAGCCGTTGGCCTCGCTGAGGGTCACGGCGGCGCCGTAGGCCGCGCCGTCCCGGTAAAGCTGGACCTCAACGCTCTCGGGCCGCTGGGCCTCAAATCCGGCGTCGTTCCAGACCTTCCGCACGGAGACGGAGGTATAGCTGACGCTGGGAGGCGGCGGGGGCGTCTGGGTGTTGGTGACGGTGACGCTGCCGTCGGGGTTGACGGTGACGGTGGTAGTGAAGCCGGTGTACGCGTCCTCGGTGATGCGGTAATCTCCGTCGGGGTCAAGGTCGGCGAAGGTGTGGGTCCAGCCGTTGGCGGCGTTCAGCTCGAAGGAGCGCAGCTCCGTCTCGCCGTCATAGAGCCTCACGGTGACGGACGCGCCCTCGGGGGCCGCCATGGCGTTGCCGTTGTAATCGGCCCAGGTCTTGCTCACGGTGAGGGAGGTCGTCTCCGGCTCGTTTTCCCGGTTGGTGACGGTGAAGCTGCCATCGGGGTTGCGGGTGACGGTGGAGGTGTAGCCGGCTATGGCTTCCTCAACGACGGTATAGCTGCCGTTGGGGTCAAGGCCCTTGAAGGTGGCCTTCCAACCGTTGGCGTCGCTGAGGGTGGCGCTTCCAACCGTGCTCTCACCGTTCATGAGCGTCACGACCACGGACGCGCCCTTGGGGGCGGCGGTGGTGCCGTCCAGGTTGAGCCAGACCTTGTTGACGTCCAGAGAGATGGTGTCGCGGGTATTGGTGATGGTGTAGCTGCTACCGTCGTTGACGGAAGCGGAGGTCCAGCCCTGGACATCATCCTCGGCCAAGGTGTAGTTGATGGCGTTGCCGTTGACGTCCTGCTCGGGGAGGTCCGCGAAGCTGCCGTTCCAGTTGTTGGCGGCGTTCAGCTCGACGGTTGTCTCGGTGGGCTCTCCGTTCTTATAAAGCCGAACGGTGACGGACGCGGGCAAATTCTCCGTGGCGGGAGTAACGCCGTCGTGCTCAACGAATCTCTTGGTCACGCTAAGTCCGGTGGTGCCGGGCTCGTTGCGGGTGTTGGTGAATGTGAAGCCCGTCGCGGCGTCGCCGGTCAGGCCCTCCTGCGTCCAGCCGTCCACGGGGCTCTCCTGCACCGTGTAAACGATAAGGTTTCCGTTAATATCGTACTTGTCAAGGCCGGCGAAAGTGTGCGCCCAGCTATTGCCGGCGTTCAGCACGGTGGTATCGACCACGTTCTCGCCGCTGTAAAGCGTCACGGTCAGGTCAGGCGGAATGTTCGCGGCGGCGTCGGAGCCGTCGCTGTTCTTCCAGACCTTCTTGACGGAAATATCGGTCTTTTCGGACTCGCCTCTGGTGTTGGTGATGGTGTAGCCCTCAATGCTCTTGGTCCAGCCGGGGACTGTAACCTCGTCAACGGTGTAAGTAATGGCCTTTCCGTCCTCGTCAGTCTCAGGGATGTTTTCAAAGGTGCCTTTCCAGTCTGTATCCGCGGTCAGGGTCAGGGAATCCGTCTGCA